>CAMWKM010000035.1 GCA_947174835.1 uncultured Prevotella sp.
TTTCAATTCCCTCCAAACGTTTTTTATCAAAAAACATAGGATATTGACATAAATCAAAGGAAATGAAACATTTATATAATATCTCATTTCCTTTTGCTAAACCGAGGTGGCAAAAAGCCACTTTCAACTTACATCATGCCACCCATTCCCGGATTACCCATCGGCATGGCGGGTTCCTTTTCAGGCTTGTCAACGATGAGGCACTCGGTAGTGAGGAACATACCAGCGATAGAAGCAGCGTTCTCCAGAGCCACACGGGCAACCTTGGCGGGGTCAATAACACCGGCCTGACGCATATCCTCATAGACATCAGTGCGAGCATTGTAACCAAAATCACCTTCGCCCTCGCGAACCTTCTGAACAACGACAGCACCCTCGCCACCGGCATTGGTGACAATCTGGCGCAACGGCTCCTCAATGGCACGCTTGATAATATTGATACCTGTCTGCTCATCGGCATTGTCGCCCTTCAGATCCTTCAGGGCCTCGAAGGCGCGGATATAGGTTGTACCACCACCGGCCACAACACCCTCTTCGATAGCAGCACGGGTTGCGCACAGAGCATCGTCAACGCGGTCTTTCTTCTCCTTCATCTCCACCTCGCTGTTAGCACCGACATAGAGCACTGCCACACCACCTGACAACTTGGCCAGACGCTCCTGCAGCTTCTCCTTGTCGTAAGAACTGGTAGTATTCTCAATCTCTGCCTTAATCTGGTTGATACGATCCTTGATGGCCTGCGAATCACCGGCACCGTTGACAATAGTAGTATTATCCTTGCTCACAGTCAACTTATCGCAAGTGCCCAGCATCTCAATAGTAGCTTGCTCCAGTTTTAAGCCCTTCTCTTCGCTGATAACGGTACCACCAGTCAGCACTGCGATATCCTCAAGCATAGCCTTACGACGATCCCCGAAGCCAGGAGCCTTGACAGCACAGATCTTCAAACCACCACGCAAACGGTTGACAACCAAAGTCGTCAGAGCCTCAGAGTCTACATCCTCAGCAATGATCAGCAAGGGACGTCCACTCTCGGCAGCAGGCTGCAAAATAGGCAGGAACTCCTTGATGTTAGAGATCTTCTTGTCATAAATAAGAATATAGGGATTCTCCATGGCACACTCCATCTTCTCTGAGTCGGTCACAAAGTAAGCCGACAGATAGCCACGGTCGAACTGCATACCTTCCACCACACCGATGTGGGTGTCGCGGCTCTTCGACTCCTCAATAGTGATGACACCATCCTTCGACACCTTGCGCATAGCCTCAGCCAGCAACTCACCGATCTCCTTGTCATTGTTGGCACTGACAGTAGCAACCTGCTCAATCTTGTCATAGTTGTCACCCACCTGCTCAGCCTTCTGGGCAATGAAATCGGTCACAGCCTTTACAGCCTTGTCAATACCGCGTTTCAGATCCATGGGGTTAGCACCGGCAGTCACGTTCTTCAGACCCTCGCTGACAATAGCCTGTGCCAGAATAGTTGCCGTGGTAGTACCATCACCGGCATCGTCACCTGTCTTCGAGGCTACGCTCTTCACCAACTGGGCACCAGTATTCTCAAAGTGGTCTTCCAATTCAATCTCCTTGGCTACGGTCACACCGTCCTTGGTAATCTGGGGAGCACCGAATTTCTTCTCAATCACCACATTACGACCCTTCGGGCCCAATGTCACCTTGACTGCATTTGCCAACTGATCAACACCCTGCTTCATCAACTCGCGGGCATCAATATTGAATTTAATCTCCTTTGCCATAGTTTCTATTATTTTTTATCTTATTTATTTTTCAATGATGGCGAGCACATCGCTCTGGCGCATCATCAGATACTTCTCACCCTCAAGTTCAATCTCGGTGCCACTGTACTTGCCATAAAGCACCTCATCACCCTCTTTCAGAATCATCTCTTCGTCCTTGGTTCCTTTACCAACGGCTTTGATGATGCCATGAAGGGGCTTTTCCTTTGCTGTGTCGGGAATAATAATTCCACCGATTTTCTCTTCAGCCGGTGCAGGCACTACCAGCACGCGGTCTGCTAATGGTTTGATGTTCATAATACTTACTTTTTTATATTATAATATTTCACGTATTTCTGCCACATTTTAAGCGAAAAGCGTGCCAAACTGTCTTGGCTGACAATTTGGCACTGCATCGTTATATTATAACCTTACTTATTATATTATATTATATCATTTAATAAACACCTTTCTTGTTTTACCGCTAACTGTACGCACGATGTTCAAACCTTTATAAGGAGTAGCAGAAGCCTGACCCTCCAAATTATAATACAGTACGTTGCCCTTGTTATCAGAAACTATATTGGTAACACCTGTCTTTACGGACGAGACGGCGATGCGCACCTCGGGGATAGAACCGAAATAAGTTTTGTGCGGAACGGCCGTAAAATTAGGAGATCGACCGGCTTTCGGATCTATGTAGCGATGATTGCCTATCGGATCACCATAACCGTTGACTTGGATAACACCATCACTCAGCACAAGCTCAGGTTCAGCCTCAGCGTCATAATCAGCAGGAATGTCAAACGTTACAGCCTGCGCCTTGGGCACCGAGCCAAACGTATATTGATTGGCACTGAGTATCAGCGATGTGCCGTTGGGCACACCATTGTATGTCACGTATGCCGACATATTGTATATACCAGCCAATTTGTTGGCAGGATGGAAGAGACCCGAGTACTGAATCTTCACCTGATCACCGGGATAGAACATATCGCTTCCCTCATTGGTCACGTTTGTAATCTCACGGTGACACACCTTAGCGGTCATTACCTGATAGACCGACTTACCTGTAGCATCGGTCAGTTTTACGATCTGACGACCATGCTTAAGGAGGAGCGTGTACGACCCATCATCGTTCTTAGTAACTCCATCGGAAGCGAAACCGCTGTAGCTGGCAGTCTGTTCACCGATAACCGGATAGGCAATAGTCACATCATCCACACCTTCTGGCGTAAACGTATAAGTCGCCCCTTCCTCGGTATCAAGATAATAGAACACATCATGCTCTGCGTCAACATTTACGCCAGCGAGTTTCAAAGCACCAGTGTTATACGCTTCATTAATCAGCATATTAGGTTTAATACCTGTGGCATCATCACCGACAGTTACCACATAGACTCCAGTGTTCTCAGGCCAAATTGCCCCCCAATATTCGCCACCGAGATACTCGGTCTTCTTAGCACCGCTATAGTAGTTTACACCTATTGCATCGTATGTCACAAGTACAATGGCTGTGCCTTTACCGACTGCTTTAATCTGCGACCACGGAGATACCGACGTATCAGCATTTTCAATTTCGATTACTCCTGTGGATGGTTTGCCATCAAGGTCTACAACCGTATAATGGAAGTCCGGCTCCATGAAGTAGTTGTTGGTAGAGTTGTCGGTCAACTGCCATGTACGCATCGCGTGGGCATCGAATGTTTCACCGACATCGAGCCTCAGATGACCTTCGGGATTGATATTGACAAAGATATCTCCGGTCTCGTAGCCTTTGTTGCTCTGAGCGGTATAGTTGATTGTCTTGGGATTGAAAGCTTGATAATCTTCACCGGTAAAGTTAAGCTCGGGGCGTTTTGCCTCATCAATGCTCATAGTGAAGTAGCCGGCTTGGGTAAGACCGTTTTTCATCCATGTGCGGTAGTTATAGACCTGAGCATCTGCGAGATTATAGGTCACGGTCTTTATGTCACCCTTTATTTCGGTCGACTTGGGCTCGACAGGAGTGAAATCTGTGAAGTGTGTAAACTTGAGACCGATCATAAGCTCGGCTTCGGTCGGCAGACTGATACTATAGTCGGCAGCCATCGGTATTTTACCGTTGACGTTGACATTGAAAGTCAAAGTTCCGGCTTTGTAAAGCGTAGTGTAGCCTTCTGCCTGATGCGCCTCACTGGGAATGAAAGCTACGGTGTAGCTGTTGCCGTTCAATGCCAGGAAGGTGTTGCGTCCCGCTGTCACGCTATTGCCTACGGTCACGGTCTGGCGTTCACCTTCGCGGGTGTTGACAGTAACATCAAGGGTGTAGTCTCCATCATCAACTGTCCATGTTGTGCCGTCGTCATGCTTGTTGGTGACGTAAGCGGTGTTGGTGAGTATCATGAACTCCTGCATTTCCTCCGACTTCTCTACATTGACAACGATAGTGCCGTTGACTGTCACACCGTTCTTGCCGTAAGCCGTCAGGATATATTCACCAGCCGGTGCATTGAATGTATAGATTTGCTTTTCAGGCTCGCCTACAGGAATAGTCTTGTCTGAATCTTTCATCTTCATGCTCATGGTGGTCGAAACAGCGTTCATCTTCACGGTCACGGGGTAGGTCTCATTGTAGTAGGTGTTGGTCTCCTCATTGTAGAATACTTTCAGACCGTCGATGACAGGATACTCGTCGACACCGATCATCTGACCAAAGGCTTCACCGAGCAGATAAGCCACCTCACCCGAGCGCATCTGCTCCTCGGTAACTGTAGTTTGGCCTGTGGTGATAGTATAGTTTTTAGTGGCGAATGCGTTCCTGACATTGTTTTTGGCAGAACCGCCACCTACACAAGCACCAGCATTTGTAGCCGTAATTTCTCCGACGTTGAATACATTCTCTATAACAGTGGCTGCGTTATTATACCCCGTGACACCACCGCAGTTTGTAGCGCCTGTGATGTGACCGACATTATAGGAATTGGTAATTTTAGCCGTAGCATTGTTTGCGCTGGCTGCGATACCGCCCTCATAATTGCCTGTACCTTTTACATCAGCAAGATTAACACAACGGTCCACAGTTCCATCAGCCTGAATGTAACCAACAATACCCCCAACATATTGTTTAGCACTAACCGAACCGCTTACAGTCAGGTTGGTGATAGAACCGCTCTTAAGATAACCAAAAAGTGCCACATTATCCTTCGTAGGTGCGTTGATATACAGACCTTTGATCTGATGCCCCTTTCCGTCGAAGTTACCGCTATATGTCTTAGATGAAGCATTGCCAATCGGAGTCCATTCGAAACCACCGAGATTGACATCCTGTGTGAGACGTGCATTTGCCGTAAGGCTACCATCGTTCACATATTTGGCCAGCCATGCGAGTTCGCTACCTTTGGAAATCAAGTACACACCCTCTTCCGAGACTGGCTCGGTGAGTGTCTGGCCGTCCCATGCGTCTTGAAGTTCCTCCATTTCGATATTGAACGTCTGCACACCTTCTGCATCATCACCAATTTTAAAGGTATTATGATAGTAGCAATAACCTTCTTTTAAGGCATCAACATTATAAGTGCCGTATGTGCCAATATACTCACCGTTTTCGTCGGGAGAGAGCTCAATATCATTGAATGTGATTCTGACATCGGCATCTTCTACATTGATTTGCAGTTTGATTGTAAAGTCCTTGACAGCCGATATCGGGATTCTAACATCAGGAATTGCACCGAAATAAGTTTTATGGGCTATCGCTGTGAAGTTGGGTGAGCGTCCAGCGAGAGGACTGATAGTACGATGATTCCCGATAGGATCACCGTAGCCGTTAACTTGGATCACTCCTTTGTCCATGACTATCTCCGGAGCAGCGTTTACATCGTAGTCGTTTGGAATTGTTACTGTAACAGCTTGGGCCGAAGCAGCCGAACCAAAAGTATACTGACCAGAACCAAGGATGAGTGACGATCCATTAGGTACACCGTTATATGTCACGTATGCTGACATGTTGTAAATACCGGCAAGTTTATTGGCGGGATGGTAGAGACCCGAATACTGGATTTTCACCTTGTCACCGGGTTGGAATATTTTACTGCCGTTGCGAGTGTCGTTGACAATCTCGCGATGGCACTCTTTGGCGGTCAACACCTGATATGCCGAGTTGCCGGCTGCATCGGTCAGTTTGACAATCTGGCGACCATGCTTAAGAAGCAGGGTATAGGAACCGTCCTCGTTCTTGGTTACACCTTCCGAACCGAAACCGTTGTATGTGACAGTGCGGTCACCGATGGCAGGGTAAGCGATGGTTACATTGTCTACGCCTTCGGGAGTGAAAGTATAGGTGGCACCTTGGTCTGTGTCGAGATAATAAAATACGTCATGCTCAGCATCAACGTCGTTACCGGCGAGTTTGAGAGTCTCTTTGTTGTATTCGGAGTTAATCGTCATATTGGGTTTGATGCCTGAGTTGTTTTCACCGACGCTTACAACGTAGACAGCGGTGTTCTCAGGCCATATTGCGCCCCAGTGCTCACCACCGAGATATTCCGATTTGTTGACACCGCTGTAGTAGTTGACGCCGATTGCATCGTAGGTCACGAGTACGATAGCAGTACCTTTACCAACGGCTTTGATTTTTGACCATGCGGAAGGATTGGTTTGGTTGGTGGATATTTCGACTATATCAGTAGAGGGGTTTCCGGCAAGATCGACTACCGTATAATGGAAGTCGGGTTCCATGAAATAGTTATTGGTGGAGTTGTCGGTCAGTTCCCATGTACGCATTGCGTGGGCATCGAATGTGTCGCCCACATTGAGTTTCAGATGGCCCTGATGATTGATATTGACAAATATATTGCCTGTCTCATAACCCTTATTGCTCTGAGGATCGTGGTTGATCTGATGAGGATTGTATGCATCATAATCAGCTTCGGTGAACGCTACGGCCGGGCATTTAGCCGGGTCAATGCTCATGGTGAAGTAACCGGCTTGGGTAAGACCATCTTTCATCCATGTACGATAATTATATATCTGTGCATCAGCGAGATTGTAGGTCACGGTCTTGACGTTACCCTTGATTTCGGTTGATTTAGGTTCTACGGGAGTAAAATCCGTGAAGTGTGTAAACTTTAGACCAACCATAAGCTCAGCTTCAGTCGGCAGACTGATACTGTAGTCAGCAGCCTTGGGGATCGCACCGTAAACATTTATGTTTGCAGTAAGCGTGCCGCCTTTGTAAAGGGTGGTATAACCTTCTGCCTTGTGTGCTTCGCTCGGTATGAAGGCGACATTATAGCTGTTTCCATTAAGTGCGAGAAAGGTATTGCGTCCAGCAGTCGTGCTGTTGCCTACGGTCACGGTCTGGCGTTCACCTTCGCGGGTGTTGACTATGACATCGAGAGTATAGTCACCGTTATCCATAGTCCATGCCGTACCATCGTCATATTTGTTGGAAACATAAACGGTGTTGGTAATTACAGTGACAGCCTGTTCGTCGGAAGTGTCGGCGACTGTCAGTACAATAGTGCCATTGACAGTCGTACCGTTTGTGGCATAGGCTGTCAACACATATTCTCCCGCGGGTGCATCGAACATATACACCTTATTGGACGGGTCACCAACATCGATTGCCGTCCCAGAGTTTCTTTCGACCAGACTCATGGTGGTCGAAACAGCGTTCATGGTCACTTTGACCGGCACGGCTTCTACAGGGAAAACGCAGGCAAAGGCCATGAACGAAATTAGTAAATGTTTTAATTTCATAATTGTTTGATAATTAATTTATGGTTGATAGATAAATTTCTTTCCGCTTTGGATATATATTTGGCCGGGCACCAGTGATGTGATTTTAATGCCCTGAAGATTATAGATGGGCATATCGGATGTTTCCGTTGCATCGGAAATATTTTCGATGCCGGAATAATTATCAGGTTTTAAGGCGAGGAAGTGAGCCGGGTTTATGTAAACACCATAATTGCCGAGCAGCTTACCTTCGGGCGACCACTGATAGAGTGTGCCGCTTTCGACAAAGCCGCCGGCATCGGTGGCGTAGATATAGCCGGTGTAGGGGTTGATATACAGACCGTAAGGCATACCTAATTTCTTCAGGTCAGCGAGGACGTTTCCGGGAAAATCTTCAGCCACACCGGCTGCCCCTTCTGTTTCCATCACAATAGCAGGGTCGATGGTGACGTAGTTGAAGGTGTATTCGCCCGTATAGTAAGAGTAGCGAGATCCGATGGCATAGAAGTGTCCGTCGCGGGTGACGCAGTTGTAGGTCGCGGCATAGGGGAGAGAGACAAAGCAGTCCCGGTCGGGCTTCCCAGCGAGAGCAGCCTCGCAGTCGAATACGATGGCAGCCGCCGGTATCTCATAGTAGTCACCCGGAGAGTTGATGCATAGATATTTCCCACTCTGCGACATCTTGCCGTAAAGGTTAATCTGACCGGTGTCAACCGTGCGGACAACCTTCATAGTCTCAGCATTGATGATGCTCACAGTCGTCTCATATTCGTGAGGTTCCTGAAACGCATATCCACCGGTGTTGGCTACAAAGAGATGCCCGTCATACAAGGCAATGCCTTCGGGTTCATAGCCTACCTCAACGGCAGCGACAACCTCAAAATCAGATACATCAATCTTGGCGACAAAGCCTTTCTCGAAATCGACAAAACGGTTGCCAATACGGCATTCGTGACCGTACGACGAGATATAGACATACTTTCCGTCGGATGCGAGTTTACGGTTGTTGGGTACATCCTCGGTAGCAGCGACCGCCTTACCATCAGGAGTGATGAACTGCACAATGTTCGACCAATTAATAGCAATGGCTATCAAGTTGTCGTTCACGGCGATAATGTCGTTGGGCGTGTCACCGAGTTTCATGCCGTTGACATCACGGAACCATTGGTTGCTGACAATCTTACCATCCTCGAAATAGGTGATTTTGCCGTTGTCGGCCTGCCAGTTGCCTTCATTGAGCAAGATGATTCGTTCCTGTGCAAAGCCCGTAACAGGAACCAGAATTAACAGCAATGCTATCAAAGATATGAGTTTATTTGCCATAATTAATGTATGAATGATTAGAGTTATCAGAGCGTGAATGAAGCCGTCAGCCTGAAATGACGACCAGGCATGGGATAGCGGGGGATGTGCTCATACTGCACATCAAAAAGATCATTGACTTCCAACGATAGAAGAAAGCGACTCATCACCGTCGACAACTTCACATCGACATTGTTATAGGGTGTCAGCACGTCCTCCGGGTCGGCATACGACCACATCCGCTCACCCACATGGAGCTCGGAAACTGTGAGCGAATAGTTTTTCCATGCCGCAATAGCGGTTATGCCGAACGAGAGGGTTGGCGAATAGCAGATTGGTTTATTGTAGCTGTTCTTATTTTCGGGGTCAGTGCGGTTCAGGTCACGTTGCCATGTCAGCGAGGTCAGCAGCGAAAAATTCCACGGCCCAGGCATATAGCGACCCGATGCAGTCATGTTGAGCCCACGGCAGTATGTCTTGCCGTAGTTCATCATCGACCATGTGTAGGTACCTTTTATCGGCAGGCACACTATGCGGTCATCAATGTGATTGACATAAACATCGGCCTGCACCGAAGCGACCCATCGGGGCACGGAGTAGTTGTATTCGGCACCGAGGTCAAACTGCCGGGTGTATTCAGGCTTCAGATTACGGTTGCCGGCTTGGGTGTAATATAGGTCGTTGAGAGTAGGTGCGCGAAATATAGTCTTGTACCATGCTCTCAATGTAAGGGCATTAAACGAATATCCGATCGACACCGAGGGCGTGAAACGGCTTAGTGGGTCAGCGGCTCCGACTTTCAGACGCGTATAGTCTTTGTAATGCTGGTACAGCAATGAGGCGGCCACACGCAGCGAGCGATAGTTGATTTGTGCCGCTGCAACAGTTTTCTGGTCTACGCGTCTCACGGGGCTGAAACGCTTCAGGTCGGCATCAAGCCACGACATACGGGCATCATAGGCGAGATTGACCGACAGCCAGTCGGCCAGATACCATGCTCCGGCTGCAGATGCGAAGGCATCATGCTGCCGGTAGTGATTGTCGACCTTGGCCGTATTCTGATTTTCGGGATAATCAGTACAATAGCGCAAATATTCGTGGGCGTACTTCAGATTGGTCTTCAACTCATATTTTTCGTTAAAGAGATGACGGTAGGAGGCCTGGACAAATAAGTCTCTATCCCATTCTCGGCCTACGTTGGTGTATTTATCAGAAAGTCGTCGGACAATGCCCCCAGGGCAACCTCGTTCCGACTGATAATAATAAAAGTGTGAAGAAAAGCCTTGTCGGAAGAGTGCAGCCTCCACACGACCGTATTCTATGTCTGAGTTTCTGCGTTGTCCGATGGTGTCTTCATACTGCGACTTATATCGGAACGGATAGTCTCCCTTTGAGTTCAGATATTCCCCATCAACGAATCCACTCCATCCCTTACGGCTGTATTGTGCATTGATGCGCCCCATATATGTGTGAAACGATGCCCACCGCCCCGTCAGCGACACGGAATCGCTTGTCGGCTTACGTGTGCGCAGATATACCGTAGCCCCAGAAGCATATTCCGAGGCAGACTGACATGTACTAAGTTTATTGGCATTATAAAGTGAGACAGATTCGAGCGTTGATAGTGAAAACTTCCCAAGGTCAACCGTTCCGTTCTGTGCATTGGTGATACGGATACCGTCTATATATACTCCCACGTGTTGAGCACCGAGAGAACGGACATTTATTGTCTTTAGACCACCGAGGCCGCCATAGTCCTTGATCTGCACACCCGCAAAATATTTCAGAGCATCGGCTATGGTCGTAGTAGACAACGACTGCAACTCTATGCCGGTAAGTTCCTGAACTGTTGCAAGTTTCTGTGAGGCAGTGACCGTCAATCCTTTAAGGGTTACGACGCTGTCTATCTTTTCCGCAGCAAAGACAGAAATACCATCTACCACACAACAATGTATGCATATCAATGCACCCAACAACCTCTGAAGCGTTGTTTTCATTTATCAACAATGTTTATCGCTACGCTAAACCTCGAGCGCAATAAATGCGAATTATAACATTGGCAGGTCTTCTGACTTATTCCTTTCTTCACCGCCTTCCCAACCGTCGCACGCTTGCTTGGTCAGTGGCTTTCCGGTGTTGAAACATTTGGAACTTACAGCAGCGGGTCTGTTCGAGATTCTCACTCGATTCCCTTTTAATCGCGTCTATAGCGAACCAAATCATTCTAAAATATCGGTGCAAAGGTATGAATAATATTCTATTCTCACAATTTTTTTAAGACATTTTTACATCAAAAAAATGTGTGAGACATCTTTTCCTTGGTAAACAAACATGTCAAAGAAATACTGACATAACCCCTCGAAGCAGTTGACAAGTGCAAAGGTACTGCCTTTTTCGCCAAGAGCCAAAAATCGATATTCCGTAACTTGTAAAAATCTGTTAAAGAAACCGCCTTCACGCCTTAAAAAACGTGAATCGCCCATTCACACAGGGCATCCGCGAGACTTACCCTCCGCAAGTGCCTCATTCGCCCTCGCAAGCTGGGGGACAAAACGCAAAATGTTGCATTGCTGCATTGCTGCATTGCTGCATTAAGGATTTTCCGATATGGCATCCCAAACAGACAGAGTAAAATTATATTATTATATATATTATAATATATATAATAATATATATATACTTCTTTCATCACCTCACACTGTATGTGAAATTCCTTAATGCAGCAATGCAACAATGCAGCAATGCAGCAAAATATTTTTTGTAAAGCAATTTGGCTCATTCGATTTTTTTTTGTACCTTTGTCATCAAAATAAATCAAGAGCGAATATGATGATACGCACCACACTACTGACATTGCTACTTAGCATAGCCATGACCCTGCAAGCACAAAACGACCTGTTTATCTTGGGCGGTGAGTTGAGCAATTCGGCAGCCACCTCGGTTGCAGACATTGACAAGGTGATGCCCCGCATGAAAGTCTTAGGACTGAACACCGTACTGGTGCCCGCCTACTGGGAACTTCTGGAGCCTACGGAGGGGCAGTATGATTTCACGCTCATCGACCGCACCATCCAACAGGCACGGGAACAGCAACTGAAGGTCGTGTTCCTATGGTTCGGAGCGTGGAAGAACTCGATGTCGTGTTATGCACCGCTGTGGTTTAAGCAGGATATAAAACGGTTTCCACGAGCTTGCACAGCCGAGGGTAAGCCGCTGGAGATAGCCAGTTGTTTCTCGGACGAAGTGTTCAAAGCCGACAACCGCGCTTTCGGTGCCTTGATGAAACACATCAGCGAGGTGGGCAGTGATGTAGTGACAATGGTGCAGGTGGAAAACGAAATCGGTATGCTGGAGTCGGCACGCGACCACTCACCACTGGCAGAGAAAGCATACGACACGGCCATCCCGCGGTCGCTTTACAAGACACTGCACATCAGTCGCCCCACCACTTGGCGGCAATTGTTCGGCAACGACATCTATGGTGAGGAGAAATTCATGGCCTACCATTATGCCAAATACGTAGGCCGGCTGTGTGAAACGGCTCGCCAGTACACGCAGATGCCCCTCTATGTCAATGCCGCCATGAACAGTCGAGGCCGACAGCCAGGTCAATACCCATCGGCAGGTCCGTTGGCTCATCTCATTGACTTCTGGCACGCCGGTGCGCCCCAACTGCTTTGTCTGGCTCCCGACATTTATGATACGGGGTTCAAGTCATGGGCCAGCCAGTACGCGCTCAAGGATAACCGCCTTTTCATACCCGAAAGTCGTTGCTGTGAAAACAGCGGAGCACGTGCGCTGTATGCTTTTGGGGAGCACCGCGCCCTCGGTTTCTCCCCCTTCGCCATCGACCAAGCATCACCCCGCGAGACAGAGAGCGTCACCCATGCCTACGACATCCTGCGGCAGTTGCAGAAGCTGCTATATGCCAACCACCATTGGGGTCTGCTCTTCGACGAACAAGACCGTGAGCGCATCATCAACATCAAGGAAGATCAGATGGTCATCACCTGTCGTCACTACCTCACCCTGCCCTGGGATCCACGCGCCACCGACGGCTCGGCATGGCCCGAAGGCGGTGCCATCCTTCTGAAACTGGACAAGAACGAGTACCTGTTGGCTGGCACAGGCGTAGTCGTGAGTTTCGCATCTGAATACGAACACAACCGGCAGGAGCAAGTGGCATTAGGCGAAGACGGATTTGCCACCCAAGGCACAGCGACATCTACCAGTCAGCCGTCGGCCCCCTTCAACGGCCCGCGCATCGGCATTGCCTCCATCGACGAGGTTAGCATCGCCCCATCAGGCCACCTCAACTACATTCGCCGCGACAACGGTGACCAAAGCCATCAGGGTCGTCATGTCCGCATTGCCAGTGGCGAGTGGAAAATCCTGCATATCCGGCTATACGACTATTAACTAAATTTATTTCGCATTTTCCAGCAAGTCTACCTCCACTATGCGCAGTTCTACCTTGCCTTTCGCACTTTTCATGCGATCCAATTCGTTGGCTACGCCACCCGCCAGTTCCTTCACATAGCCAAACTTCCGACTATCTTGCACCGGTGCCACCATCCTTATAGTCAAATCCTTAGCGGCTACGGGCTGCGGAATGCTGATATGGACATAGCCGAGACTGGCAGGCGTAATGCCTTCCCAAACCTTCTTTTTGCCGGCATAGACCTCCAGCGGATAGCACTTCTGACGCCAACCGGTCAGTTTTAGAGTCATCTCACTGATGGATGCCTTACGGGCAAGCTGATAGGTCACCCAAGCATTCTCGCGCTCACCATCACTTTTCCATTCGGTCAATTCATTGTCATCATAAGATTTCCTGACATCTTGCTGATTACTGCCAGCCTGAGCATTGACTATGTCAACACTGACAAACCGGTCTTCGTAACTGGGTGTAGACGGAGTTTCGCCACGCACAAGGCTGGGTTTCAGCGTAAGAGCAGGCAGGACATCAGCAGCGGGTGCAGCCTGAGTGTGAAGGCTTATGAACGTGGAACGAACGCCATCGGCACAAACCGAAAGACCTATCTCGCCGGCAGTCGTGGTAGAACGTATCAAGACCCGATTGACACCACACTCCACAGGCAAGGACATGGCACCGACATAGTTGTCACTGACGTTCTTCTTATTAGCGGCATCCAACAGGTTCTTGTCACGGTTGGTATCATCATCCTGCTGATACTCCTTGTTATTACGTGTGGCAAGACCTCCAATCCAGCGGGCTTCGCCCCACAGTTGGAAGTTGACCATACGATTGTCCAACGGACAACGACGGCCCTGTCTATCGACCACCTCAACCTGAACAAGTACCATATCAGCCCCATCGGCCTTCATGCCTTCGGGATTCTCTATAGTGGTGAGCTTCAACTGGAAAGGCTCGCCTGCCGTTTCTATCTTGCAATCAGAAGTTTTAGTTTGGCCAGTATATCCCACAGCCTCCAGTGTTCCCTCCTCAAACTTCACGTCTTTAAAAGTAAAGAGCCACTGATGAGTGCGCTCGCCCTTGCCTACACTCTTGCCATTGACGAATAGTTCCACTTCGTCGGCAGTCGACACAACATAGACGGGCTTCACGGTGCCTGGCTTATAGTTCCAGTGACCAATGATATAGGTACGCTCATTTTCCGGGCTGACCCAGCCGTCCCACATTACCTGATGGGCAAAGAAGGCATCCTTCGGAATACGCATCGCATCAGTCACACCACTGGTGCGATAGTTGGACTCGCCACGATGGTGGGTGTTGGTGTCGGAGAAAATAATCTTCACGCCGCCACTATTGACACGTCTTCCGGTACCGGGACGTTCCAACCAATACTCGTGCCAGCGCTCTACCATGCTACATGCCAGTGCATCCATGTTATGGTTATAGTCCTTGGCAGGTGCATTGCGATAGAGCGGGCCATCACCTTCCTTGTGGAAAGGATAACTGTACTCATCCCAGTATTTGCGCAGACCCTCGTCGCGGTGGTATTCCATAGCCCACATAGGCTTGGTTCCCGATTTATTGATATAGAGCATTTCACCGCCATACTCGGCCTCCGGACGGTCAAGCATCTCACGACAACCGATGGCACGACCGCCATTGGGGTCGTACTCGTTGCGGATCTGCTTCATCTCCTCTATATGCTCCTTTGAGATACGGTAGTTGCCACACTCATAGAAAATGACAGAGGGATTATTGCGGTTGTAGATAATAGCATCACGCATCAACTGGGTACGCTGCTGCCAACGGGCACCATCAACGTCCTTTTCTGCATCACCCGCAGGCATAGCCTGAATCAGACCGACACGATCGCACGACTCAACATCTTGCTTCCAAGGGCAGACGTGCATCCAGCGCACCACGTTCCCCCCCGACTCTACCATGAGACCATTGCTGTAATCGCTCAACCAAGCAGGCACACTGATTCCCACACCGGGCCACTCGTTGGAAGTGCGCTGAGCATAGCCATGCACCATCAGCACGCGATCGTTCAGATAGAAGAGTCCATCCTTGAACTCTGTCTTGCGAAAACCTGTTCTTGTCGTAACCAAATCACAGCATACACTACCTTCCATAAGACCAGTCTCAACGGCATAAAGATAACCATAGCCCCATGACCAGAAATGGAGATCTGCGACAACCTGCTGAGCCTTGACAACAGAAGTCTGTCCCGGTTGCAGGGTAACGGGAGTGCTACTGAAACGGGCAACCTCTTTGCCATCAATATCTTTCACGACTGTCTGCAACGTGAAAGTGCGTGACTTCGTATCTTCATTTTTCACCTGCGACTCAACATGAATCGTAGCACGACGGGCGACAATATCGAAATCTGTGGCATAGATATACGTTCCGGTGGTCTGCAAGTTCGAATAGAGTGGCAGTGTCTGATAAACCTTATCCGTCAGATGCAGATAGACGTTCTTTGTCAGACCGCCATAGTTGGCATTGAAATTCCTGTCGTTCCACTGATAGCGACTATTGAGCACACGGTCGCGATACTGCCAACTGTTGTCGCAGCGCACAGCCAGTACATTCTCACCTACATTGGCAAACGGTGTCAAGTCGAAGCCGAAGGCCATCACACCATTGTCAGAGAAGCCCACCTGCTGCCCGTTCAAGTAGACATCAGCTCCCTGACGGGCACCTTCAAACTCAATGAACACCTTGCCTTGCAGATCTTGGCCGGTCAACACGAAGTGCTTGCGATACCAACAAACGGTATCAGTCAGGTCAACAATATCTTTCTTGAACGCTTCATCGCCATTGAAGGCATAGGGCAACGTGACTTGCTGCCAGGCGCAATCATCGAAATCAACCTTGGCTGCCTCAGTAAAATCGCCCACCTGTAACCGCCAGTCGGCATTGAAATTAAGTTTTTTTCTCTCTACGGCCGATGCCGTGAGTGCCAGCACTAAAAGTGTCAGCGATAGGACTAATCTATTCATTAGGATATCACTCTATTGTTTCACCGTTTACCACCACATTCTTCAGCGTCAAGTTCTCTATGGGACGCTTGGCAAAGGCTTTCTCCTTACCATGATCTTGAACATCAATGTCCTCAAACAAGAAGTCCTTCAACTTATAGTTGTCAGACCCCTCCACATTGAAGAAGACACCACAATCCATTTTGATATTCTTGAAAGTGATGTTGTTGCACCGTGACAGGGGCATATCCGGTCGGTCAGCTTTTTCATAGAACTGAGTCCATCCCTTGACCAGCAGACCATTGCGGCACTTACCCGTGAAGTTCTCCACACGCACATATTCATAGTGCTGAGGCGTATCGGGGCGCATCTTCAGCCAAAGCACATTGTTCGTATTATCGGCATGGCAATTACGCATAATAACATTCCAGTCATGAACCGACTCAGAACCCAACGTCATGCAACCATGAGTCGTGCCATAATGACAATTTTCTACCAAAATATTGTAGCAAGGGCCATTTTCCGGAGCCTGATCGGCAAAGGTACCTTTACCGCCTTTCAACACTACAGCATCGTCATTCACGTTCATATAGCAACCACGCACCACCACGTCATGACAAGCATCAATATCAATAGCATCGGTCGACGGGCCTTTGATGTCTGTAGTCGACGAATAGATATACAGGTCCAGATAACGCACGTGATCACAGCGATAGATATGATTGGTCCAGAAAGGCGAGTTGATGAGACGCACATCCTGAATGGTTACGTTCTTAGAATTGGAAATATAGGTCAGACGAGGACGCTGTGCATCCTTATTGGTGCACTGACGGTTCCATGAACGACGAATCCAGAATTCCTCCCAATAAGGTTCACCGCTACCGTCGATGGTGCCCTTACCACTGATAGTAAAACCATCCACACCGTCGGCATTGACAAGGGCAACGAAATACTTACAGGTCTGGCCCTCGATACGCGTCTCACGAATCTCGAAGTCATGGACACGCTCTGAACCTTTCAGCACACCACCTTCTTCTATATAAAGATGTGTACCCTGCTTGAAGAACAGGCTACCCGTGTAAAACGTGCCTTTGGGAACCACGATGACGCCTCCACCCTCTTGAGATGCCTTATCGATGACAGCCTGAATGGCTTTCGTTTGGATGTCCGTTGTACCCTGACGCACACCGTAGGCTGTCAGCACATACTGCTTGCCCAAGGTCTTCACGTCAACCTTGGTTGTATCGGTAAACCACTCAGACATTGGCTCACCGTTTGGCCAGACTTCCTGTTTCACCACTTTCTTCTTTCCCTGAGCCATAGTGCAGAGCATCAGCATCAGCAAGCCCATTAATAGTCTCTGTTTCATTGTCTTTTGTTTTAGATATGATTAGTTTTATGGGGACAAAGTTACGAAAAAAACTACATATCCGGCAATAATAAAATTATTTTCTTGCCGGATATGTAGTTTTTTCCTTATTTTTGCGTCATACATACAGAAATTCATAAAACAAGAATATCAATGAACAACAACGAAAGAGAATTTGCGGAGATAGTCAGGCAGCACAAAAGTTCAATATACACCGTGTGCTATATGTTCGCAAAAGATGCAGACGAGGCGAACGATCTTTTTCAGGAAGTGCTGATAAACCTATGGAAAGGTCTCAACTCGTTTCGCGGACAGAGTAAGGTCGACACATGGATTTGGCGTGTGAGCTTCAACACTTGCGTTTCGGCAGACCGCAAGAAGCGCAAACGCAAGACGATGCGCCTGTCTATGGACATCAATCTGTATGAGGATTGCGACGAGGATTCGCATCAGATAAAGATGCTTTACAACCGTATCCATCGGCTGAAACCATTCGACCGTGCGATAATCATGCTATGGCTGGAAGGAATCTGCTACGAGGAGATTGGGGCTATTGTGGGCATTTCGACCAAGAATGTATCGGTGCGTCTGGTGAGAATACGTGAAGAATTGAAGAAAATGAATATTAATGAATAAAACATGGAGGAATGAACTATGGAATGTAACAATGTAAATGCAGGAAATGTTTCGCATGATCACGATGAGTTTGAGGAAATGAAGACTCAGGTGTCTTTGCTGCGCAGGAAACTTGATAGTGAGCGTATGGTGAATGACAAACTGATGAGACGAGTGATGAAAGAGAAGGTGAGTAGCGTCAATACATACATTACAAAGGTTATAGTTTGTGGATTACTGGCTATTGTGCTGTTGAATTTCGACTTCACTGTCCTATTCCCATTGTCTGTCACTTTTTTGGTCTTTACCAATTTGATGATGGTATGTGCCCTTTCATATACAATATGGAACAAGATACTGCTTGGTTCGGTAAACATGATGGAAGACAATCTGCTCGATGTATGCCATAAACTTGTGCGTTTCAAGCAGCGCGAAATGCGTTACTTATACATCGGAGCACCTGCTGTTCTCTTATGGTTAGTATATTTGATATATGAAGTTAATACCAGCATTGAAGACCCGGATGTCGCTTATAGCCTGTCTTTTTCTGGTACCATTGGTGGGGTGATAGGCTTAGTCATCGGCATATATATGTTCAGAAAGATGATAAAGAATGTCAATGATGTGGTAGAACATATAGGATTACCATAGGAAAATTATGCAAAATATTGCTTTTTTGTACGAGATAACAAAAAAAAGTCGTACCTTTGC
The DNA here is from genome assembly GCA_947174835.1 of uncultured Prevotella sp. Taxonomy (GTDB): domain Bacteria; phylum Bacteroidota; class Bacteroidia; order Bacteroidales; family Bacteroidaceae; genus Prevotella. Next base: position 18,874 of record CAMWKM010000035.1, read on the forward strand.
GGAAGAAATAATGAATTATAAATAACTGATTATGAAAGATTTTTTCAAGTACACGCTTGCCACTATCTGTGGTTTTGTGATTTTGGCTATCATTGCCGGTATCATGTTTATGATTTCGCTGGCCGGTATGGTTGCCAGTGGCAGTGCTCCTGCCAAAGCTGAAAAGAACTCTGTCTTCGTGCTCAACCTCAATGGTTATGTTTCTGAGCGGGCAGAAGAAGACAATCCTTTCTCGGAACTTCTGGGCCAAGCCGACATGAGTGTCATGGGACTGGACGAACTGATGAAGGCCATCAAGACTGCCAAAGAGAACAGCAACATTGAGGGCATCTACATAGAAGGAGGAGCAGCAAGCTTCGATTCACCGGCCACAGCCCAGCAGGTGCGTGATGCCCTGAAAGATTTCAAAAATAGCGGCAAGTGGATTATCGCCTATGCCGACCAGTATCTGCAAGGCAGCTACTACGTGGCCAGCGTGGCTGATAGCATTTTTATCAACCAGACAGGCATGATCGACTTCAAGGGCTTGGGTGGCAAAGGCTACTATCTCACTGGTCTCTATGAGAAGATTGGCTTCAAGTATCAGGCTACCCGTGTCGGCAAATACAAGAGTGCCGTGGAGAGCGTTACCCGTAAAGATATGAGTGAGAACGATCGCGAGCAGCGTGAAGCCTACCTTCAAGGCATCTGGAAGCACTGGCTGGCAGACATGGCTGAGAGCAGGAAAGTGACTGTAGAGCAACTGAATCAAGTGGCTGACGACAGTATTATGGTCTTTGCCAGTGTTGATGACTACAAAGTTTCTAAATTGATTGATGGTGTAATATATCCTGATGAAATCAAGAAAGTCATCAAAGGGAAATTGGGTATCGCAGACGACAAGACCATCAACCAGTTGACTCTGAGCGAAATGCTCGATCTGAAAACAGAAGAGAAAAAGAAGGGCGAAGAGGTTGCAATATACTATGCCTATGGCGAGATTATTGACGCTCCCCTGTCTTCATTCAATACAGAACATGCCATCGTGGGTAGTACAACGGTGGAAGACCTCAACAAACTGGCAGCCGACGACGATGTCAAGGCCGTTGTTCTCCGCGTCAATTCGCCCGGTGGCAGTGCCACTGCTTCCGAACAGATTTGGCACGCCCTGAAACAACTGAAAGAAAAAAAGCCTGTAGTTGTCTCTATGGGTGGCTATGCTGCCTCCGGTGGCTATATGATCAGTGCCCCTGCCAACTATATTGTTGCTGAACCTACTACCGTAACTGGCTCTATCGGCATCTTTGCCCTGATTCCCAATGCCAGCGAACTGGTCACCGACAAACTGGGTATCACTTGGGATGGCGTGAGCACAAACAAATATGGTGACTATGAGACAAACCTCATCTTCGCCAAAGATAATGAGGCAGAAATCAAATATTTGCAGTCGTACGTCGATCGCGGCTATGACACGTTCCTAAGCATCGTGGCCGACGGACGTGGACTGACCAAAGAGCAGGTTCACGAAATCGCTCAAGGACGTGTATGGATTGCCACCGATGCCCTGCCTATCAAACTGGTTGACCAACTCGGTTCGCTTGACGATGCTGTAAAGAAGGCTGCTGAACTGGCTTCACTGGAAGAATATCACACTGCCTCTTATCCTGCCAAGACCGGATGGATGGACGCTCTGCTGGCCAGTGCCGAGAAGAAGAAAGGCAGTTATCTGGATGAAGAAATGAAAGAGATGCTGGGTGACCTCTATGAACCGCTGATGGAAGTGCGTAAGGATCGCCAGCGTAACCGTCTGCAAGCACGTCTCCCATTCTCACTGACTGTTAAATAAGAAATAAATTTGGAAGGCGATTTCATCAAAATCAATGAATGGCTGTTGCCCTTCAGCTGGCTCTACGGCTTAGGAGTGCGATTTCGCAACTTCTGTTATGACGTGGGCCTGCTGAAGAGCCGCGCCTTCCGCGTTCCCGTCATTTCGGTAGGTAACATCACCGTAGGGGGCACAGGCAAGACGCCTCATGTAGAGTATCTGATCAGATTGTTTCAAGGACGGAACCATGTAGCAGTGCTTAGCAGAGGCTATAAACGAAAAACACACGGCTTCCTAATGGCCGATGAGTCGAGCACGGCACGTGACATCGGTGACGAGCCTTACCAGATGAAACGGAAATTCCCCGGTCTCACCATTGCTGTAGACAAGAAGCGTGTCAGGGGCATCAACACACTGGCCACACAGGATGATAGCCTTGACGTCATCCTGCTTGATGATGCATTCCAACACCGGCAGGTTAAACCCGGTATTAATATTCTGCTGGTAGACTACCATCGTTTGATTATCTACGACAAACTGCTGCCGGCTGGTCGATTACGCGAACCCTTGAAAGGCAAAGACAGGGCAAACGTCGTGATTATCACGAAATGCCCCAAGGATCTCAAGCCGATGGAGTTCCGCGTCATCACCAAGACCATGAGGCTCTATCCTTACCAACAACTCTACTTCACCACTTTCGACTACGACACACCGCAACCAGTCTTTCCACAGGAAAAAGCAGAGTCCCTGAGCAGTCTGCATGATCTGGAGAACCATCATGTTCTCCTGCTTACCGGCATCGCATCGCCCAGACAGATTAAAGAAGACTTTGAGCAAGCAATCAACTGTCACCTCACCGTCATGTCTTTTCCCGACCATCATCATTTCCGCTGGAAAGACATTGCCCGCATCAATAGCGAGTTTGCGGCCATTCCTTCACCCAAAACCATTATCACCACAGAGAAGGATGCAGCCCGACTGATTCATGTCAATGGTCTCAGCGATGAAGTCCGCAGCCATATCTATGCGATGCCTGTCCGTGTCAACTTCATGCTTGACCAAGAAGAAAAGTTCAACGAATATATTAAAGGCTATGTACTCAAAAATTCAAGAAACAGCATCCTGGCTAAAGGCAAGGATGACCACAAGTCCCACGACAGCCATCGTACTGGGAACAGGCCTGGGACAATTAGCTTCAGAAATAACTGATGCACTCGAAATTCCTTACGAGCAGATACCCAACTTCCCCGTGTCTACCGTTGAAGGACACAGCGGCAAACTCATCTTCGGCAAGTTAGGGGGTGTTGACATCATGGCCATGAAAGGCCGCTTCCACTACTACGAAGGCTATTCGATGAAGGAAGTCACTTTCCCCGTCCGCGTTATGTATGAACTTGGTATCAAGACGCTCTTTGTATCGAATGCTGCCGGTGGCATGAACCCAACCTTCAAGATTGGAGACTTAATGGTTATCACCGACCATATCAACTTTTTCCCAGAGCATCCGCTGCGTGGAAAGAACCTACCCACCGGCCCACGCTTTCCCGATATGCATGAGACCTACGACCATAAGCTCATCGAGATGGCCGGCCAGATAGCCAAAGAAAAGAATATCCAATTGGTTTATGGCGTATATACGGGTGTGCAAGGCCCCACTTTCGAGACACCTGCAGAATATAAGATGTATCGTATATTGGGAGGCGACACTGTGGGTATGTCCACTGTGCCCGAGGTCATCGTAGCCCATCATTGTGGCATCCGTACCTTTGGCATCAGCGTAGTCACTGACCTGGGTGGTTTCGATACTCCCGTAGAAGTAAGCCACGAGGAAGTGCAGCAGGCTGCCGATAAAGCCCAGCCGATAATGACGGAAATCATGCGCGAAATGATTGTGCGCTTAGAGAAATCAGAAAGCAATAAGTAACGGAAAAATGGAAATAGCAAAACTGGGGGAATTCGGTCTAATTGATCGTCTGACCAAAGATCTGCACATCAAAAACGAATCTACAAAATACAGTATCGGTGATGACTGTGCAGTACTCAGTTATCCCGATACACAGGTACTTGTCACCACAGATCTACTGATGGAGGGTGTCCACTTTGACCTAACCTATATCGACCTGCAGCATCTGGGCTACAAGTCTGCAATGGTCAACATCAGCGATGTATTCGCCATGAACGGCACACCACGACAGATAACGGTATCCCTCGCCATCAGCAAGCGATTCACTGTTGAGGACATGGAGCAATTCTATAGCGGACTACGATTAGCCTGCGACAAATGGGGTGTTGACATTGTGGGGGGAGATACCACAAGCAGTTACACAGGACTGGCCATTAGCATCACCTGTATTGGTGAAGCTCGCAAGGAAGATATTGTCTACCGTAACGGTGCCCACAACACCGATCTTATCTGTGTATCAGGCGACCTCGGTGCCGCCTATATGGGCCTGCAACTTCTGGAGCGTGAGAAAGCCGTCTACTACCAGATGGTAGATGAGGCCAAGCGAAAAGCCAAAGCAGGTGGCCTTCCTGCCCAAATACCCGAGTTTCAGCCGGACTTTGCCGGCAAGGAATATCTCCTGCAACGTCAATTACAGACCGAAGCCCGTGGCGACATCATCAAGAAACTACGCGAGGCCGGTATTCGCCCCACTGCCATGATGGACGTCAGCGATGGATTGTCCTCAGAACTCATACACATCTGCAAACAATCGGGAGTGGGCTGTCGCATATTTGAGAAAGAATTGCCCATTGACTACCAGACCGCTGTGATGGCCGAAGAGATGGAAATGAATGTTACGACCTGTGCCCTCAATGGCGGTGAGGATTACGAACTTCTTTTCACCGTACCCATCGGTGACTTGGAAAAGGTCAAGAATCTGGAGGATATTCATCTCATCGGACATATTACCGACCAAAAATTCGGACAAGTCCTTGTTACTCGAGACAACCAAGAGTTTGAACTCAAGGCACAAGGATGGAATCCATTAACCCATTAAAATAGAGTTTTTTGAAAAATAATCGGCCAAACATTTGGCCGATTCACTTTTTTATTGTACCTTTGCACCCACAAACGAAAGGAATGTAGTGACATCATGGTGCCTTAGCTCAGTTGGTAGAGCATCGGACTGAAAATCCGTGTGTCCCCGGTTCGATTCCTGGAGGTACCACTCCTCCTTTCATTATGAATCCCGCGAATGACTTCGGTCTTAGCGGGATTTTCTTATATATAGTCTTTCACAAATTAAAAGTCCTACATTGTAGTAAACGGCCTAATATGCAAATGGGAGGATAAAAATCTACTCTTATAATGTAAAAATATGAGCCAATTCTGACTATTTGAAGCCTCCATTAATTTGCAATAGCGAAAGTAAAAAAGTTGCAAATAAGATCTGAGAACCCTGTATGTTTTCGGTGGAAAAGTGATAAACTTTGCTAAATATCGCCAGTTTTGTTAATGGTTGTTGACTTTTCGTGACGCCATGTCGTCACGGCCATGTCTG
>CAMWKM010000036.1 GCA_947174835.1 uncultured Prevotella sp.
CAGCAGGACTTCATCTGCAAAGGCGAACAAAGGAGTGAATGGAGGCTCCAAACGGTGCCTTTGGAGCCTCCAAACGCGGGGAGGGAGGATGCTGCCGTTGCAGGAAAACACAGCCCGACAACCTGTCGCAGACTCTCACCATACCAAGGATAATCTCGACAAAAATACTTAAAAAAAATATTTCGTACCTTTTCATCTCTCAAATTCGTTTTTGAGGGAAAACATCATGAATCATCAACAGCCTTTATTAAATGGACACAGATCAATAGTTAGTTTTTGTAATTGGTCGTATGATAGGTGCATATTTCTCAATAGTTGTAGGAGTTCTTCTTGACGGGGTTGGCCAAAAGTCATGCGGTAAAGAGAAAGAACTTTTATTAGTTTTTCGTATCTGTATCGGTCACGACTCAAAGGGTAGAGCGGCACGATGCGTTCAATGTATTGAAGATGGCTACGTTGTTCTTCAGATAATAGATGGATAGGCAGACACCAATATGGTACCATGTCGGAGTTATTGCCTTTAAGTTTGGTACGGGAAATGTTAAACATTTCTTCCCATGTCAGATAATTGGACGAAGCAAAAAGCGAGACAACATTTCGGCGTATGGCAAGACATTTGAAACGATTGATGCGTCCCTCACGCTGCTCAAGGTCAACAGGGTTAGACGGAAGGTTCCAATGTACTATCTTACGGGCATAGAAATGGAAGTCCAACCCTTCTTGACCTATGGATGTAGTGGAAAGAATAAACGGACGAAAAGGCGAATTGAATGCCTTGCGAATATTCTTAGTACGTGACACAGACTTGTCTGTTATGGTCTTATTAATAAAAGGAACTGCAAAATGGCAGCGCATCATCAGCTTTCTTTCCTTCTCTTTAATAGAATCTGAGGTATCTATCCCCAAATTACTGGTGTCAAGTATCGCTTCTTCCATGACAGTGCCTAAACATTGGGTTTGCTGCGTATGTGCATATTCATCAAGAACAGACTGAAAATTGCCTATTACACAATAGTCAAGTACGGACTCATAATAATCTTCATCATTTTTCTTATTATATATAAGGTCTATCACTGCTGCACTTTCTGATTTGTTAAATACCGAAACCATAGCCTTACCCACCTTCTTTGCATCCTCTATGTCATACGATTGACGATAAGCACAGATAGCTGGTGACGCAATAGCCATATCAGTCATGACATCAATGGCATTAGCAGGAACATACAGACCTTTAGTGTTTTCTGCGGATACACCATCAAGCAATTGCATAATGGTGAGGATATACATCGCATTTCCACGACTACGCTTGGGTAGGGATTTGGTCAAAGGATTATCATCAAGCATCTGAACAATTTTCCTCTTAATATCCCTCTTGACATCTGATAATTTCCAACCATAATAAAACCTTGAAGAATATAGTTTCGCCAGTGACACACACGGATATTCCAATAGGCTATCATTGCGCAAACGGTTCTCACCGTACTTGCTTTTATATCGCAATTCCGGCAATTGTTTCTTTAACATACCCAAAGTATATCTTTCAGCATAATATGACATCATTACCGAAATCATTCTGGGCACCATCTCCCATGAGGAGAAGAGGATTGTTTTAGAAAAGCATTTCGCCTCTTCACTTTCAAACAATCCTCCTGCCTTGTAATATGGATTGGAAGCAGGCATCCATAACAGCAAATGTGTTTTTTTCTCATTCTGTTCACCAAAGACAAGGTCGTGCAGAAATTTCAATTTACCATGTGTTGGCGAGATTGGCCGATAGTTATTAATAGCATACTTCGACAGAAGCAAAGTGTCCATTTTGCAGTTCGCTGCTACCTCTGATTGCTGCAATGCCTTTACTAGCTGCTTTTTCAATTCATATTTGTCCATGAACGACAACAGATAAGGAGAAGATTTAACATACTCTATCGGCAAATGACCCAATTTCACATTGGGCTGTTCATTGGCAAGGCAATCCATCAAATTTTGACATTGCGCATATGAGAGGATATCTTCGGGCATTACCTCAATATCAGTCACACCCGAGTCACTAATGATTCCACTATTAAACCGTTCGGTGCGGCACATCACACTATACAGTGAATTTTCCGCCTTATTTTTAGCTTCAAGCAAAGGAGTTAGGTCTGTGATATCTGTACGCTTCAATTCGCATGAATATTGCTGCCACGTTAGTTGGAAGTCCTTCATTTTTTCTTTGGAGATAAAAAGGAAGTCCATCACTTTCATAAAATCCCGATAATGTTCGTCTTGCCCATCGATATTTAGTTCTTCAAGCGTAGAATATGGCTTGTAGGGAGTAGCTGACAATAATAATATTTTAGTATTAGAACGGCTGTCATCAAAAAAGCGACGTGCCAGCATCGACTGCTCATCATCAGTTTGCTGAAGCAGTAAATTAAAACGCTGAAACTCGTCCATGATAACCAAGTCTGGGTCAAGCATATCAATGCTTATCTCTGCAAATAGACGGCGAAGTACATTGATGGCTTCAGCCCGTTCCCTATTTGAATAACCATTCTGAATATAGCCAATCACCGTATCAATTAGCTCGTTAGTCAGCTTAGTTTGTAGTTTCTCAAGCATCTCAGACATATACCCTTCGCCACATTCCTCTATCTTATTTTTATAATATTCGATATACCATTGCCAATATTTCACATTGCAACTCAGGAAATCACTCAAGTCTTCATCGTATGTTTGAAATACTGGCAAATAGCGCAAGATGTTGTATATCAGCGCACGCTCATTGACAGTGCCTTGTGCACTGAAAAAGCGGAAAGAGGTAGAAGGGGTAAGCGGAATGATAGATTCTGGCATCTCACCAATCTGAGATTTTTCCTTATTTTGCTTGTTGGCTAAGGTTATATACAAATGCTGCATTGACAGGCGACTTTCACTGATATTCATGCGATTTGACACACCAAGTTTTTCAATGTTTTGGTCTGCGATGTTGGCATTGGAGCAGATATACACCACCTTGAAGAAATCATCATGCAACTCGTCTCTGTGCCACTGACGCACAAGATTTATAACTTCCCTTGCCACAAAAGTCTTACCCAACCCCACTTCATCGGCAAGCAATACACGCCTATGCCCTATATTCTTGTATATATATAGTATGCGCTTAGCTGTGGCGCGTTGGAAATCTTTTATCTGCTGGCTCATAATCGACGTATCTGTTTTATCGCATTTTCAAATGAAACATATAATTCGGTAAAATGTTCTGGTATCACTGAGGCATCCGCATTTTCAATGACAGAACGGATGGCAGCAATACGTTCAGGGGCGGTATAAGCTATTCGCACCATATCCTCATAGAGCGAGACACTTATTTCCTGCTCTTTAATAGGAGAAGCCATGGCTACCAGTTCTCTTTCCATTTGTTGACTCTCTATCACATATTGTTCCACATCATCGGTGAGCATGAATGTAATATAGCTGATAAATTTTCCTTTAGTATTAATGATGTTGCGGAAGATGGCACGGTCACGTTCTTCTGTTGGCATCCCTATTGTGTCAATCTTTACAACTCGTCTGATGTTGCCAACCGAAAGAACATAGAACTCGGTAAGCATAGCTAGTTCCAATTTGTCAAACATCATACCGTCTGCCAATGTACATTCCTTAGAATCGCATCCCAAGGGGTTGAGAGAAACCACCTCTTTTGGTAATCGGTTTTTCTTACATCTCACAATCACGGTATAACCCTCTCCCCGTTTCTGCACTTCAGCTTTCTGAATAGCAGCAATAGCCTGTCGGAGTACCAATTCATCAAAATCATTCTCTTGGCCAGTATGGTCAGCAGGAACGGCAGTTACTTGCTCAAACAGGCAATCTTTACCATCATAAATTAGCTCGCTACGGTATTTATCGTAAGAAGTTTTATAGGGCGCAAACCTAAGACGTAAAAGGAACTCCACGTTCCGGCTAAAGCCATTCTGCGTAGCATTGGTAGAACCAAGATAGAGATAGTTATACCCAGTCTGGTTATTGCGAATGAAATATACCTTTTCGTGAATATTTACCGTCACATCCTTCTCTACTTTGTCTGTCAAAACTTCTTTAGGTACATACACTCCGTCACTATAAAATAACTGAAGTATTTCGTTTGTGACAGACGTATGACGGGTAATGAGCGTTTTGCGCGACTTAGGACTGCAATCACTCATCACTTTTAAGGTCTTGTAGTCAATAAATGGAGAAATAACAACCATCTCAGCCGCATGGTCAAGCATTTCTGTTTCAAGGCAATGCTCAGTCCCGTTATATCCATCTATGCCCATCGGAAAGAAATCGTATTCATCAAAAGGGGAATCATTCAGTTCAAATCGCTCCACATAGTCTAATTCATTGATGAGACTACGAATCTGCTTGCGTATCTTGTTGGTACTTCTGTCAGCAAGCCATGAAAGAAAGTCGGAAAGTGACTTGTGCTTTGTTCTTGCTCTTTTTGTAGATGGCTTTGTACCAATGCGACCAACAAGCTCACATACAACATCAAGATTATTGGAACAGGTGAGGTTGCGTGACAGTACCACCACTTTCATCTGACTTTCTTCCGTATCTGGATTGGTTTCTTTAATTACCCATACTTTGGGATGAAAATTCACAAATCCACGTCCTTTGGTAGGTAATGCAATCTGCACTATACTACGCTCCAGAAGAGTATACACCTTAGAGTTGGCTTGCGGCACAGCGATACAGCCTGCGTTGCAGAATACGGCAAACTTTCCTGCCGACTTATTCACAGCCTCCAGTACCAAATGAGGGGAATGCATAGCTGCATCCGATAAGTCAGACATAGTGCCAAGCGTGAACGAAACAGACAGAAGTGAAGGCATATCAAGGCTGTATGTTGTCAGTACGGCATAGTCAACAACAAACCCATCACTCTGCATCACGTCAGTATAAACGAAGTCATTCCATAGATTAGCCATTTATCGTATCCTTTCTCAATTCGTCCATAAACTGTCTGACGGTTTCCCATCTATAAGTAAGTTTATAGTAGTGTATGCGATTCTTCTTATCATATTTGTAGGCTGGATTACCAATCTTTCTTCGTGACCCTTTTACTCGGCGTTCACGATTGACAATCGTTTGGTCAAGCAATCCATTCTCTACAATATCACCAGCAGCAATATGATGGGCTATCTCCTTACAGAACAATTTTCCACTATTCTCACAGATAGTAACAGCAGCCAACACTGCATCTATATCGGTGCCACTCTGTTGATATGCCTGAAGCAATTGCATAAATTCTTCTCGCATCTCCTCGTCTTGATAATCCGAATATATATAATTGTATCGAATATGCACCATATATATAAAGTCGGCAAAGCGTCGGGCAAGGTCTTGAAGTTCTACCAAGTCTTCGGGCAGAGCGCAAGCACCCAAATGCTCAAATTCTTTGGGTATTGCCAGATTGGGGTTATCCACAAGATAACGGAGCAATGTCTTTTGGCAAGCCTTTGCATTCAGAATATGGTCTATGATAAAGTCACGGTCGGCAGTTGTCAAATCCAATGAGCAAGCCTTAGTAAAGTCATAATCTACAGTGGGGAAAGAGCAAAACTGAAATAGTCCTGCTTTGTCTGCTGCATCGTCCGCCATTTCCTCATCATCACTCTTTAATTTCTTAGGTGCATTGTGCAATGCTTTTGAAGCAGAATATATCAGATTCTCTACTTGTGGACTTCTTAGGATTTCGAATGTCTGCAAACCAGAATTGTAAATGTATGCAGGGTCGTATTTTACATAACTACCAGTTCCTTTGCCGATAGTGTCACTTCCCGTTATACCCCATTTGATGTCTGAGCCTTCATAGAGATTCTTAGTCATAATGCGTTCAAGGCGTACTATCTCCGCATTTACTTCCGATAGTCGATTGTATCGCTTTTCTGTTGCCCTGCGATACACTTGTGGCATCAATGAAAAATATTTCGTATGCTTTTGCAAAGTGGATATGCCAGGGAACATACGGTTAGCAAACGCATCTCGTATGCGACCAATCCCCAACTCATCAAGAGCCACCGACTCTGACGTCATCTTCAGCACCTGTATTGCACGTGCCCGTTCCTCTTTACTGCTATGTATATATCCCAGTTTCATGCCAAATGTAATTATTGAGTATTCTGAATCTTATTCTTTTTCATTATCCCTCATTGTATATAGTTTAAATCAGGAAGTGGATAGAAAGTTTTTGGTAAGTTCATTACATCCTTTCTCACTTGACCCTCAACTGAGGATTCTGCAAAAGTACAATTTATTTTTTGAAATAAATAATAACTTTGGAGAAAATTTGTAGGAAAGCGACTTCAGGCATGAACCTCATGTTTGTGCAATTATGCTGTTTACGTCCCGCAAATTATATACTTGGTGTTCCTTAATATGATACTTAGACAGCGTAAACCATATAGTAACACCTTTTAAGATTTACGCTTATGGAGGCTATGACTTTAGGGCAACTTTTTATATTTTGATTTTCTTATTCTGAGCGGGAGGCATAGGTTCCCAAAGATGCTTTTTGTGGGGTAAAAGATAATCAAATGGGGGGTGTAAATAAATTGATTATTAAATGGTCGGCAATTGATAATCAAATGACTTGAAAAAGATAATTAAATGGTGAGCAAAAGATTATCAAACGGAAGTGAAAAGATTATCAAATGCCGAGCAAAAGATAATCAAATCGCGAACAAAAGATAATCGAAAAAAAATCAGCGGGTGACGGGAGGTTTTGATTGGGCTAAAAATAAAGATGTACGCACCTTGGGCGCGTACATCTTTTATATATAGGGGACGCTTGTCTTAGTTGGCGGGTTTTGTCTCTGTGCTCATCTCTTCCTTGCGATCCTTCTTGCTCATCGTCAGGTAAGCAGTGGGAGCAGCAATGAAGATAGAAGACAGGGTACCAAAGATAACACCCAGAATCATGGCGAAGGAGAACGAACGGATGCTGTCGCCACCCAAGAAGAAGATGGTAAGCAGCACGACGAGCGTTGTTGCCGAGGTGTTGATGGTACGGGCCAGTGTCTGGTTCAGCGAGTCGTTGAAGAGCGTCTTGCGATCACGCTTGGCATAGAGACCGATGTTCTCACGGATACGGTCGAAGACCACCACCTTATCGTTGATGGAGTAACCGATCACGGTCAGGATGGCACCGATGAAAGTCTGGTCAACCTCAAGCGACCACGGTACGATGTGGTGCAGCAGCGAGTAGAAGCCGATAACGATAAGTGCGTCGAAGCTCAGGGCAACGATAGAGCCAACGGAGAAGGCTACGTTGCGGAATCGCAGCAGGATGTAGAGGAAGATGGCTATCAGGGCGAGTATCACGCTGATGATAGCACCACGTGTAATGGTCTTAGCCACTGAGGGACCTACCTTTGAAGACTCGATGATGGAGCCACCCTCACGAACATCGGGATTCTTGAATGCCTCGATACTTTCCTGTGAGATGAGGTCGGCACCCTTCAGAGTGGTGTAAAGAACATTCTCGGCCTGATCGTCAACAGCGGGATTGTTTGACTTAATCTTCCAGTTGGTTGAGATACGAACGGTCTTGTCGGAAGAGGCACCCAAGGCAATGACGCTGGTGTAGGCCACCTTACCATCGTCCTCAACGAAGACGTTGCTTACCAAACTGCGTACATCCTCAACGGGCACTTCCTTGTCGAGTGTCAGTACATAGTTGCGACCACCAGTAAAGTCGATGCTTTGGTCGAGACCGCGAAGACAGATACTGGCAATAACGACCACAGCAGCAATACCCCAAATGGTGTATGACATCTTGTATTTGCCCATGAAGTTGAAGCGAGTGCTCTGCATGAGATTCTTAGACAGAGGTGTAGAGAACGTCAGGTTCTGCCACTTGTCTTTCTTCATGCGGTTGTCGTAGACCAAACGGGTCATGAAGACAGCAGTGAAGAACGACACACAGATACCGATGATCAGTGTGGTAGCGAAGCCGCGGATAGGACCTGTACCGAAGACATAGAGGATGACACCCGTAATCAACGAGGTCAGGTTAGAGTCGAAGATAGCCGAGAAGGCATTGGAATAGCCTTGGTTCAAGGCTTCCTTGATACCCAGACCCTTATGCAGTTCTTCTTTCGTGCGCTCATAGATGAGCACGTTAGCATCGACGGCCGTACCCAGAGTCAGCACGATACCTGCGATACCGGGCATGGTCAATGCGGCTTGGAACGATGTCAGGATACCCAATGTGAAGAAGAGGTTGAACAACAGGGCGCAGTTGGCCAGCATACCGGGAATCCAGTTGTAGAGCACCACCATCACAATCATCAGCAACAGGAAGGCAACGATGAAAGAGATGACACCCTGTTGAATAGATTGTGCACCCAGGGTAGGACCAACCACCTGCTCTTGTACGATGCGGGTCGGAGCAGGCATCTTACCTGAGTTCAACGTGTTGGCCAAGTCTTTGGTTTCAGAAGGTGTGAAATGACCGGAGATCTGAGAACTACCACCGGTGATCTCATCGTTCACGCGAGGAGCGCTGTAAACCATATCGTCGAGCACGATGGCGATGGCACGCTTGATGTTAGCCTTGGTCAGGCTGGCCCAGATGCGTGAGCCTTCGGTATTCATCTGCATAGAAACAACGGGCTCATTGCCGTTCAGGCCTGAACTGAATTCGTCCTTGGCATTGGTAATGACGTCGCCCGACAGAGGAGCCTTGCCACTGGGATCGGTCACCTTGATGGCATAGAGTTCATAGAAGTCGCCCTTTGCACCCTGCAGTTTCTGGCTCTTGGCACTCCACAGCAGTTTCATATCCTTCGGCAGTGTTTTCTTGGCCACGTCAGAATTGATGACCTCGTCAACCTTAGCCTTGTCAAGAGCGTTGACATAGCCCATCATAGCCAGACCGGCAAAGCGGGTGTCCAGATAGGCGAAAAGGGGATTCTGCTTCTTGATGCGCTCCAGTTGCAGGCTGTCGGTGTTGTTGGAAGTCTGTGCCTGATTGGCAGCCAAGTCAAGAGCGTTCTTAGTTGTGTCAGCCTGTTCGGTTGCGGTTTCGGCTTGAGGTTCTGTTGTAACGGCTTCGGTTTGATCGGTGTTGCTCAGTTCGGCAGCATAAGCTGAGTTCAACTGGGCAAGATAAGGCATGGCCTCCTCGGCATTATAGGTCTCCCAGAACTCCAGATTGGCACTACCCTGCAGTAGTTTGCGAACACGTTCGGGTTCCTTGACACCGGGCATCTCAACCATGATGCGTGACTGACCCTCAAGTTTTTGGATGTTGGGCTGAACGACACCAAACTTATCAACGCGGGTACGAACCACGGTCTCTGCATTGTCGACGGCAGCACTTACTTCTTCGCGCAGTGCTTTTACCACATCATCGTCGGAAGTCTTGTTGTTCACCTTGTCCTTCATCTGCATCGTGGCAAACATGGTGTTCAACTGACGGCCATTGCCAACTTCCTTCCAACGATTCACGAAGAGGTCGATGAAGTCGCCCAGACCTTCTTCCTCGTCAGCCTTGGCCAGATCGAAAGCCTTGCGGAAACCCTCGTCGCTCTCTGACTTGTGGCCTGAAAGCATATCGACGATGTCGGGCACCGACACTTCCAGAATAACATTCATACCGCCTTTCAGGTCAAGACCCAGGCCAATCTCCATTTCGCGGCACTCCTTCAGATTGTAAGCCCAGAACCAAATGTTCTTTGACGAAACTGAATCCAAATACTCTGCGCTTGCTTGCTCTCCTGATAAGGCGGCAATCTCTTGAGCCTTGTTTTCGTGATAGCGAGTCACGAACGAGAAGGAAAGATAGAAGCAGCAGACCAGGATGAGTGCAACTGCAATAAATTTTACAATTCCTTTGTTTTGCATTTTGTTTTGTATTTTATATATTATAATATTCGTGCGAACAAGTTTGCAAATATAGTGATTTTTTTACACACTGGAAAATTTTCAGCCCACTTTCGTTCTTTTTTTGGAGTTTTATCCTTGCTTGATGTCTTTTGCAGAGCGTATTTTATCCCGTTTCTGCTTTTACTGCTCTGTAAGTGATGATGGTGTGCACAGAGGAACAATGGCAAGAAAGTGATATGGAAAGCGTTCCGAATCCTTTACAATTTAATTGTCTCTATTGTTTCTCCAGCCAACAGATAATGGGGTTGTGGTCGCTGGCATCCATATTGGCATCCACGGTGCAATTGTAGGGCGTGAAGTGCTGGGAGCACATGATGTGGTCAATACGGAAGTTGAACCCTTTCTGATTGAACGATAGTCCCAATCCACAGCCTGATTCTACAAAACAGTCTGTCAGGGATTGACTGACAACGCGACGGGTATAGGATATGGGAGTGTCGTTGAAATCGCCGCAGAGGATGATGGGGTAGCCTGCGTGGTCCAACACATACTGGTGAAGGGCATCGGCTTCGGGGGCTCGCTTTGCCATTGACGCACCAAGTCTGTCAATGAGAATATGTATTTCCGCTTCAGCAGCGTCACGTTCCATGTCTCCCTTGATGACTTGCTTGTAGCGGGTACGGTCATCTGTGGAGAGATGTGTACTTTCCAAATGGTTGTTGATGACAATCAGTGTGTCTTGACCCCATTGCAGGAAATAGGCGACAGAGCCGTTGGTCTCTGATTCGTATTGGATACGTTCTTTTCTGATGATCGGGAAACGGGTGTGTATGCCAATAGCATTGATGTTTACTGCCTGAGGCTTTGAGACATGAGTCGTGTCATTGTAGGGATAGATCCTTTTCCATGCTTCTACGGGATTGCCCCCTTTGCCTCCATGATCTTCCTGCAGGCAGACAATATCGGGGTCTATGCGCTGGATATAAGAAGTTATAGTGTCCACTGCTTTCTCATATTGGTGGTTGCCGCCATATCCACATACATTGTAAGAAAGAATCTTGACACATCCTTCCGGAACGTCTTTCTTTATATGTAACGGTATATAAGTCCGTATGGGGCTATATGCAATTACGAAGCCAATAATGGGAAGTACCGCACGCTTCCACTTGAAAATGAGCATGACAAACAGCATGATCAGATTGGCTACGATGAAAAAAGGGAACAGAAGTCCCAGACAGGCCAATGTTGGATGACTGACGGGATTGATGTAGTCGCTATAGCCGATGCCTATCAGGAGCAATGAAGTCATTGCACTGGCACCTGTCAGCATGTTGACGGCAATTTTCTTGATGGAATCCAACATGAAGGGCGAAGGGGATTAGCGTTGATGACTGGCTTCGAAGAGTCGCTGTTTTTCTTCTTTGGTCAGACTGTCGTAGCCGCTTTTCCGTATTTTGTCAAGTATTTGATCAATCTCTTCTTGGCGGGCTTTCTGTCGGGCATTATATTCCATATCGGCCGTAGACGTGGTGCTGCTGGATTTTCCGATATTTTCAGAATATCCGGTAGATGTTTGCTGACGATTGTTTTTGCCCCATTTGTCGAAGAATTGTCTGCTGCTGTTTAGGTTGAAGTGGCTTCCGGGATGTTTACGCCAATAGAGAATCAACAGGAATCCTGAGAGCATACCACCCAGATGTGCCATGTGGGCCACGCCATCGCCTCTTGATGAGATGGCAGAGAATAGTTCGATGGCTGCATAGATCAACACGAACCATTTTGCCTTGATGGGCACAGGCAACGGAAAAATAAAGATGCGCTCGTTGGGGAAGGTCATGCCAAAAGCCAATAATATTGCATAAACAGAACCAGAAGCACCGATTGTCAGCCAACTATTCAGTATGCCGCTGGAATTTTTGGCAATTTCATACACCTCTCCAATCGTAGACATGGGATATTGGCTGATGACCATAAAATAGCATTGGATGGTCTGTACAATTTCCTGACAGAGGCCGGCAAATATGCCACAGGTTATGTAATAAAAAATGAATTTCCTTGGCCCCCATACATTTTCTATCACACAACCAAACATCCAAAGGGCGAACATATTGAAAAACAGATGGGTAAAACTGCCATGCAAGAACTGGTAACTGACGAATTGCAGGATGTTGAAGTCGGATGCTATAAAGAAATGAAGTCCTCCGTATTGTTCCAGACTGATGCCCATAGGTGAAAGGATCAACGTGGCTAAGTATGCCAGCACGTTGATGATGAGCAGATTCTTTGTAACTGTCGGTATATTACGAAACATATTGGTGATACGTGATTTTCTTGATTGCTACTTACTTTGTTCTCTTTCGGGTACAAAATTACGAAAAATATCTCTTTTAATGGATAAAAACAAGTTCCAAACAACTATTTTTCATTAAAAATCTCATTTTTTCTGATTTTTTGTTTGTTTTCTAAATACTTTCCTTTATATTTGCGTCAGAATTTTATTTAATAACCATTTTTTATTTTAAAAATTATCATTCATTATGAACAAGACAGAATTAGTAGAGAAGATTGCAGCCAGTGCTGGTCTTTCAAAGGTTGATGCAAAGAAGGCTCTTGATGCAACAGTAGCAGCAATTAAGGAGGCTCTCATTGCAGGTGACAAGGTCGCTCTCGTTGGCTTCGGTACCTTTGCTGTTAACGAGCGTCCCGCCCGTGAGGGTATCAACCCCGCAACGAAGGCTAAGATCAAGATCGCTGCCAAGAAGGTTGCGAAGTTCAAGGCCGGTGCAGAGCTTGCTGATGCCCTGAACTAATTATTTTGTAAATAAAAAATTAAGGCGGTTTCCCCGAAAGGAGGAACCGCCTTTTTGTGCAATCATTGTCTGATGTTTATTTGGGTTGCTTACCGATGTAGGCAAGAATACCACCATCAACATAAAGTACGTGACCATTAACGGCGTCAGAAGCGTGTGAAGCCAGGAACACAGCGGGACCACCCAACTCTGCAGGATCGAGCCAACGGCCTGCAGGTGTCTTGGCGCAGATGAAACTGTCGAATGGATGACGGCTTCCGTCTGGCTGGCGCTCACGCAACGGAGCAGTCTGGGGAGTAGCGATATAGCCCGGGCCGATGCCATTGCACTGAATGTTGTACTCGCCATACTCTGAGCAGATGTTGCGGGTCAGCATCTTCAGGCCACCTTTGGCAGCAGCGTAGGCGCTGACAGTCTCGCGGCCCAGTTCAGACATCATTGAACAAATGTTGATGATCTTACCCTCGCGACGTTCCATCATCTCAGGAATAACAGCGCTGGAGCAGATGAACGGACCGACAAGGTCGATATCAATGACCTGCTGGAACTCCTCGCGCTTCATCTCGTGCATGGGAATACGCTTGATGATACCGGCATTATTCACCAGAATGTCAATCTGTCCTACTTCCTCGTGTACCTTTTTCACCAGTTCGGCCACGGCCTTTTCATCGGTTACGTCACAGATGTAGCCCTTTACGTTTTCGATACCGGCCTCCTTGTAGTTTTCCAAACCGCGCTGCAGAGTATCTTCGTTGCGGTCGTTAAAGATGATGGTTTTGGCACCGGCAGCTACGAAAGCCTTGGCGATGTTGAAACCAATACCATAAGATGCGCCGGTGATCCACGCATTCTTACCCTCTAATGAAAAAATGTTTGCCATAATTTTGTTATTTTAAATCAGTAATATTGGAAAAGTCTTGATCTCCGTAGTCCAGGTTCTCACCGCCCATACCCCAGATGAAGGTATAGTTGTGGGTGGCGGCAGCCGAGTGGATGCTCCATTCGGGAGAGAGCACGGCTTGCTCACCTTGCATCCAGATGTGGCGCGTCTCCTGTGGCTCGCCCATGAAATGACAGATGGCCTGTTCTTCGGGTAATTCGAAATAGAAGTAGGCTTCCATACGACGGCTGTGCACATGGGCAGGCATTGTATTCCACACAGAGCCAGGAGCCAACTCCGTCATGCCCATCTGCAACTGACAAGTGGGCAGTACTTGGTTCACCAGCATCTTGTTGATGTTGCGCTCATTCGACATCTCCAGTGAGCCCATGTGGGCCACGACGGCCTCTTGTTTGGTCACCTTTTTGCAAGCATAACTGGCATGGGCTGTAGTGGAGTTGAAGTAGAACTTGGCGGGAGCCTGCGGATCTTTCGAGGCAAAACGAACTTCGTAGTTTCCACGACCGATGTAAAGAGCTTCCTTGTATTGCAGTTCAAAGCATTTGTCGCCTACCATCACAGTGCCAGTTCCACCTACATTATATAAGCCGACCTCGCGACGTTGAGTGAAAAAGTCTGCTTTCAGCGGGTCAATGGCTTCCAGTATCAACTGTTCGTCTGTAGGCATCGCTCCACCCACGATCATTCGATCATACATGGAATAGACCATATTCACCTCATTTTCTGCAAAGAGCCGTTCTATCAGGAAATCTCGGCGTAGTCTGGCCGTATCATAATGGCGTGCGTCCTCAGGATGGGCCGCATAGCGTATCTCATAGTTTGTTTTCATTATCTTTTGATTTGTCTGAGTGCAAAGATACAAAAAAAAATCGTATCGCCAATGAAGTGCGTTACGATTTAAATTAGATTAAGAGTTGGACAATAGAATTGTCCGGACTTGCCCTTGGGTCAGGGAACGGGGCACATCGACAAGACGCTGATTGCGGGAGCCACGGAAATGAAGGCTTTCATCGCGCTGTGACTTGACGAATGGGCCGTCGACAAGGACGTCGATCTGTTCGAGGAGGGCTCGTTGACGGGGATTGTTTATCAGAGTCTCGAAAGTGAAGCCTGTATAGCACCAGATATTCTTGGTTGTACGAGCCTTGATGGCACGTGCCAGTTCTGTAAAGCCTTCGGGCTGATACATGGGATCGCCACCGGAAAAAGTGACATTGGCATAAGGGTCGGCCTCAATGATACGCATAATTTCTTCTGTAGACATGGGGTGTCCTCCCTCGAAATCCCATGACTGCGGGTTATGACAACCGGGACATTGATGCTGACAGCCGGCACAATAGATAGAGGTCCGGAAGCCCGGACCGTCTACCATCGTGTCTTCTATGATACGTAGAACGCTGATCATCTTTACTTTAGAAGAGTTGTTGGTTACCGTCATCAATATGGGTCACACGGTCGTTGAGTTCAGCAAGCTTTCCACTGTTCCAGCGATCGGTGGTACCTACGAGGTAACCCGTGATGCGTTGCAGGCGGTCAATATGTTTTGAGCCGCATTTGGGACACTCCTTCAGGTCGACCGTTGCATTCTCATAGCCACAGTCCATGCAACGATTACGGTTGTGATTGACTGAGCCGTAGCCCATATTCAGGCGATCCATCATGTCGACAACACTCATGATGACCTGCGGGTTATGGGTGGCGTCACCGTCAATTTCCACATAGAAAATGTGGCCGCCACGAGTCAGGTCGTGATAGGGTGCCTCAATTTCAGCCTTATGACGGGCTGGACACTTATAGTAAACGGGCACATGATTGGAATTGGTGTAGTAGTCACGGTCGGTGATGCCGGGAATACTTCCAAAGTCACGGCGGTCGCGCTTGGTGAAGCGGCCTGCCAAACCTTCTGCAGGTGTAGCCAGCACGGAATAGTTATGGTGATACTGTTCACAGAAACCGTTAATGCGGTCACGCATATAAGTGACAATTTTCAGTCCCAGTTCCTGTGCCTCCTCGCTCTCACCGTGATGCTTGCCAATGAGGGCTACCAGACATTCGGCCAGTCCAATGAAACCGATGCCGAGGGTTCCCTGATTGATGACGCTCTCTACCGTGTCGTTAGCACCCAGTTTGTCGGCTCCAATCCAGAGGCTTTTCATCAGCAGTGGGAACTGTTTGGCAAAGGCTGTCTTCTGGAACTGGAAACGGTCGTCGAGTTGTTTGGCTGTCACTTCGAGCATCTGGTCGAGTTTGGCAAAGAATTGTCCAATACGCTGTTCCTTGTCCTCAATGTTGCGACACTCAAGAGCCAGACGCACAATGTTGATGGTGGAGAATGAGATGTTGCCGCGTCCTATACTGGTTTTCGGCCCGAATCGGTTTTCGAAGACGCGAGTGCGGCATCCCATTGTAGCCACTTCATGCAGATAGCGTTTGGGATCGTCGGCTCGCCATTCGTTGGCTTGGTTAAATGTAGCATCAAGATTGAGGAAGTTAGGGAAGAACCGCCGTGCTGTCACCTTGCAGGCCAACTGGTAAAGGTCGAAGTTGCGGTCTTCGGGCAGATAGTTCACACCGCGCTTCTTTTTCCAGATTTGGATGGGGAAAATGGCTGTCTCACCATCGCCTACTCCCTCATAGGTAGAAAGTAGTAGTTCGCGCATGATGCAACGTCCCTCGGCAGAAGTGTCTGTACCATAGTTAATAGAAGAGAAGACCACCTGATTGCCACCACGGGAGTGGATGGTATTCATGTTGTGGATGAAAGCCTCCATAGACTGGTGTACACGGCCAACGGTCTTGTTGATGGCGTGTTGGCGCACGCGGTCGATACCGGTCAACCCGTCAAGGGGGCGCTTCAGATAGTCCAGCAACGGCTCGTTGTAGAGTGCCGAGTAGTCTTCGCCATTCAGATCCTCCAAATTCTTCAGTTCCTCAATATAAGAGAAACGCACGAAAGGAGCCAGATAAAAGTCGAAAGCAGGGATAGCCTGACCGCCGTGCATCTCGTTTTGTGCGCACTCCAGTGAGATACAGGCCAACACCGATGCCGTCTCAATGCGCTTGGCGGGGCGAGATGCACCGTGACCGGCAATGAAACCACAGTTGAGAATATTGTCCAAAGGATGCTGCACACAGGTGAACGACTTGGTGGGATAGTAGTCCTTGTCGTGGATGTGCAGGTAGTTATGTTCCACTGCATCGCGGCTTTCCGGTGACAGCAGATAATCGTCGACGAAAGGTTTGGTGGTCTCCGACGCAAACTTCATCATCATGCCTGCCGGTGTATCGGCATTCATGTTGGCATTCTCGCGGGTGATATCGTTCGACTTGACGTTGACAATATCGAGGAACACATCGCGGGTTTTGGCCTTGCGGGCAATGCTACGCTGGTTGCGATAGGCGATATATTTCTGGGCCACGTCCTTGCGGCTCGATTTCATCAGTTCCACTTCAACGAGGTCCTGAATAGCTTCGACAGTCATTTGCGTCTGACCACGCTGAGCAATGTGGTCGGTAATTTGGTTGAGCAATCGCTCATCTTCTCCTTTGTCCGTATGCATCATAGCCTTGCGGATAGCGGCCATGATTTTTTGCTCATTGAAGCCCACAATGCGGCCATCGCGCTTCACAACAGTTTGTATCATCGTTTGATTATTTGGGGGTTATCACTAAACTGTTTGCAAAGATACGATAATTATCGGTAAGTTAAACTTTTTGGAGAACTTTTCTTTGGTTAAAAAACGTCAAACGTCTAATAGTCAATGGTTTAATGAAATGTTTTGGAAAACTTTTATCAAAAGTAAGTTTTCAATGTTAGCCATTTCTTGTTACTTATAAATGTAAAAACCACCTCAACATATAAAGTTGAAGTGGTTGTAATATAGTGTCTTATGGTAGTTGCAATTACTTGAATCCCGCTTGTTAATACTCGAATGATGAACCGCCCAAAAATTCTCTTAGGAGCGATGTCGGTGGAATTTGATCCTCAGGAATTGGACGTATGTAGCGCAAGAACTTCAGTAGGCGGTAGGCTTCAGCGTATTCCACGCAATTTTCCGGCACTTGTTCCAGCAAAGGTTCGGCCTGTTGCTTGATGACGGCCAGTTCAAAGAGCATGGCAGTATTGAACATCTGGTCGGCATTCTCTTGAAAGGGGAATATCCATCTATTCTCACCGGCACGCACCGACGGCCATCGGCGAATGGTTTCCTGAGCCGACACTCCTCTATATTTATGGTCGCGGATGATGCGACGCAGCAGCCGGTTGTCGGTTGTGGGCACATAGTTGTGGTTGTCAAGCAGTAGCGTGGTCAGTGCCGAAGCATAGACACGGTAGATCTGCTCCTGCGGAATTTGCAATGTCAGTTCCGGGTTTAGGGCGTGGATGCCTTCCACCACCAGAATTTCATTGTCGTGAAGGCGCAGTTTCCGTCCGCTCTTCATGCTCTTGCCTGTTTGGAAGTCATAGCGTGGCAGTTCTACCTCATCGCCCTGGAAGAGGGCGTTCATCTGTTCGTTGAGCAAGGGCAGGTTGAGAGCGTGCAGATGCTCGAAGTCATAGTCGCCTGAAGCATCGCGGGGTGTCAGAACCCGATCCACAAAATAGTCGTCGAGAGAGATGCCGATGGGCTTGATGCCATTGGTCAGCAACTGCACGGAGAGCCGCTTGCAGGTTGTTGTCTTTCCCGATGACGACGGGCCAGCAATGAGCACCATACGGATGCCCTTGCGGTTGGCTATCTCATCGGCAATCTTTGCAATCTTCTTCTCCTGTAAGGCTTCGCTCACTTGAATCAGCAGGTTTGAGTGCCCTTGGTCGATTGCTTCATTCAGGTCACCCACAGTGCGCAGCCCCAGAATGTCCTGCCAATGATGGTGCTCCTTGAAGATGCCGAACATTTTGTCCTGCGTGACCAGTTCGCCCAGTTCCTGAGGGTGCTCCCTGGAGGGGATGCGCAGCAATAGGCCGTCGTAGTATTTTTCCAGACCGAAGAGGTAAATCTGCGACGTGTTGGTCAGCAGGGCACCATAGTAATAGTCCACATAGTTGTCTATGTCGTAGTAGGTCGTGTAGAGAGCACCCTGTGAACGGAGTAGCTTTACTTTCGAATGGGTATGCAGGTCATCGAACATCTTGATGGCCTCTTCGGTTGTTGCCTCATGGCGATGGATGGGATAGGCAGCATCGATGATTTCCTGCATTCGCTGACGGATCTTGCCTGCATCCTCAAGTGTCACAGGCCGACCGATGTTCAGGTCTACATAGTAGCCGTTGCTTACAGGGATGTCAATGGTCACCTCGCAGGGCGAATAAAGGTCGTGGGCGGCTTTGCAGAGCACGAAGAAGAGGGAACGGGTGTAGGCGCGTTGCCCCGATGTTGAGGTGATGTCGAGAAATTCCACTTGACTGTTCTTATACACTCGATAGTGCATTCCCTCTACCTTGTTATTTACACGTGCAATGACAGGCGGATAGGCCATTTGCAGATTTATCTGCTGATAGATGTCCTCCAGTTGACTGCCCATAGACACATCATACGACTGTCCGTTGTTCAGTATTTTGATTTTTATTGTTTTCTCCATACTTTGTTGATATGAGTGCAAATATACAAAAAAAACAGAAAATAACAATAGTTTTCCGTTTTTTTTCGTAATTTTGCAGCAGAAATAAACTATTCGAACATTATTTACTTATGATGCTCACACTTTTTACGATGCTTGGCTCGCTGGCACTTCTCATGTTTGGTATGAAGTCCATGAGTGAAGCCTTGCAGAAAATGGCTGGTCCACAGTTGCGCCATGCACTGGGAGCCATGACTTCCAACCGCTTTACTGGTTTATTGACAGGTTCAGTCGTAACGGCTTCCGTCCAGTCGTCGACGGCTACCACAGTGATGACGGTCTCGTTTGTCAACGCTGGTCTGCTCACGCTGGCACAAGCCATATCGGTTATCATGGGTGCCAATATCGGAACGACGTTCACTGCTTGGATCATTGCTTTGGGCTCATCGTTCGACATCAGCATCATTTCTTATATCAGTTTCTTCGCAGGTATTGTCCTTATTTATATGAAAAAACACCGTTACATCGGTGATTTCCTGTTTGGTCTGGGACTGCTGTTATTGGGACTGACTACCCTGCGACTGACCGGACAGAAGATGGATCTTGGTCATAATCCGGCCGTGCTGTCCTTCTTCAATTCATTTGGCATGGACTCCTATTGGACCATTATCGTGTTCCTGTTCTTGGGCGGTGTCCTCACGTTCTGCGTGCAGTCGTCGGCAGCCGTCATGGCTATCACCATGTTGCTCTGCGGCAGTGGGGCCATGCCCATCTATATGGGTATTGCTCTGGTGCTGGGCGAGAACATCGGTACCACCATCACCTCCAATCTGGCAGCCCTGTCTGCCAATACGCAGGCTCGTCGTGCGGCCTTGGCTCACATGTTCTTCAATATGTTTGGTGTTATTTGGATTCTCTGCATCTTCTATTGGTTCGTCGATGCCGTAGTCTGGGCTGTAGACTATGTTGGCAGTAACTTGTTCCATCAGGATATGGCTCAGATGGCTATAGACAAGAAACTGACCCTCACGCTGGCTGCTTTCCATACGGGCTTCAATGTCATCAATGCCGGCATTCTCATTTGGTTCATACCGCAAATTGAAAAATTCGTCTGTTGGATCATCAAGCCGAAAAAGATAGACGAGGAAGAGGACTTCCGTCTGCACTTTATTACGGCCGGTTTCATGAAGACTCCGGAACTCTCGGTGCTGGAAGCACAGAAGGAGATTCGCTCGTTCTCAGAACGTATGCAGCGTATGTTCGGTATGGTACAGGAATTGCTCAACCTGTCATCGAGTATCAAGAACAAGGAAAAGAATACCGAGGCCGACTTCAATAAGTTGTTCAGTCGCATTGAGAAATACGAGAGCATCTCCGACAATATGGAACTGGAAATCGCTAACTATTTGGAGAATGTCAGCGATGCCCATCTTTCCGATGACACGAAGGCAAAGATCCGTGCCATGCTTCGCGAGGTGAGTGAATTGGAAAGTATTGGTGATGCCTGCTACAATATGGCCCGTACCATCAATCGCAAATATTCTACAAAAGAAGACCATTTCATCGAAAAACAGTATAGTCACTTGCACCAGATGATGGGGCTGACCGATCAGGCACTGACACACATGAACAAGTTGTTGGGCGGACGCAAAGAGGCTTATGATGTCAACCGGACATTCAATATTGAGAATGAGATTAACAACTACCGCAATCAATTGAAGGCACAGAACATCATTGACGTGAACAACCATGAGTACACCTATGCCGAAGGTACCATTTATATTGACTTGGTGAATGAGTGTGAGAAATTGGGCGACTATGTGGTCAACGTGGTAGAGGCCCGCATGGGTACCCGTCAGCGGGAGGCATAAGGAGAACTTTCTCTCATGTTAGGTTTTGCGGAATTTAAGTTGAATATAGAATATGGAGACACTTTTCGTAGTAGTTGGAATTGTCGTCATGTCGTGCATTGCCTTCTTCGTTGGTAAGAAGTTGGGGAGTAACGGCGGAAATACCGAGAAGATTCTGGCTATAGAGGCACGTGTTGCAGAACTGACAGACAAAAATGCTTCATTGGAAAATACCGTCAGGGAACAGAGCGGCAAAATCACAGAACTTACATCCGACCGTGATGTTCAGAAAAATAATGCCGAGAATGTAACAAGACAACTTGAAAGCCAGCGTGAGTCATACGAAATCCGTATTGCTGCCATGAAGGCTGAGGCTGCCGATGAGAAGAAGGGTACGGAGGAGCGTCATGCAAAATTTGTGTCGGAGATAAAGGCTTCATACGAAGTTCAAATCTGCGAACTCAAGCAGTCTTCGGAAACCCAGATAAAGGAATTGAAGGATTCCTACAATAAGCAGTTGTCGCAGGTAAAGGAAAATTCCGAGAAGCAACTGGAGACGCTTCGTGAGATGAATAAAAAGCAGGTGGAAGACCAGCTTGCACTCATTAAGGAGCAGATGCGCACCACTTCCGAGGATGTGCTGAAGGTTCGTCAGGAGGAACTCTGTGTTCAAAACAAGGAGCAGGTATCTAAGATTATCGATCCCCTCCAGAAAAGTCTGAAGGATATGGAGGAGGCTCTCAACAATTCCAAAGAGCAACAGAAAGAAGCACTTACACGTCTTGATCAGACAATCAAGCAGAACATGGAGAAAAGTGCTTCCTTGGGTGAGACTGCCGATCGCCTGACACGTGCCCTCACAGGTGAGGTGAAAGTGCAGGGTAACTTCGGTGAGTTGAAATTGAAACAGCTTCTTGAAGACTTGGAGTTGAAGGAAGGTGAACAGTTTGACACTCAAGAGACACTGAAAGACCGTTCTGGTAAGGGCGCAAGGGGAGACGACGGCAAGGGACTTGTGCCGGACTTCATCCTCCACTTCCCGAACAACCGTCATGTCGTGGTTGATTCAAAGATGTCATTGACAGACTATGAGCGCTATATGAATACCGAGGATGGTTCACCGGAGAAGAGTGAATATCTGAAGGCTCATATCGACAGTGTCAGGACACAGGTGAAACGTCTTGCAAAGAAAGAATATACAAAGTATCTGCCTGACGGTTATAACAGGCTGAACTTTGCGATAATGTATGTGCCTATTGAGGGAGCTCTGAACCTTGCTCTTCTCAACGATGCTACACTTTGGCGTGAGGCATACGATCAGGGGGTCATGATTCTCGGGCCTCAAACCATGTATATGAACCTTCGTGTTCTTGAAATGATGTGGACTCAGGTTAAGCAGCTGAAAAATCAGCAGGCCATGATAGATGCAGCCAATACCATTATTGACAGGGTGCAGGATTTTGGAGTGCGTTTTATGGATGTTGAGTCAAGCATGAATGACACTATCAAAAAAATCTCGAAGCTGAAGATAACGACAGCAGACAGTGGCTCAAGCATCATAACTGCAGCGCGCAACCTTCTCAAGGCTGGTGCAAAAGAAAACAAGAAGAAGAAAGGGCTCGCAGAAATGGACGAGTCGATATTTATTGAGGCAGACAAAACGCTGATGCTTCCTTCAGATGACTCATTAAATGGTCTCTAAGTTTGCCATTTTAATAGGTAATTTACTATTGCGTTACAAACACCTCCTATGTTTCGTTTTCCAAAAATATCGTAACTTTTTTGGAATAAAATCCAAAAATATCGTAACTTTTTTGGAATAGTCGGTATTTTTTTACTATCTTTGCACCGTATAGCTACCCAATAAGAACAATATGATAGAAAGAACTCTTGCTCAAAATATAATACAAATAGTCGGAAGAAAGAAAGCAATCATTATTATTGGTGCCCGACAAGTAGGCAAGTCAACTCTCTTGAGGATGATGTTTGGAGAGCAGAAAGATGTTATGTGGCTGAATGGAGATGATCTCGATATTCAGGAATTGTTCAGTAATATCACGTCAACCCGCTTAAAAACTATTATTGGAAACAATCGTATTGTTGTTGTTGATGAGGCACAGCGCATACCGGATATAGGCTTGCGTTTGAAGCTGATTACCGATCAGATGAGCGATGTTCAGGTGATAGCCACAGGCAGTAGCAGTTTTGAATTGTCAGGAAAGATAAACGAATCGCTTACAGGCAGGAAGAGAGAGTTTCAGATGTTTCCGCTGACGTTTCAGGAAATGGTTAATAATAGCAGCTTTCTTGAGGAGATAAGAATGTTGCCGCACAGGATGGTGTATGGTTATTATCCGGAAGTCGTCTCTAATCCTGGTGATGAGGGGGCAATATTGAAAGAACTGTCCAACAGTTATTTGTATAAGGATATCCTTTCTCTTGACAACATTAGTAAGCCGGACAAACTCGTCAGATTACTCAAAGCATTGGCTCTTCAGATAGGTAGTCAGGTGTCTTACAATGAGGTAGGAGGGCTGGTAGGTCTCGACTCCAAGACAGTAGAAAAATATATTGATATATTGGAAAAGTCTTTCATCGTGTTTCGGCTTTCGAGTTTTTCACGTAATCTCAGGAACGAACTGAAGGCCAGCCGCAAAATTTATTTTTGGGATATGGGGATTAGGAATGCGGTCATTGGTAATTTCTTACAGGTGGAAAACAGGCAAGACACAGGATCTCTATGGGAAAATTTCGTAATAGCGGAGCGTATGAAGGCACTCTGTTACCAAGATCGCTTTGTCGCTTCATGGTTTTGGCGTACAAGACAGCAAAAGGAAATAGACTATATAGAAGAAAAAAACGGACAAATAAAAGCGTTTGAGATAAAATGGAATCCAAAGAAGGCTGATGCAAAATGTCCCGAAGCATTTCTCATTGCGTATCCCGATGCCGAATATAAGGTTATCTCTCAAGAAAACATAGAAGAGTTTCTGCTATTTTAGGGGGGATTGTAAATTGCAGGCCATCCAAGCCGTGATGGAGTACAATGGCAGTGTCCCCTCCCCATCCCCTTCTCCTCCCCCCCTTACAGGGGGTGGGGGCTATAGTAAGAGGGGGAGGAGA
>CAMWKM010000037.1 GCA_947174835.1 uncultured Prevotella sp.
TATGCGAAATAAGCAATGAATGAAGGCTTCAAACGGGTGGTTTGGAGGCTTCAAATGGGTGGTTTGGAGGCTTCAAACGATGCCTTTTAACTGACCAAAAGATAATCAATTCGCGACCGAAAGATAATCGACACAAAAAGAGCAGATAACAAGAGGACTAAAAAGTTACAATTTATTTTTGAGAAAAAAGAAATTTACTTTGTCTTTTGATAAAATGAAGTGAGTTTTGTGATATTTTGAAAATAATATGTTAAAAACTTGCAAATGTCGATAATTTTTTGTTATTTTGCACCTTGATATAAACTACAATAACTGACAAATCAACTAAACGCTAAATAAAACAAACCAATTTTTATGAAAAAAGTCTTTTTGTATGCATCCCTTTTGTGCTTGGGCCTGTCGTCCTGTACAAAGGACTATGTCGTGCCGGAGGGAGAATTGCCATCGTGGCTTGGCGAGAGTATCTACAAGGAGCTTCAGCAATCTAAAAATCTCGATGGTACGTTCAATACGTATTGCAGATTGATTGACGACCTTGGTTACAAGGAGGTGCTGAGCAAGACCGGTAGCAAGACCATTTTCCCGGCCAACGACGAAGCCTTTGCAAGGTTCTTTGCAGGCGGAAACAATAAGTTTGGCGCCAGCAGTTATGATGAACTCACCCATGCGCAGAAGGCTGAGTTGCTGTTCTCGACGATGCTTGACAACGCGATCCTCGTCGGTACGCTGTCGAACAAGCAGAACAGCGAAGGCAAGATGTTGCAGGGTCAGTTGGTGAAGCACGCAACGAATATGCGTCTCACCTATTCGGTAGCACCGTTTGCTGCTCAGGATATGCCTGCCAACAACAAGTATTTCTCCCGTTTCCAGAATGGGGGGGGCAACTCAATCTTGGCTGTATTTGACAATACGGTGGCCCCGATGGTACACCTGACGGGTGAGTATATGCTGAACAAGAACATGACCGTGACGGGTGATGACAGCGACTTCAAGATCCTGACGGGACATGACTACACGGACGGTGATGCCTACATCTTCAATCGTAAGGTTATCAACAGCGATGTGGTTTGCCAGAACGGTTATATTCATCAGTTGGACGAGGTGCTCGTGAATCCCGGCAACATGGCTGAGATCCTGCGCAACAACAATGATACCCGCTATATCTCACGCATACTGGACTACTATTCTTTCCCCGATCCCGATATGACGCTGACCACACAGTATAATGACTCGGCATCTGCTGCCAGTCAGGATACGGTCTTCGCTATCCGTTATCTGAGTAAGAACTCACAGCGTGCCAAGCTTTCGCAGCCCCAGCGTGGCGTGACGGTGGCAGACAACCAACTGCTGGATTTTGACCCGGGATGGAACTATTACAACCCGACGCTGAAGGGTGGTTCCAGCGATGATGATGCAGAGATTGCTGCTTTCTTGGCTCCCGACGACAAGGCCGTGGAGGACTACTTCCTCAAGGAGGCAGCCTATATCCTCAAGAACCTTGGTGAGCCTGGACTCGAAATTACCCCCAGCAATCTCAATGCCCATCTTGATGCCATCTACAACAGCGACCCGTCGATCTTTGTCAGCATCCTGAACAACGTGATGAAGCCCTATCTGTCGAAGACAGTGCCCAGCACGTTCTCAACGGTGCAGAACGATGCCTTCGAGTTCCTTGATGTGACCAAGCAGGACATCAACCTCAAGGATGGTAAATACGATGTGACCATTGCCAACAATGGTGTTATCTATAAGATGAACAAGCTCTTCGGCCCGAAGTTGTATAACTCAGTGCTCGGTCCGGCTTCTGTCTATAAGGATATGCGCACCATGGGCGAGATGCTCAACGACCACCAGACGTCAGCCGGTACACCTTCTAAGCTCGGTGCCGATATGTACTACTATCTGCTGTCGATGAAGGCTCGCTATGGTCTCTTCGTTCCCACGGACAACGAGACACAGTTCATCATGATCGACCCCGCTTCGGTGAAGGATGACGACGGTCTGAAAGGTCTGCGCTTCCGCTTTGACCAGACTGCCGATGGTTCTTTCCATATTCTGGTCAAGAGATACATCTATCAGTCAGGTCCCTACAATGACCTTAACTCCTATGTGGAGACGGCCAATGCACAGGATATCAATATCGAGACCGGTATATTCAACACCCAGATTAAGGATCTGCTGGACTATTGCACCATCGTCTTGGCCGACTCTACCGAGACGGGTAAGGGCAACCCGCAGTATGGCCTCTATGGCAACCGCTTCTATAAGACAAAGCATGGCGGTGCTATCGTCGTCGATGGCGACAAGGTGGCAGGCGGTCTGCAGGTGTCTGATCCCTCGCAGTGGTCAAAGATCACTCAGGTCTTCGATGCCAACAGCGAAGATGCTAAGATTGAGAACGGTACGGTCTATCGTCTCGACTATGTGCTTCAGCCCACCATTACGAGTGTGATGGAGACCCTGTCGCGTGAAGAGTTCTACGATGAGAATGCCGACTATGGTGTTGAAGCTCCGGAATATGACCATTTCCTCAACTTCTGCTTGCAGTTCAATGATGAAGATCTCTACACCTTTGCCGGCATCATCACTGGTAGCGAGACTGAAGCGCAGAAGAATACAAAACTGAAGGCTTACCGCATTATTGACGATAACGATAACTGGGGAATGCTCAGTGCTTATAACTATACCATCTACGCACCGACATTTGAAGCCATGAAGAAGGCACAGCAGACGATGGGGCTGCCTACCTGGAAGAACGTCATGGCTATTGTCAGCGATTGGGAGAGCGTGGCCGGTCAGTATGGATTCACCAGCGAGAGTCAGGCAAAAGACTACGTGAAGGAGGCATTGGAGAAGATGACCAAGTTTGTGCGTTACCACACGCAGAACAGTTCGCTCTTTGCTGACAACTACTTCAAGAACTATGATCCTAAAACAGGTCTGACGACTCCCGAACCCTCGTTCTCTACCTTCTGTTCAAACTCGCTCGGTATTGCCCAGACGTTGACAGTCACCGGTGGTAACAACAAACTGACGGTGAAGGATGGCTCTCAGACAACTGTGACCATTGATGCCTCTTCTGCTACTGCCAACCTCCTTGCCCGTGACATCACGACAAAGAGTTATCGCCATTCTTTGGCCGGTGAGTACAAGACCATTGAGTCGTCGGCCTTTGTGACCGTCCACGGCATTGACACACCGTTGTGTTTCAACAGCAACCGGCAGTATTAAGCATAATAGAAAACATTAAAAAGACTAAGATACTTATGTCAAAATCAAAAATCCTATTGACAATCCTGTTTACCTTCATCGCCCAAGTGATGATGGCACAGGGAAAAGTCATATCAGGTACGGTGGAGGATTCCATGGGTCCGGTGATGTTTGCCAACGTGACGGAGCGTGACGGCAACAACCGTATCGTCAGTGCCACACAGACTGATATGATGGGTAACTTCTCTATGGAGATCAAGAACCCGAAAAACAAACTCGTTATCTCTTATGTAGGTAGTAAGGATAAGGTGCTTACTATCGGTAATCAGAGGTCATTCGCAGTGAAACTGGATGACTCGAAGACTACCCTTAACGAAGTCACCGTGCGTGGACGACGTACCACTTCCGGTGGTCTGAGCATCGACAAGCGCGAGATATCCACTTCTCAGGAGGTGTTCAACCTTCAGGACGTGGAGGGTATGGCCTTCACCTCGGCCGATGAGGCTCTGCAGGGTGAGATTGCCGGTCTGGATATCGTGAGCAACTCAGGTAACCTGGGTGCCGGTACGTCTATGCGTCTGCGTGGTGTGTCTACACTGAACGGCAGTGCCGAGCCTCTGATCGTTGTCGATGACAAGATCTTTGAATACGATGCTGCTGACTTTGACCCGGAGAACATTGACGAAGAGAAGTTCTCTTCGATGCTTGCTGTCAGCGTGGATGACATTGCCAGCATCAATGTGCTGAAGGATGCCGCTGCTACGGCTATCTGGGGTTCGCAGGGTGCCAACGGTGTGATTATGATTACTACCAAGCGTGGTGTGCGTGGTAAACCCAAAGTGACGCTCGGATATAAGTTCACGGGCACATGGATGCCTGCTGGCTATGACCTGCTCAACGGTGACAACTACACCATGATGCTCAAGGAGGAATTCTATAATCCCACACAGAGTTCTACGGCTACTTCAACGATCAACGAGATCAACTATGTGCCGGCAGAGTCGTGGGCCGAGGCCAACAACTGGAACAAGAATACCGACTGGGTGGATGCCATCAAGCAGTTCGGTGAGCAGCACGAGGCCAACTTCAATATTTCCGGTGGTGGTCAGAAAGCAACATTCCGTATTTCGGGTAGCTATAACCACCAGACGGGTACTGTCATCAAGCAGCAGTTGGATCGTTTGACAACACGTCTTGTCTTGGACTATAACGTGTCAGACCGCATCCGCTTCTCTACCAACTTCGCTTTGACCTATACAGATAACTTGAAGAACTACACCTTCGGCAGTAGCAAGACCAACTCTTCGAATAATGCCTTGCTTGCCATGGCCTTGGCAATGGCTCCTAACGCCAGCATCTATCGCTATGACAAGTATAACAACAATACAGGTGAGTTCTTCCTGATGAACCCTACGGCAAATGGTATGACACCTGATGACGGTAACTTTACCTCTACACAGTTGGCTGACATCGTGGCTATCGGTAACCCGGTGGCATATGCTCACAACTCTTGGCAGAAGGAACAGACCTATAGCATCGTGCCTGACTTTAACATCAAGTATGAACTGCTCGGTACCGGTGTCGGGCAGCATCGTCTGACCTTTAACGGTCGTGTCTATTTCGATATCTATGCTTATTCAAGGCCAACCTATATGCCGGGAAGTCTTCGCAATGGCAGTTATACCGACAAAGACTATAACTCTATTACCAATACAGAGACAAACCAGTTTAAGATGGGTTCACGTCTGGAACTTGTCTATACACCGGCATTCAAGAACGAAGATCTCTATCTGACGATGATAGCTCGCTATGAGGCTGGTACACAGAAGAACACCTATCAGTATCTGGAACAGAATTCTATTCCTAACGGTATAGAGTCTGGAACCGTTTCGGGTCACTTACTGGGTATGAACAACCAGCCCAGCATGACGAAATCGGCTTGGCAGAACTGGGTTTACAATGCCCACTTCTCCTATAAGTCGCGCTATATTCTGGGCTTCTCGTTGCGTGCTGACGGAAACTCGAAGTTCGGTCCGAAAAATCCTTGGTTCTACTCTCCCGCTGTATCCTTGCGTTACAATGTCAGTGACGAACCTTTCTTCAAGCCTTTGGCCAAGGTGGTATCAATGTTCGGTATCCGCGGATCGTGGGGTATCACGGGTAGTTCAAATGTGTCTGTTGAGAACTACTTCAACCAGTATTCTTTACGTGCAGGTCGCTATGGTACCAGTTATTATACCTCTATGAGCGGTATGAAACTTGATGACCTGCGCCCACAGAAGAAAATGGGTGTGAACCTCGGTTTCAACCTCGGTTTCCTTGATGATAAGTTTGAGGTTGACGTGAACCTCTATAAGGAGAATACCAAGGATCTGATCATGAAGGGTCTTCCCATTCCTACATCTGCTACGTGGAACAATTCTACGACTCTCTCTTTCGGTAATGTCGGTGAGATGGAGAACAAAGGTTGGGAAATGTCTATTTCTGCCAACAAGTTCTTGAAAGTCAAGAAATTCTCAGTTTCTGCCAGTTTTAATATGGCACAGAATATCAATAAACTGGTGTCGATGGATCAGCGTGTGCTTGACAACATGAATTCGGAGCCCAGTTGGAGTGGTCGCGGTTCTTCTTCCATTCTCAGCCGTGTCGTGGTGGGTGATCCGCTCTGCTCAATCTATGGTTACAACTACAACGGTGTGTTCCAGTATTCTTACGACTATCTCACCAACTACAATACAAAGCAGTTGCAGTTGCAGTCGCAGGCTGAAGCCCGTGGTGAGACCTACTACTGGAACTATGAGGAATGGATCAACCAGCAGCTTGCCAATGGTGTAACTTTCCCCGTGGCTACCGATGAAAATGGTAAGGTCATCATGACCAACACCGGTGTGCCCAAGCACCTTACATATTATTATGGTGACACTGACTATGAGTTCAAGGGTGGTGATGCCATTTATGAGGATGTCAACCACGATGGTACTATCAACGAACTTGACATCAAGTATCTGGGCAACTCACTGCCGAAAATGCAGGGTGGTTTCAGTCTCACGTTGCAGTATAGCAGTTGGAAATTGATTGCTCGCTTCAACTACCGTTGGGGCAACAAGATCATCAATACGGCACGTATGGGTCTGGAGAGTATGTATGGCACGCAGAACCAGTGTTCTTCTGTGACTTACCGTTGGCGTAAGGATGGTGACGTGACACAGATTCCACGTGCCCTCTATGGTGCAGGCTATAACTATCAAGTAAGTTCGCGCTTTGTGGAAGATGGTTCTTTCCTGCGTCTGAACAACCTGCAGCTTTCTTACAGTGTTCCTTCAAAGACCATCAAGAAACTTGGCTTGAAATCTCTGTCGGCTTACGTGACCATGAACAACCTCTTCTGCCTGACGAAGTACACCGGTATCGATCCTGAGGTTGCTTCCGGAACCTACACACCGGCTTCTGATGGTGCTACCACACCAAGGTCTAAGTCTATCACAGCCAGCCTTAACTTTGGCTTCTAATACAGTTGTTACATCATCATAATAAGACTATTAAATGAATATGAAAAAGATATTTTCAATCATACTGGCAAGTATCGCGATGACATCCTGTGTCGACACGGTTATCCTGCCTGACAACAAAACCGTCGATGACGACTTCTGGCAGAAGAAAGGCGAGGTGGAGTCTGTCGTGGCAACGGCATACGCACAGTTGTGTGATGCTACTGCCATACGTAATATGATCATCTGGGGCGATTTCCGTTCCGATGAACTCAATGTGGCTTCCGAGCTTCCTTCCTCTGCTGCCTATAGAACTGCCTTGGCGCAGATCTATTCTCTCAATATTGAGACGGAGAATACATTCACTTCATGGTATCCTTTCTATTCTGCCATCAACTATTGTAACTTGGTGTTGCAGAAGGCTGAGGGCGTGATTGCGGTGGATCCGGATTATATGCAGGGCGACTATGATGCCAACAGGGCACAGGTGCTTGCTTTGCGTGCATTCTGCTACTACTATCTCACACGTGTCTTCCATGACATTCCCGTGACGCCGGCTGCCTATCTCAACAGCAGTGACGACCTCAATGCACCGCAGGTTAATCCCGATTCAGTTCTTACCATGTGTATCGCAGATCTGAAGGAGGCTGCAAAGTATGCCGTCTCGGGTTCCACCTATGGTGACTGGCGCGACAAGGGTTACTTGAATCAGGACGGTATCAATGCTGTTTTGGCCGATATCTACCTCTGGCGGGCATCCGTCAACCGCGATGAAAGTGACTACGAGGCTTGTGTGGAGTATTGTGACAAGGTGATTCAGGCTAAGAAAGAAGCCTACGAGTTGAAGAACGCAAACAAACCAAATGTGGGTGGCGACAATGAAAAGAAAGAATACTATCTTTCCAACTATAGGACAATGTATAGAGACCTCTTCGGACAAGACGGTCAGAATGCTGATGAGAGCATTTTCGAACTACAGTTCCGTACTTCCAACCTCGCAAATGCTGGTATTGACCAGATGTTCTATCGTTACAACAGTTCCAGTTCTAATGGTTATGGTTATTTGAAGGCTTCAGCGGTATTCGGAAAAGTTAATGCTACTGGTAACGGTGTATGGAACAATAGCGTGGACCAGCGTCTCTATGAATATCTCTACAATGCCAATAGTGCCAGTATGGAACAGTTTGGTGTGCGCAAGTTTGTAGCTTCCGTGTCTGCTGGTATTACCAACACTGCTGACGTTACTCGCGAAAGTCGTTCTGCACTTCTTCAGGATTGGATTTTCTATCGCCTCACCGATGTGATGCTGATGAAGGCAGAGGCTCTTGTACAACTCTACAATATGGGTGGAAAGGTTGAGGGTGACACCCGCAACGAGGAGGCCTTCAATATCTGTAAGTTCGTTAATGACCGTGCTCTGTCCGATGCCAACAAGACATCATACGCTTTGAGATACGCAACGTATAAGGATAAGATGGAAGAACTTGTGCTGGCTGAGCGGGCACGCGAACTTTGTTTCGAGGGTAAGCGCTGGTTCGACCTCATGCGCTACAACTACCGCCATACGACGGCCAAGGCTGATCTGTCCAAGAAGTTGACCGAAGGATATGTCACCAATAGTGATGAGTTCTTTGAATTGGCCCTGCGCAAGTATGCTGTTCCTGCTGCCATGAAGGCTAAGATGCGTGATGAGCGTTATCTCTATATGCCAATCAACCAGGATGAGGTGGAATTTAATACCAATTTGGTGCAGAACCCAGTCTATAAATCCAAATCATCTTCCAAGAGATAACATCCCGAATGTTTAACAAGTTCACAACAAAAGGAAATATGAATAAGATAATATTTAACATAGGAAAACTGTTAGCCCTTGGGGTTGTTGGCATGGTGTGTTTCGCATCGTGCACCGAGGAGCCAGACGGCTCTAATCTCTTCTCTTCAGACCAGAAGACTATTGCTGAGTTGTTGCGTGATAGATCCGAACTGAGTGCCTTCTATCGTATTTTGGAGAAAGGAAACTTCGACAAATATATGGGCACCTACGGTGAATATACTTGCTTCGCACCCGTTAATGACGGTGTGGACAGTTATCTTGACAGCCTATATTACGATGAGTCGTATCTGCTTTCCAAGGTCAAGTTGAAGCATAACGGTATTACCGAGGATGCCAACTGGGACAACCTTGATGTGATGGCAAAGGTCAACCTGATGTCGGATTCGCTGTGCGATGACATTGCCCGCTTCCACCTCTCCGGTGAGGAGCATCTGCAGGTAGACCTTGATGGTACAGCCACCACATGGACTACGATGAAGACCGGACGTAGCATCCGTGTTAACACCTTTGGCGAGGATGCCTATAAGGAAGAGTATGTCGGTCTGACCAGTCTCAATGACATCTCGGCTATCATTGATGGCGACATTGAGGCCATCAACGGTGTACTGCACGTGTGTTCCAATGTCATTCCCCGTTCTGATCGCACGACCGATGACCAGTTGCGTGTGGAAGGTGAGAAAGATCTCAGAATCTTCTATGAAGCCCTTGAACTTACTGGATATGCAGACACCCTCATGATTGAGAAGAAGGTGAATGCCGATGGTACGGCTAAGACCTATGATTTGGGCAACAACCACAACGACCGTGATGGCAACTCATTGTACTATCCGAAGGAGTGTATGATCAAATGGACCGTCTTTGCCGAGACCGATGATGCGTTCCGCGCTGCCGGTATCAACAGTTTTGCCGATCTGAAAGAAAAGTGTGTAGAGTGGTATGGCAATTGCGGTGCGTGGTATGACTACATCACCGAGAAGGGTATCACCATCAGTACGGGTGATGACTATACCAATCCGTTCAACGTGGTGAATATGTTTGTGGCTTACCACATCTTGCGTGCCGGTATGCCCATCGACCGTATTGTCTACGAGAAGAATGCACAAACCAACGCTTCGTGGAACTTCTGCTTCGGCTACGAGCCTCAGGAGTATTTCGAGACCATGCTTCCCAACACGCTCTTGAAGGTGTGGGAGACCAATCCCAAGACCACCAAGAACCTGTGGCTGAATCGTTATCTGACAAACAATACGTTGACCTCTAAACTCGGACTCTTCGGTATGCCGGGTGACGGTGATCATGTACTCGTATTTGCCGGTGTGCCTGTAGACCGCAACAACAGTGTTGAGACTCTCAATGGCTATATCCATCGCATCAATGGCGTACTGAAGTATGATCAGAATGCAAGAAACGCTCTCTACGAGCGTATGCGTTTCGACTCTTCTACGTTCCTCTATGAATTGATCAACAATGGCTTGCGTGGTGCCACACCTGCTGAGGTAAGCACTCTCAACGGTGGTGGTAACGGTGACCGTGTGGCTTTTGAAAATACGTATTTCGACAATATCGTATGCTACAATCCCGGTACGTTGCTCCGCTTCAATGTGATGGGTGCTTGGCGTGCTCACAACAGCGACCAGTTTCAGGGATGGGATGTCTATGACTTTGCTATTAAACTGCCTCATGTGCCTACCGGTGAATATGAGTTGCGTATCATCTATCCGCCAATGGGACGCGGTGGACTGATGCAGTTCTATTTGGGTAACTCGTCGAAGCAGTCAGACATGGTGGCTATCGGTATTCCTTTCGATGCCTGTGCCAATCCATACGAAGATGCTACTATCGGTTATGAGGATATCGTGAACCGTGCTGACGATGAGACGTCAGACTGCGGTGTGGAGAGCGACCAGCGTATGCACGTGCGTGGCTATATGCGTGCTCCGGCATCTTTCTCACGTGGTACCTATAATACTATTACCGATCCGCTGACCTATAATGAAGACGATATCTATTCGGCTGCAAGCCAAATTATCGGGTCAACCAGTTGCCGCTCTGAGACGGGTTACGGTACCATGATGCTGCGTCGCATTATCACTACTCAGCGCTTTGAGCAAGGCAAGGATTATTGGCTGCGCATCAAGAACCTGGTGAACGATACCAACCTCGGCTGGTCGTTCGACTTCGTGGAACTCGTACCGCTTGACATCGTCAATAGTCAGACCATGACTGAGGACTGGTACTAAACACTATAAAAAATAACCAATCAGAATAAAGATTTCCAAGTATATGAAATATATCAATAAAATAGGTGTAATATTGTCAGCAGGCTTAGTGCTTGCTGCAGTATCCTGCACTGACTATTCTGACTACAACACGGTGCCCACGGTGTTTGTGGAAAATCAACCCGGAGCCAATAATACGTTGTGGGAGAATATTTCCAGCGATCAGCAGTTGACTAAGTTTGCTGCGCTCGCCAGCAAGTGCAACTTCTCAGAAGCACTCAACAGTTCACGCTTCTATACCGTCTGGGCACCCGTTGATGCTGCCATCAGCGACAGTGAGTTTAATCGGCTTATGGCCAGCGATAGTGCTACCATCGTGAAACAGTTTATGCAGCAGCACGTTACGGAATACAACTACCCCGTGTCGGCTGCTCTCGATAGCACGACCATTGTTTCGCTCAATGACAAGCATCATCCTTTCACTCAGAGTGCTTTCGACGGCTTCTCATATAACGCCATCAATCTGCCTTCTAACAACGGTGTGATGCACAAGATCAACGGATTGTCGGAGTTCTACTTGAATATCTATGAGAATATTGATAGCCTTGAGGGATGCGACCTCGTCAAAAACTATATTCAGAAATACGATGAGTACTACCTTGATGTCAATGCTTCTGTCATAGGTCCGCTCAAAGACGGCAAGCAGACTTATCTTGACTCCGTGATGAAGAAGCGCAATAATGTCATCAATAAAATCATATACGCTAAGTTGGACGATGAGGACAGCACCTATTGTATGCTGGTGCCCAACGACAAGGCCTGGGAAGATGCCTACGCCAAGATCCATCCCTGCTACAACTATATAGAAAAGATGGATTATATGGATCTTACAAAGAAAACCGGTGCAGCCTCTACACTCGCTGCTACTACGGCCAAGGCCGATGTACCGGCAGAGACGACAACGACCATTCTGCAGGACTCTTTGACTTGCAGCAATCTGGTTGAAAATCTTGTCTTCTCGAATAGTTATCAGCGCAATCAACTGTTCTTTGGTAAAGGTTCGTCAGCATCTAAGGACACTGTTTTTTCTACCTCTGGGACTTATCTGAAGAATGCTCAGGCGATGTTGGATCATACTGTAGCCGTTAAAGAGATGAGCAACGGTATTACTCGTGTCGTCGATTCGCTGACCTTCAATCCTTGGGAAACGTATAATCCCGTCCGTGTAAAGTCAGGGCCAGATGTTGCGATGAAGGTGAAGAGACTTACGCAGCATAATATTCCGTTGGAAAATCTGGCCGGGCGTGACAGCCTCTTCGCTACAGTACCCAAGATGTTCCGTCAGTGGCTTTTCCCCAATACATCGCAGTTCTTCTCTTATGTTGCTGCTGATAGTGCCAACATTGACGGTACTACAGGTAAGCCGGAGTTTAACTTCGCACTGAAAGGAGTCCGTTCTACTACATATCACATCTACGTCGTCACAGTTCCGGCACAGGTGGAGAATCCCGAGGCAGCTGTGAAACCATACTACCTGCGTTTCTACCTCAGTTGGACTGATGACAGCAACAAGCAGCAGTACACTGTGTTGCCGCAGGGTGCTAAAACAACTTCGAAGATTACTACCGACAATGGTGAGACCACCTCTACGGTCACTTATTTGTCCAACCCCGGTGGTGTCAATGTGATTGACCTTGGGGAATTTACTTTCCCTGCCTGCTATTACGGACTGGATGCCTATCCAAGCCTAATGATGATGCACACAGAGTCATACACCTCTGCTGCCAACCGCAGGAAATACGATCAGGAGATGCGTGTGCAGGGTGTTTATCTCGTTCCGAAGGAATATAACGACTTATGGGTTAACTCTGATAATGAATAATGACAACGATGAATAATAATATTTTTAACTTCCTACAGCGTCAGAGTCTTAGACTCTCGCTCTGTGCCATTGCTTTGACAGCAAGCTCGGTGGCCTTTGCTCAGGATGAAGCTGATGACGAAAATAGCTTTGAGGGCTTCAAGGCTCCCAAGCGCACCAAGGTTGTAGATACTAATCCTACTATCACCGTGCAGGGCATCGTTGTCGATGAAGCCACCAAGACGCCTTTGGCCGGTGTCCGTCTTCAGACTCTCAACGATAACCGTTATGCTGCCATGACCGACGACGATGGTAAGTTCACCATCAAGGTGCCTACCTTTGCCACGTCTCTCTTTGTGCAGTCGCCCCGTTACTTGTCGCAGCAGGTGGCTATCATTGCCGGTGATGAGAATCAAAAGATTCGCATCAGTCTGCTCAGCGATGCTTTTGCCTCAATGTATGAGAACGGAACCACGATCACGGCAACCAATGGTTTTGTTTCTAACGGCAACGGTCTCTCTATTGACGAGGAGATGACAATGAAACTCGGTGGTGACATCCGCATGAATATGCACTCAGGCAATCTTGAACAGGGTGCTGCCATGTTCATTCGCGGTATCAGTTCTATCAATGCGAATGCTCAGCCTCTCATCATCCTTGATGGTGTGGAACTTGATATGCAGCAGAACCGTGAGTCACTGCATTTGGGTGATATTTTCAATATGTTGTCTACAATCTCTCCCGAGGATATTGACAAGGTGACAGTCTTGAAGAATGCTACGGCCCTCTATGGTGCTCGCGGTGCCAATGGCGTGATTCTCATTGATACGAAGCGCGGCCACTCCATGGCTACCCGTATTGATGCCAAACTTGGTGTGGGTTGGACTTTCGTTCCCAACTATCCTACGATGATGAATGCTGCGCAGTATCGTAACTATGCTGTTGAGCAATTGGGTACTATTGCTGAGGTGCAGGAACGCATCGGATCTTCCAGTAATCCGTTGCAGTTCAACTTCCTCAACGATGCCAAGGAGGGTTACTACTACAATACTTACCATAATGACACCGACTGGAGTGACTATATCTATCGCACCGCATTGACCCATAACTACAGTATCAATGTGCAGGGTGGTGACGATATTGGTATGTATAACCTCTCTGTGGCATACATACAGACGATGAAGAATGTCAAGTCTACCAGTTTCGACCGTATCAACGTGCGTTTCAATACTGATATCAGCTTGCTTTACAATCTTCGTACGAAGTTTGATATGTCGTTCTCGCGTTCAAATACGAACCTTTTCGACGAGGGTATTCCTGCCGACCTGAATAGCGGCACCATTACCTCACCGGCTTTCCTGTCGTTGATCAAGAGTCCTTTGCTCTATCCCTATCAGTATAACAAGAACATCAATGCGTTTACTTCGCTGCTCGCTGATGCCGATGATCTTTACAGCACCCTGACCAAGGGCAACTATTCGTTGGCTAACCCGCTGGCACTGATGAATAATGGTTCCGGAGAGCGTAAGA
Source organism: uncultured Prevotella sp. (assembly GCA_947174835.1). Classification (GTDB taxonomy): domain Bacteria; phylum Bacteroidota; class Bacteroidia; order Bacteroidales; family Bacteroidaceae; genus Prevotella. The sequence goes on from CAMWKM010000037.1 coordinate 14,143, forward strand.
ATCGTAACGAGAATACATTCTTCAATGTCACGCTTACTCCTACCTATGAGTTTAACAAGGACTGGAAGATCACCTCTCATTTCAGCTACTATCTCAATCGTAATTCTCAGGCATACTATCGTCCCAACAACGGTCTGCCCTCCTTTGCTATTGAGAACCTCGGTACGGTCTATTCCAAGACGGCCTCTATCTTCTCCAAGGAGATCAACGTGTTGAGTAATACGCATCTGGACTGGAACAAGAAGATCGGTGCTCACACGATTGCTGCCACGGGTGGTTTCCGCTATAACTATTTCTCATACGACAACAGCGATCTTGCTACGCAGTTCTCCACAAAGCTTGAGGACGATAAGAATCCGACACTTTCCGTCGCAAATGATGTTTATTCTACCATTGAGGGTGCTGACGACGTATGGAAAAATATGCAGTGGTATGTGTCAGGCGACTACAACTACATGAACAAGTATTTTGCTACCGTCTCTTTGCTGGCAGAGGCAAATAGCCGTTTCGGCTCCAATGCCAATGGCGGTGTGAAGATGTTCGGTGCTAAATGGGCAATCTTCCCCAGTGTGCAGTTGGGTTGGGTGATGACCAACGAGAAATGGTTCCCCAAGAACTCCGGAATCAATTATCTGCGTCTGAATGCCGGTTTTGATATGAGTGGTAACGACGGTATCAGCAACTATGCTGCCCGTACTTCATTCAACACCGTACGCTACAACTACACAGAAATTGGTATACAACTCACTAATGTGGGTAACGAGGAGATTAAGTGGGAGACAACGTCGAAGTTCAATGTCGGTTTGCAAGCCAACTTCCTGCAGAACCGTTTAGGCTTTGATGCCAACTACTACATCCATCGCACGAAGGATCTGTTGGCTCTCAAGAGCTTTGAGAACCCCATTGGTGGTATCAACAACTATTGGACCAACGATGGTGAGGTGAGCAACACCGGTTTTGAGGTTGGTATCAATGGTAAGCCTATTGTCACAAGAGACTGGCATTTGGAACTTGGTGCAACCGTAGGTCATTATATGAACGAAGTGAAGTCTTTGGCTAACGGTAATTTCACTTCCTCAATCTATGGCACTGACAATATCCTTACTGCCGTGGGACATCCTGTAGGTGTGTTCTATGGCTACAAGACCAACGGTGTGTTCTCTACCACTGATGCTGCCGCAAACTCAGGTCTTTATATGGTAGACAATACCGGTGCACGGCACTATTTTGCTGCTGGTGATGTTATCTTCGAGGATATCAACCACGACGGTCAGATTGACGAGGCTGACAAAGTGATTATCGGTGATCCCAATCCCGATATCTATGGAAACATCTTCCTCAACCTCAACTGGAAGCGCTTCACCCTTGGGGCTACGTTCAACTATAGTCTGGGTAACGATGTATTCAACTATCAGCGTTCTATTCTTAATAGTGGTTCGACGCTCTACAACCAGCAGGTGGCCGAGATCGCTCATTGGCGCAACGAGGGTCAGGTTACTGACCTGCCACGTGTCTGCTACGGTGACCCGATGGGCAACAACCGCTTCTCTGACCGTTGGATAGAAGATGGCTCATACCTGCGACTGAAGAATGTCATGCTTTCCTATCAGGTGCCTCTGCCTCAGTCATGGGAGTCATGGTTGCAGGGTATCTCCGTATGGGCTGAGGGTCGTAACCTCTTCACCCTTACCAAGTACACGGGTAGCGATCCAGAGTTCTCTGCCAGCAACAATCAACTCTATCAGGGCATTGATTGTGGTAACATCGCTCAAGGACGTGTCTTCTCTATGGGTGTTAAGATCAACCTCTAAAAAAGGATAAAGGAAAAAAGTAAAACAGTAAAAGATGAAAAAGTTACTATATACAATCGCAGCAGTGCTGAGCATCTCCGGAATGGTGGCCTGCTCTGATATGCTTGAGTCTGACAGTTCGCGTCAGTTGTTTGATCCGGAACTCGACCAGAAGACCGACTCAGTCTTCTATGCCTATGGTATCATGCAGGCTATGCAGCAACTGGCTGACCAGTATTATTTTCAGAATGAGATGCGCGGTGATTTGGTGAAGCCTACCGATAAGGCTTCGACCCACCTACGTAGTCTGTCTTCGTTCACGGCGGATGCAACCAATAAGTATGACAGTGTGTATCTTTACTATAAGGTAATCAATAACTGTAACTACTACTTGGCTCATCGTGACACCACGTTGGCAACGGGTTCGCAGAATGTCGTCATTAACGAGTATGCCGGTGTTGCCTCGTTCCGTGCATGGACTTATCTGCAGCTTACACGCCAGTATGGTGCAGTACCATACGTGACTGAGCCTGTCACTACTATCGGCCAGATCAATGCCAACACCGCTATGACAGACTATATGACCATTCTTGCCGGTGAGGCACAGATGCTGGAATCACTCAAGGCGCGCTATACCGAGGAGCAACTCGCGGTGCCTGACTTTAATCAGAGATCGCGCTCTGTCGGAACCCTTAATTGGCCTAATAGAAATGGGAATAGTCAGGAGAAGTTTATCAGTCCTCGTAAGTGCTTTATTCCGCTTAATGTCGTTTTGGGTGACATCTATCTTGAGTTGGGAAAATATGAGGAGGCTGCCGTATGTTACTATCAGTACCTGCGCTATTCAGAATTTACGGAAAAGGGTAGCACCTCTGTGGGGTATCTGGATTATATGAGTTCCACTTATAGCTACTATAGTCCCATATTTAAGAACTTTACTGAGTGGCCTGCTGACTATAATTCAGCGAAGATGGAATCCCTCACTGAAGGCAAGTCTCTTTGGATAAATTCTTTTGTTCATGCTGCAGAACCAGGTGATGTGATCTCTTATATCCCGATGGCTGTCAATTATACGATGGGGCAGACCACGGACATTCCTGCTTCTTATGGCTATAATTATTATGGTACGGATAGAAACGATGCAGTCAATGTAGCAATAGACCTTGGTTTCGGTTGCCCACGGACGGAGAACATCCAGATTGTTCCCTCGCAGGCTTATTGTGACTCGGCCCGCACGGCTCAGTACTATTATTATACTGAGCAGGTGAAAGTGTCACCTTTCAACTGGATTGTAAAAAATGCGCCCCTCGGTGATGCACGTGCCAGTATCATTGCACAAGGCATTGGTGCCGACTCCACTTATGTCTATGTCTATAAGCCTTCAACGGCCTATATCCTGCTCTATCGCAATGCCACCGTATGGCTTCATCTGGCTGAGGCCATCAACCGCATGGGGTATCCCGATGCTGCCTTTGCCGTGTTGAAGAACGGTCTCCATTCAGAGTTGACTGCTTATCGTTATCTGGAGGTGTACCAGAAGGATGAGGATGGCAATGATGTGCTTGACATGGTGCAGTCGCATATCGATGACAAGTATTACCTGACACCGCAGTCGTATGAACTGCTGACAACCAAGTTGCCGTTCCTCGCTCAGGAGAACTCTGAAATATTCAGAAATGGTAATCGTACAGATTTTATGGGTATTCATTTCCATGGTGCCGGTGCAGTAGAGGATCTTTATTCGACCTATCGTTACAGCACTGTGCTCGGAGCCAAGTTGGTTGACATTAATAATAAGTTCAACCTCGGTCTGCAGGAATTCACCAAGAACGATTCTATCAATGCTATGGAGGATCTCCTGTGTGATGAGTATGCCATGGAGTTTGCTTTCGAGGGAACACGTTTCTCTGATTTGCGTCGAATCGCCCTTCACAAGAATCAGGCTGGTCTTTATGGTGCTGACTTTGGTGATGTGTGGCTTTCTCGCAAACTGGCGAATAACGCTGCAAGTATTACCACAAAGAATTGCTATTTGCCTTACAAATAATAAAAGAGAAAGCCCAGTAAATTTGCTGGGCTTTCTCTTTTATTGCATCTTTTGTTCTTTTGTGTGGATGCGTTTTACTGATATTACATCTATTGTTTGGAAGTCATTATTTTGAAAGCTACTACCGGGTCGTTTACTTGTAGTTGTTTCTCAATTTGTATTCCCTTTGCAGTCTGTTGGAACTTTACTTTCTTTCCGTCAGCCAGACAAACGATGCTTTTGATGTTCAGGTTTTTGAGTGAGGTGAGTGTGAATGGTTGACCATTCCACTGCTTGACAAACACGTATATGGTGCGGCCGTCCTTGGACTGGGTGTAGCGGATGTTGCGACCTTCACCGAAAACCATGTAGGTGCGGGTACCATAGACACCTTCACCATATTGCTTGAGCCACCGGCCAATGCGACGTAGCACCTGTTGCTGGTCATTGGGGATGGTACCGTCACTTTTAGGAGAAATGTTCAGGCAGAGGTTACCGCCGCAGGCAATGTTGTCAACGAGGTTACGGATAATGCCGTCAGCATTCTGCAGTTTCAGTCCCTCAATATAGCCGAACTTATTACCGATAGGGTCGTCTACCTGCCAGTAGCGGTCGTAAGGCTGACGTGGGGCACGGCTCTCACGTTCAAAGTCCTGAATAGAGCCGGCCAAATAGGCTTGTCCTTTCGACTGGATGCTCACTTCCTTCTGCCACTGGTGGGCACTGTTGTAATAGTAACGGGCCAGACGCAGTTTCCACGGGTCGAGCGAACGGTAGTTGATGCCGTTGTCGAAATACAGAAGGTCGGGCTGATAGCGGTCGATGATCTCATGGACACGTAGTTCCCACTCGTTCAGGAAGGCATCGCTCTGCGGATGGCGTCCCTCTTGTGCAGCCTCATTGATTACGGCTTCAGTAGCTCCGCCATTTGCTGCAGCGGCCAAAGCCTTCGGACCCATGCCGCTCTGCGCGATGGGCTTCTGCGGTGGTCCATAGAGACCGGCATATTCGGGCAGAAAGAGGTCGGTAGAGTCTTTCGCCATTGAGAGCGGATACATGAAGTCCCAGTTTTCTATGCGATGGTTCGACACACCGAACTTCAGCCCCTCATTGCGCACGGCCTTAGCCAGTTCGCCAATGATGTCGCGTCGTGGCCCCATCTCTTTGGCATTCCATCGGGTCAGGTTGCTTTCGTACATTGCAAAGCCGTCATGATGTTCGGCTGTGGGAATGACGTAGCGGGCACCCGCCTCGCTGAATAGTTCTGCCCATTGCTGCGGGTCGAACTTCTCGGCCTTGAACATCGGAATAAAGTCCTTGTAGCCGAACTTCGATTGACGTCCCCACTTCTCTTTGTGCGACTTGGCGAGTCCGTTGTACAGATGCTTGGGATACCACTCGCTGCCTGCTGCTGGTACGCTGTAAACACCCCAGTGGATGAATATTCCGAATTTCGCATCCTTGAACCATTCCGGTGTGCGGTAATGTTCGGCTATCGACTGCCATGAGGCCTTATATGGCCCTTCCGGACAGCGTTCCAACTGCTCGCGGCTCACAGGAATTGTCACGCGGTCGTCTGTTCGCATCACTTTATGACACAGGGTCACCCATAGGTCGGCCATCAGCCGATGACCTGCCGCTGTGGGGTGGATGCCGTCCCATATCCAGTTAGTGGCAGGTACCAACGGATGCTCCGTCTTTTGAGCGGCGAAAAGCGAGTCGTAGCGCAATAGAACGGCATCATAGTCTGCCGCAATATGGCTGACGATGGCTGACAGACGGTGTATTAGACTATCGCGAAGGTCATAATTGGCAGCATCCCCTACTTTGCCAACTTTTGCAACAAACGGTGTGCCCAGTGCGAACTTCACTTGGGGATTAGTAGCACGTGCACGGTCAAGCAATGCCCGATAGCGTTGTTCCCAGGTTTGGAAGTCGAAAGGTGCTCCCTCTGCTTTCTCCAGATAGTTGTTTACGTCATTTGTTCCCACGAGCAGTGACAGCACATCGGGATTCTGACTGATGGCATCCTCATCCCATCGGGTCTCCAACCGCGAAAGATCGTCGCCACTGATACCCCGGTTTAGAAATTCGTAGCCCGCTTCCGGATAACGGCTTTGATAGTGGGCAGCACACAACATCATGTAGCTGTGGCCGAAAAGGTGATTTTGATCCCATTGATTGCGTTCCTTCGACGGCTTGCTGCTACCACCGCTCCGTCCCCATCCGCCATCGGTCACTGAGTCACCGATGTAGAGTACGCGCAGTTGGCCCATCGCAGGCATGGCGAGCATAGAGGCCAGTGCACTGAATAGTAGAATGTTCTTTTTCATAACATTTTGTTTAACCAATAATTTTTCTTTGTTTTATTTGTAGTTTAGTTGTTACGAATAGTAGATAGATGACGATGCAAAATTATATAATAATAGCGACATAAAGACATAAAATATCGTTAAAGAATAGCAGTATATCGATTTGTTTGAGTAAATGGCCCGATGATCGGCCTGCTATTCCTGAGAATTTCTTATCTTTGCAGTCGGAAACCAAAAACTGTAAAAGATATGAAGAGATTTTTCCTTTCATGTATGGCTCTGCTGGCTATGGCTGTGCAGGCTCAGACAGCGAGAACTTTCACCGTGAATATCACAGCCGATGGCAAGGCCAATATGGTGGCTTATCTGCCTGAAAGTCCGACAGGCCGAGCCGTCGTTGATTGTCCGGGCGGTGGCTATAGCCATCTGTCGATGCAAAACGAAGGACACGATTGGGCAGGGTATTTCAATCGTCAAGGCATTGCTTTCTTCGTGCTGACCTATCGGATGCCTCATGGTGATCGTACCATCCCGATGTCGGATGCCCAGAATGCCATTCGCATGGTGCGCGACTCTGCCGATGTGTGGGGCATCAATCCTCGCGATGTGGGTATCATGGGCTTTTCTGCCGGTGGCCATTTGGCCTCAACAGTCTCTACTCACAGTGAGTTTGACTGCCGTCCCGATTTTTCCATACTTTTTTATCCCGTAATCTCTATGAACGAGCGTGAGACACACAAGGGCTCATGCCGGAATTTCCTTGGAGCGGAAGGACAGAAAGACGAGAAGTTGGTGAAAGAGTTTTCTAATCAGAATGCCGTGCGTCGCCATTTGACACCTCCCGCCGTCATCCTGACTGCCAACGATGATGGTGTAGTGCCACCTGTCACCAATGGTGTTCAGTATTATTCGGCCATGCGGCGTGCGGGCAACGACTGTTCGCTGTATATCTATCCTCATGGCGGTCATGGATTCGGTTTCCGCAGCACGTGGCCTTTCCACGAGCAGATGCTTAATGACCTGACCACTTGGCTCCGTGCTCACAAGAGTCCCAGACAGGATGCTGTCCGGGTGGCCTGCATCGGCAACAGTATTACCGATGGTCATGGCATTGATATGTGTGATACGAAGGGTTATCCAGCCTTGCTACAGCGTCTGTTGGGTAACGGTTATCAAGTGAAAAACTATGGTGTGAGTGCCCGTACACTGCTCAACAAGGGCGACAATCCTTATATGAAAGAACAGGCTTGGCGTGATGCACTGGCCTTCCAGCCCGATGTGGTAGTTATTAAATTGGGTACCAATGACTCGAAACCAGAGAACTGGCAACACGGTGCTGAGTTTGAACAGGACTTGCAGTCTATGATTGACCAACTTTGTCCGATGGTGCCCGTGCTGAACAAGAAAGGCAAGCCTACGAAAAAAATGGCTCGCGCCCAGAAACCTCGCATAATCCTTTGTACACCTATTCCTGCCTATAAGTCAACATGGAATATCAATGATTCGATCATTGTCAACGGTATTATACCTATTATAAATAAGGTGGCGCAGCGTGAAGGGCTGACGGTCATCGACCTGCATAGTCTGTTTACCAATGAGGACGGGCAGCAAATGCAGCGTGATGGTATTCATCCCACCGATAAGGGGGCTGCCCAAATGGCCCGTATCATAGCCGAAGAACTGAAGAAATAGAATAAAGATGATGAAGAAACTCATATTTTTTGTCGGCCTGCTGCTTCCTTTGGCAGTCTGTGCGCGTGAGACTACCATTGCTTCGCCCAATGGAAAACTGGTAGTTATGGTGAATGACAACGGTGGACGTGCTACCTATTCCGTAGCCCTCGATGGGCGGCAGATGCTCTTGCCGTCTGCTTTGGGCTTCAAAGCAGACTTCGGTGACTTCACCAATGACCTGATCATTACGGGAACGAAGGCTACCCACATTGACCGTACATATCAGATGCGGCAGGTGAAACAGTCGCAGATGCACTATGTGGCCGAGCAGTTGAACGTGGATTTCGAGAACGCCGGGAAACAGAAGATGACCGTGCAGTTCTCCGTCTCTGACAATGATGTGGCTTTCCGCTACCTCATTCCCCGTCAGGCTGAGGACAATCCCAAGTCAGCCGTTATCTTCAGCGAGGCAACATCTTTCCGTATGCCCGATGGAACTACGACTTTCCTTTGCCCGCAGAGTAAGCCGATGGTAGGATGGGAGCGCACCAAACCCAGCTACGAGGAAGAATACAAGGCCGATGCTCGGATGGATGTCAGGTCGCAGTATAGTGAGGGCTATACATTCCCGTGTCTGTTTCATCTGACTGCGATGACAGCGCAGACGGAGGGCAAGGGAGGTGATGGCTGGATTCTCATTTCTGAGACGGGTGTCAGCAGTCAGTATTGTGGTTCACATCTCAGCGATTATGAGTCGGGCAAGGGCTATACCATTGCCTATCCCATGACTGGCGAGAACAACGGCATGGGTAGCAGTTATGCCGGCATTGCCCTGCCCGGTGTCACTCCCTGGCGTACCATCACGGTGGGAGCATCGCTGAACCCCATTGTCGAGACCACTATTGCCTACGATGTGGTGGAACCGCTTTATGAGGCTTCGCAAACTTATGACAGTGGCCGCTATACCTGGTCGTGGCTTATTTGGCAAGACAAGAGTATTAACTACGATGATCAGGTGCGTTTCATCGATTTGGCCTCGGTCATGGGCTATGAATTTTGTCTGGTGGACAACTGGTGGGATCAGAACATCGGCCGTCAGCGCATGGCCGAACTGTCTGAATACGCTCGGCAGAAGGGTGTTTCGCTGATGCTTTGGTACAATTCTAACGGTTTTGAGAACGATGCTCCGCAGACACCCCGTGATTGTCTGACCACAAATATAGCCCGCGATCGGGAAATGGCTTGGCTGAAGAGCATCGGCGTGAAGGGTATCAAGGTGGACTTCTTCGGTGGTGACAAGCAGGAGACGATGAAACTCTACGAGGATATTCTCTATGATGCCAACCGCTATGGGCTGCAAGTCATCTTCCACGGTTGCACGTTGCCCCGTGGTTGGGAGCGTATGTACCCCAATTATGTGGCATCGGAGGCAGTTCTGGCCAGTGAGAATGTCTATTTTTCCGAACATCACGCCCAGCAGGAGCCGTTCCAACTGACCATGCACCCCTTCTGCCGCAATGCCGTAGGCACAATGGACTGGGGTGGTGTCATCATGAATAAGTATCTGTCGAAAGATAACTGCAGTCGGCATCAGCGCAGAACCACCGACGTTTTCGAGATAGCCACAGCTTTCACCAATCAGACGGCCATCCAATGTGTGGCCATGCAGCCCAACAACCTACAGGAATTGCCAAAGGAAGAACTTGATTTCTTGCGTCGGTTGCCTACCGTGTGGGACGAGACCCGATTCATTGATGGCTATCCCGGTCGCTATGTAGTGTTGGCGCGCCGCAATGGCAATCAGTGGTATGTGGCTGGTCTGAATGCTCAGACTACACCGCTCACGCTGACCATTGACCTTTCATCTTTTGCTGTCACTCGCCAGTTGACCGACCAAACTGATAAGCGTGGCATCGTTACGGGTATTGCTATTACCGACCTGAAGCCGAAAAAAGACAAGGTGAAGGTCACCATTCAGCCAAACGGTGGGGTTGTTTTCTATTCCGAAGATGCTTTCTGAAAAAGATGCCTTTTTACCGACCAAAAGATAATCAAATGGGGGGTGCAGAAAAATTGATTATCAA
>CAMWKM010000038.1 GCA_947174835.1 uncultured Prevotella sp.
GCGAAATAAGCAATGAATGGAGGCTTCAAACGGGTGGTTTGGAGGCTTCAAACGATGCCTTTTTGCCGTTCAAAAGATAATCAAATGGCGAGCAAAAGATTATCAAACCGAAGTGAAAAGATAATCAAATCGCGAACGAAAGATAATCGAAGAAAAAACGGTCAATGAAAGGATAGTTGTTTTCGCATTTTCAATGACCATCTAAACACTCGCTAAACACTCGCGCGTACATTAAAGCGGTAGAAGGTTGTACATTTCACTCCTACAACTTTTTGAACAATTTTCTTGTTCTATAGTAAGAATACTAAAAAAGCGACCCGCTTCGCGGGAATTACAATCCGGGCTTTTTATGCCCGGATCGAATAAATCGAACACGCTACGCTGTTATTCTGAGACAGGACGCACGGACTGCCCGTAGTCGCGGCTGTACCTGTACACGTAGTGGTCGCTACTGAGGAAGTAGAGGTAGTACGCGCGCTGAGAATAGCTCTCGAAAGGCGTGGAACTCCAATAGTAGCCGTTGTCTCCTGCGCCGTAGAGCGACGACTCGAGGCGAAAACCGGCAGCGGGAAGAAAGATGGAATTGCCATTAGGGCCGGTGACCTGGTAGCCATTGTGGCCTCCTTGAGGCGTCCAAGTCCAAGTACATTTATTTTCCAATTCCTCACATTCTGCTTCTGAAGGCAAACGCCAACTGCCACCCCAGTTGGCACGCGCGGCATCATACTGGGGACTACCCGAAATATCACCAACTTCTTGCTCTATTGTCTTACAGTTTTCCACCGCGTATTCAGACTTTGTCATTGTCTCTCCCCAGGCAAAATAATCGCCATAGTCAGAGGGAGAGGAGGCACCGATGTTACAGGTTGCCCACTTTAGACCGCTTGGTAAGCCAAGGTCAACCCACTCATGACCATTTATATAGCCGGTATAAGGTTGTTTGTTATTTTCTGTATCGGCTAATAGTGTGTCTTGTAGTAATAATGCTCCAGTAATCAATCCACCTATGATGACAATACCCACAAGCGCCACTTTAAGCCATTTCATATTGCCATGTTTGGTGGAAGGCTTATGAGGTGTTGTGCCTGTTCCTTTTTTTGTAGGCTGCGTTCCTAATGTTTTTGACGGTATAGGCTCAATGATAGTATCTTCGCTTGTCGTTAACTCCTCAATGAACTTACCGACTGTATCATAGCGTCGCTTGCGTGATGTTGCCATTGCCTTTGATATAGGAGCGATGAGATTGGCAGGAATTGACTGCGGAAAGGTTAGTTCCTCGTCTACGAGCTTTGTCGCCTGTGGTGGAGTTACGCCTGAGAGTAGGAAATAGAGGGTGGCAGCCAGTGAATAGATGTCCGTCTGCGGAGAGAATTCTTTTACTCCACCATCGTTGTATTGTTCCATCGGTGCATAGCCGTGACTGATGCCTGTCGGTGTGGTGGAGGTCTGTTGCCCTTCGCTGTCGTATTGTTTCGAGAGGCCAAAGTCTATCAGTATCGGGCTGTCGCCTTCTCGTCGCACCATGATATTGGCTGGCTTGATGTCGAGGTGGTTGATGTTACGGTCGTGGATATATTGTAATGCCTCGCCCACCTTTTCTATATAGTACAATGCACGTTCCGCAGACAACGATCCGTTACGTCGCACCATGTCAGAAAGGTTCTCTCCCTCAATATAGTCCATCACATAGTAAGCGGTGTTGTTTTCCTCGAATGCGGCATGTATCTTGATGATGCCAGGATGGTCGAGCTTGGCGATATTACGAACTTCTTTCAGGAACTTTGCTTTCAGTTTCAGCACAAGGTCTGTCGCACTTGCTGTTCCTAATGTCATGTGACTGGTTGATTCGTTGCGGTCGCAGTAGTCTTTGGGGAAGAACTCTTTAATGGCAACCTGTTTGTCGAGTGCGATATCTATTGCAAGGTAGGTAATGCCGAAACCACCTTGTCCCAGCACACGCTTTATTCTGTATTTTCCACCCTGTAGGGTGGTGTTAGGTTGCAGATGGTGCATATCAGGTTATGAGAGTTTGAAAGTGATGGTAGTATGTCCCATCTTGATACTGTTGCCATCGGTCAGGCGGATGGTGTCGCCCGTCTCAATGGGTTGACCGTCAATGGTGGTCAAGTTTTTGTTCTGATAGTTACTGAGCACAGCCTTTTTCGTATCATCTGGCAAGGTCGTCACGGTGATGCTGCAATGCTGGCGACTCATATAGCGGTCTGCCGTGTCTATTTGCACGGTGGCTTTCAAAGCACAGCCTTTCCTGCCAACGATGTTTTGACCTTCTTTAAGTGGATAGGTGCGACCTTCGTATTCCAGATAGGCTTGGGATGTTGCTTTTGGCATCACCAATTGGGTGGCTCCATTATTAGCTGTTGCCAGCTGCGTGGCTCCGTCATCAGTGGCAAACTTAACTTGAAGAATGGTCTTGCAGGATGGGCAGGTGATTTGCTTCACCTCCTCGTTCTTCGAGTTCCTCACGTCAAGCAGAACCTTGCATTTGGGGCATACTATTCGCTTTGTCTGCATGATGTATTATATTTCCATTACAGGATAGTCAAGATTCGTTTGGCTTCCTTCTGTCATATCGGGTGCCTCGTTATAGGCCTCCATGTTAGGATCGGAGGTGCCGGTTATCTCTCCAACGGTGGCATAGTTGCCCTCCCTATCTACCACGAGGTCGGGATCGCTCAGTTCCTGATTGTCATCCACGTCGATGATGGCGACATCTGCCTGTCCATCGCCATTCATGTCCAGACCGACGGCAATATGTCCTTCGATACTGGAATATCCAACAATATGTACATCATCGTCTGTGGCTACTGTCGTGACATCCTGATCGACTGTATTAGTAGCCACATCTGGATGGTTGTCCGTAGGAGTAGAAATTTCGTGGGCACGGTATTCTGGATTTACTTGATGGGCAAAGTTCTTCTTTTGCTCTTGGCTCATGGCGTTCCATTCGTCTGCGGTATAGGTGTTGTAGATACCGCCATGCCACAGGAACACACCGCCAGCCCCCACCTCTGCACGGGCAGCGGCAAAGGCTTCGCCAAAGGATAGGTCGTTGTGAAGTTGGGCGACAGGCAACGATGTTGCTGACTGTTGCTCGGCAGCAGGACTCGCATCGTTAGTATCTTCGCTGGCATCGGGTGTTGGCTCTGTGGCAGCTATCGCCTGTCCAGTGTACATCAGTCCTGCTCCCATCAGAATGCCGGATATACCACCGAGGGTGACGTATTTCCATGCATTGTCCTCTTTCTTTTTCTCATGCTGTCCGTTGTTGGTTGGACGCTTTTCGGTGATATTTTCTTCATTCATATTACTTATAGGTTTTTGTTCGATGCAAAAGTAGTCATATTTATTATATCTGACAGGATTCCTGAATAGTTCTTGTACGAAATACCCTGTTTCCTGTACGAAATCACTTTCTGAACTTGGTCTTGCAATAGGGACAGGCATCATTTTGTATTAAGATGTCATAGTCTTGAAAGCCCATAAAGTGACCACACTTTGGGCATAAATAGTGTCGCTGGAACTGTTTGTTAAGGTCACGCTGCTGTTTGGGCACCTCCGTGGATTTTTTGTATGCCACAATGGTAAACGCCACAGAGATACCGATGGCCAGTGCATATAACATAAGATATACGGGACCATGTCCAAAGATAAGGCTGCAAGCGATGGCAAGCATGGTGATGATACCTGTGGCAGAACGTGCAGCGTTGAACTTCCGCTCGGCAATCTGGTTTTCAAATCTCTCCCTGTCATATTCCTGCCAGATGCCTTGCAAGGGACGAATGTCAACGGTTTCCTCCTTCGGTTCGCAGAGGACATCCCATGACAACAGGTAGTGGGAGTTACCAAGTTCTACCTTGTCCTGCTCGCAGATGGTCTTGCTCTCAATGGCGATGCCGTTGACAAAGGTTACATTGCGCTCGTTCAGGTTCTTGGCAGTCCATTTCCTGTTGTCTGCTGGTTGCAGCAACAAGTGATGACGGCTGACATCCATCGGGACACTTCCTGATTGTCCGCACAACCTTGTATTGCCGTCCTTAATGACGCACAATTTTTGTGTCTGTTGGTCCCTTCCTATAATGATTTCCATCGCGTTATTATATTTTTGCTTGTATGACAAGTTCCTTGACGGTTTTAAGGGCTTCCTTCGAAACGGGTATCTGGAATAGAAAACGGTCACAGTCAGACAGCATCAGTGTCTGTTTCTGGATATCCACCTGATAGATGTAGTTCATATTGACGATAAACCTCCTACCAATGCGCATGAATTGTTTGGCAATCTCTCCTAACTGCAATGATAAAGCTTCTTCTGTGTGAGCAAGGTTGATGGTCAGGCAAATCTTTTGTCTGTTGGCTGTGACGATGTAGGTATAGTTGCCATCGCCCTCAAAATAGACAATCTTCTGAATGTCAAGCCTGATTAGTTTGTCACGGGAATTGAAATATATTCTCTGTTGGGTCATTGGTAAATGTGCATATTAGCAAAATATTTTCTTTTGTACTCTTTTTCTTGATATGGTGGGTGGAGCACAGCCTACGATCGGTCTATAGTTCTATGACGCGAAGAGAGTAGGGCGGCAGGGTGGTCGGGGTGCTGGTTTTGATAATTTCGGCCTTGGCTTTCTGGTCCTCTACACCGTTGCCGCTAAGTTGCTCACATTTTACTTTGGAGGAGATATTCAATCCCTTAACATTGACCTTTAGCGTTGATGGCAGGGCATTCACTAATTTTAGATAGGTCTTGCCCGTTTTTAGGTTCTTAACCACGCTGGCACCTATACGGTGCTTTAATTGTGGGTCGTCAATTGTGAGTTGTGAATGAACATATTGGTTACCATCGTAGATGGAGAATAAGCGTTGTACTTCGTAGGCCGGCGTTGTGCGTATGGTGGTGTTCGTGAAATAGATCATGTCCGGATTCCAGTTGGAGTGTCCATCTTTACAGAGCATAGGGGCGTAACTGGTCATTTCAACGATATCGCCATTACGCTCGATATCGGTCAGATAGAGGGCCTCGGCCAGAGCAGTTTCCATATTGGGGCGCTTTGTCTTGGTGCTGGCAGCCCACTCGCCCAAATAGACCTTGGCTGCCTGACGGTCATAATTGTCGTAATAATTGCGGTGATGCATGAACCATCCTGTTGATTCGTAGTAGTGCTCGTCAACCATATCCTGCAAGTCGGGGTGTTTCTTCGTGAAGTCCCAACCTTCGATATAGTCGGCTGATGGTGTGTGAAAAGGTCCAACGGTGCCGCAGATCTTAATTTCGGGATGGCGTTCACGAATGCCCTTACAGATCATTTCGTAGCGTTCCTCAAAGGTAGTGGAGATAATGTCTTCGTTACCTATGCCTATATATTTTAAGTTAAACGGCTCAGGATGGCCGGCCAGTGCTCGCTTGTGCGCCCATTCGTTGGTAGCGGCAATCAATTAGGTTGCAGAGTTCGTCGATGTATGCAGGCATATCGGCAATGGGGATGCCTCCCTGTTGGCCGCCAATGCCCTCGCGGTTATTGGCCGAGTTCTGGCAAGGTACACCGGCTGCCAATACTGGCAATGGTTCGGCCCCAATATCCTCGCAGAAAACGAAATACTCATAAAAGCCTAAACCGCGGGTTTGGTGGTAATGCCAAATGTTAAAGTCGGGTTTACGGTCTTGTAAGTCACCGATTGTATGGTTCCAATGATAGATATTCTCCAATCCTTGACCATGACTCATGCAACCACCGGGGAAGCGTACGAATTTAGGCTTTAGTGCAGCGATGGTCTCTGCTAAGTCTTTGCGCAAACCATTGTGGCGATTCTTGAAGGTTTCCCGTGGAAAGAGTGATATCATGTCAATACCCACATTGGCCTTCTTCTGCGGGATGATGGCCAGACGGGTCTTTGTCTCGGTTTTCATGGCAGTGAGTACTGCAGTGTACTGATGCCAGTCTTTGGATGCCGTCTTCAGTTTTGTGCTGGCAATGACGGTGCCATCCTCGGCTATGAGTTGCACTAAGAATTGCTGTTTTTGTCCACCGCCCAGTACGAACATGGAGAAATCATACTTCTTGCCCTGTTCCACGGCAATACCGTCCCAGCCTTCGTTCCAGAGGGTGTCGTGTGGCATGATGGCATAATGTGGGTTGTTGGCACTTAGCGGATGAGCGGTGCTAATCTTGATGGGCCACCGTGAATGCCAGGCAGTAGTGGCTGTCCACTCACGACGATCTTTGGCGTTATATTCGAAGTCGCGGTTTTGAATAAGTTCAGCATAGAGGCCACCGTCGGCAGCATAACTGATATCTTCGAAGAATATGCCGATGAGTTTATCACTGATAGCTTTACATTGGGTGGTATCGACAGCCAATGTGGCCTCAATGGTAGCAGGTAACGACAGTTTTTGGGCATCGTCGTGCATTCGTTCTGAGGCCTTTTGGTATTCTTGACCTAATATATCAAAGTGCTGAAGGATGCGATTTTGTTCGTCATTCGTGAGGTCGAAGATCTGACCCGTAAATTCTTTATCATCAATGCTGACTTTGTTTTTCTGTAGCACACTGAATAGTGCCTGTGATACCTGGTTCACTGGTTCGCTGACCGTGAAGTGCCGGAAGTCGGGCGTTGCTATTACTTGATAGTAAGTACCATCAGACAGATAAAAAATTTCGTAGCCGTCGGCAATAGGATGAACGACAGGAGTCAAACAATTACGACTGCTAATGTGGGGATAGTCCTGCGGTCGCCAAGTGATAAGATCTTGACTGTAGGATGCAGCAAATAGAGGCGAATGGTCGTTTACTTGAAACACTAATCGCCATGAGCCGTCATTGGCGCGGCATAATGATGGGTGATGCATTTTCTTTTCTGCGCCCCAAGTGCCATAGTCTGACGAACATAGTTGGCCTAAGTCTTTCCATGTGCTGTCTTTTTGCAGTGCTGCGATATGTAGGCCTGCCGACGGATTGGGTGAATAGATAAATACAAGGTTTTGTGCCATCATACCTGTACTCCACAAGGCGACAGCCACGATGAATAGATAATATCTTAGTTTCATTTGAACAATTTATAGTTTCAGGGTTCAGAATCTGTCTGCAAATATACATATTATTTCTGAGCCATGCAATTATTTTCAAAAAAAGAGAAAAATCTTTCTGTTTTTCCAAAAAAAGATGTAATTTTGCCGAACTGGGTTAAATACTTAGTATGAATTCAAACAAAAATGAAAAACATTGAAGTGAAGCCCGCAACAGGCAAGTTGGGCATATTAATTGTTGGTAACGGGGCAGTGGCTACCACGTTTATGACTGGTGTGCTAATGGCTCGTAAGGGACTGGCCAAGCCTATTGGCTCGATGACTCAATACGACAAGATTCGTGTAGGGAAAGGTGTTGACAAACGGTATCTGAAATATGGCGACATTGTGTCGCTGACTAACCTTGATGATATTGTCTTCGGCTGCTGGGATGTCTATCCACAGAATGCTTATCAGGCAGCAGTCTATGCCGCTGTCCTGAAGAAAGAGGATATTGATCCCGTTCGTGATGAATTGGAACAGATTGTGCCGATGAAGGCGGCCTTTGACAAAGACTATGCCAAACGTCTTGACGGCTCAAATGTAAAAGAAGCCAAGAATCGCTGGCAGATGGTGGAGATGTTGCGTGAGGACATCAGGCAGTTTAAGCAAGAGAAACAGGTGGAGCGTATTGTTATACTTTGGGCTGCTTCTACAGAGATTTATGTGCCTATTGATGAGAAAGTGCATTATTCGCTGGAAGCTTTGGAGCAGGCGATGCAGGCTGATGACCGCCAGAATGTGGCTCCGTCGATGTGTTATGCTTATGCTGCGCTGAAGGAGGGCTGTCCGTTTATTATGGGTGCACCGAATACGACGGTTGATATTCCTGCTATGTGGCAATTGGCCGAGCAGACGCAGATGCCTATCTGCGGTAAGGACTTTAAGACAGGTCAGACACTGGTCAAGTCGGGTTTTGCCCCCATTATTGGCACTCGTTGTCTGGGGCTGGCTGGCTGGTTCTCAACCAATATCTTAGGTAATCGCGATGGGCTGGTTCTCGATGAACCGGAGAACTTCCGTACCAAGGAGGTGTCAAAATTGTCTACTCTGGAAACCATTCTGAAATCTGGTGACCAGCCGGAACTCTATAACGATTATTACCATAAGGTGCGTATCAACTACTATCCGCCGCGCAATGATAACAAGGAGTCATGGGATAATATTGATATTTTCGGTTGGATGAACTATCCCATGCAGATCAAAATCAATTTCCTTTGTCGCGACAGTATATTGGCAGCACCGGTCTGTCTCGATCTCTGCCTGTTGATGGATTTGGCCGCTCGTGCCGGACGTTTTGGTATTCAGCGTTTTCTCTCGTTCTTCTTGAAATCACCGATGCACGACTACACACAAGGAGAGGAGGCTATTAACCATCTCTATCAGCAACACACAATGCTCAAGAATGCTATCCGCGAGATGGGTGGCTATAAGGCTGATGAGGAGATAGATTAATATGGATTGATGGAACAGGAGAGAATAGGCATCTTTGTAGGGAGTTTCAATCCTTTTACCGTTGGGCACGATTCCATCGTGCGGCGTGCGCTTCCGTTGTTTGACCGACTGATTATCGGTGTGGTGGGTGACCATGTATCGAAGCCTGATATGCCTTCGGCAGAAGAGCGGATGCAGACAATCGCCCGTATCTATCGAAATGAGTCGCGTATTGAGGTGAAGCCTTACTTTGGATTGGCCGTTGATTTTGCCCGTAGTGTAGGGGCTCGCTTTATCGTAAAAGGTGTACGCTCTGTGAAGGACTTTGAGTATGAACGTGAGCAGGCTGATGTCAATCGTCAGTTGACAAATGGTGACGTGGAGACTATCTTGTTTTATGCAGAGCCACAGTTTTCGTCTGTTTCATCATCAATGGTACGCGAGTTGCAACACTTTGGCGTGGACGTAAATGTTTTTCTACCGAATCCCTGAAATATTTTGAGGAATGATAACTTATAACAGTGAGAAAGTGAAGATGCCGGATATTAAGCGGCGTGAAACATCAACGTGGATTCGGCGTGTGGCTGCTACCTATCAGAAGAAGATAGGTGAGGTGGGCTACCTGTTTTGTGATGATGAACATATCTTGGAAGTGAATCGTGAATATCTGGGACACGACTACTATACGGACATTATCACTTTTGACTATTGCGAAGACGAGGTACTGAACGGTGATCTGGTTATCTCGCTTGACACAGTGCGTTCGAATGCAGAACTTTTTGGTAAGACCTACGATGAAGAATTGCACCGTGTTATTATTCACGGCATCCTGCACCTCTGTGGTATAAACGACAAAGGACCCGGTGAACGCGAACTGATGGAAGCTGCCGAGAATAAGGCATTGGCCCTACTCAGAGAGTAGCTCCAATGCTTTCTTAACGGTCTCGCTATCTTCGTTGATGACGGAGAAATATTCGCTCATGTCCCATAGGTCGCGAGCTACAAGGGCTTTCAGTTGTAAGCGAAGATAAGGCAGTGTCTTTTCCATCTCGGCCTCATCTTTTGGCTTGATATTTTGTTTCTCGCCTTCCTTTACAATCATATCAATGAATGATTGTGGTACTTCATAGTTGGCTTTAAATGATGCAAAGTCAGAATAGGTCTTCTGCAATTTCTTGCGGTTTTGATCGACATAGCGCAGGTTCTGCTGGATGATGATGCTTTTGGCGGCCAGTTCACGATGGTACTTGGTGTATTTGGTTGTATCAAGCGAGATGAAATAGTCGGGCATGATGCCACCGCCGCCATAGACAGTGCGCTGTTTCTTCAGTGTCTCGAATTTCAGTGAATCGGCAAAATGGATGCTATCTGCATTGGTCAGTTCACCACGGTTTAGACGGTTTATGATATCTTGATCGTAACTCTTTTTGTTGCCCTTTTCATAAGGTTTCTGGATGCAACGGCCAGAAGGGGTATAGTAGTGGGCGATGGTCAGCCGGATCATTGAGCCATCGGGCAGATCTATAGGGCGTTGTACCAAGCCTTTGCCGTATGTACGGCGCCCCACAACCATACCGCGATCCTGATCTTGAATGGCACCCGTCACAATCTCAGCAGCTGAGGCTGTGTACTGATCGACCAGCACAACTACTTTACCGTCTCGGAAAGAGCCATTGGCTGGAGCGCGGTATTCCCGACGAGGTACCCTGCGGCCTTCAGTGTAGACAATCAGGTCACCGGTATTGAGGAACTCACCAGCCAAGTCAGCAGCAGCTTGTAGATAGCCACCGCCGTTTTCTTGCAGGTCAAGCACCAGATCTCGCATACCTTGTTGCTTCAGTTTAGACATACTTTCCATGAACTCATCATAAGTAGTAGCACTGAAATTGCCGATGCGGATATAGCCGATGCCGGGTCGCAGCATATAGGTGGCATCAATAGAATGGACAGGAATCTTGTCGCGTTTCACTTTGAATGTGAGCAAATCCTTGATGCCTGACCTCACCACCCGCAGGTCGGCAATTGTACCTTTGGGGCCACGCAGCCGACGCATAATCTCCTCTTTTGTCATCTTTACACCAGCTATGGCAGTATCATTAACCATTACGATACGGTCACCGGCAATGATGCCTACTTTCTCTGACGGACCATTGATGACTGGCTGTATGACGATGAGCGTATCGTCTACCATATTAAATTGCACGCCAATGCCCTCGAACGATCCGTTCAGGGGTTCTGTCATAGCCTTGGTCTCCTTTGGTGTGGTATAACTGGAGTGTGGATCCAGTTTTTCCAGCATACCGCGAATGGCATCTTCCACCAGTTTCTGCTCGTCTACTTCTTCCACGTAGAGATTCTTCACGGCCACTTCGGCAATATTTAGTTTGCGTAGCGCACTCTCACTGTCCGACCGCGTTTGTGCTTGTGTCGTCAGTCCCATGCTTAGGGCTGCTATTATCAGTAACTTTTTTAGCATATTCTTATACCTTATTATATTATATTTTTTGCCTGTTGAAATATCTCACGAGTTCTCCTATCCAAAGCACACATGATGTTATCAGAATGATAGCCCCCCAGTCGGCTCCTCCTAATGGTCTAACGCCAAACATCTGTCCACCCAATTGGACAATGATAATCTGTCCCATCAGGATGAGGGCAGCAATGAACATGAATCCTCGGCACTTGCTTATATGGAAAAAAGCCGACTGACCTGTCATGAAGGCTTTGGCGTTGAACATATTCCAAAACTGCAGCATTACGAAGATGGTGAAAAAGAGACTCAGTTCGTAGTCATCGAGTCCGTCGTAGGTGCTAAAGTGGAAACTCAGAAGATCTTTTACTGATTTGATGTCGGTGTGTTGCAATACAATCAACAGAGCCATGAGCAGAATGGTGAAGAGTGTTCCCACGCCAAATATGTTCCATGCCATTGCACGATTGATGATAGGGGTAGTCACGCGTCGTGGTTTCTCCTGCATCACTGTGGAACTGGGGGGAAGTGAGGCCAAGGCAATGGCAGCAAAGGTGTCCATAATCAGGTTGACCCATAACATTTGGGTGACAGTCAGTGGCGACTCAGTACCGATAAATGCTCCAATAAGTACTATGAGGCAAGCCACTACGTTGATGGTCATCTGGAACATGATGAAACGCTGGATATTCTTGTAGAGCGAACGCCCCCACATTACAGCGTTGGCAATGGTGGAGAATGAGTTGTCCAGAATTGTCATGTCGCTGGCTTCCTTGGCAACAGCAGTACCGTCGCCCATTGATAGCCCTACGTCGGCAGCGTTTAGGGCTGGTGCATCGTTAGTGCCATCGCCTGTGGCGGCCACTACAAGCCCCTGTCTCTTTAACAGGTGAACCAACCGTTCTTTGTCTTTGGGCCGTGCCCTTGATAATATTTTTATCTCTTGCACCCTGCAGAGCAATTCCTCATCATTCATGGCAGTAAACTCGGTACCTGTAATGATGTTTTGGCTTGTATCCTCGTTTGTCCATAGTCCTATCTGGCGGCCTATCTCACAGGCTGTGCCTGATGTGTCGCCTGTGACAATCTTCACTTGAATGCCTGCATCAAGACAACTCTGAATAGCAGCAGGAACCTCCTGTCTGACGGGGTCGCTGATAGCAAAGATACCTGCAAAGTGCAACCCTTCTGTTGCTAATCGTCCATCGTTGAATACTTGTTGGTTGTCTTCTACTTCAGAATATGCCAGTCCTAGTGTGCGCATACCCTTGTTTTGATAGTCCAGCAACTGAGCGTTATAGGCCTGACGTGCTTCGGTTGATAGGGCTGATAGGCTGAGCACCATCTCTGGTGCTCCTTTTACATAGAGCATCTGTCGTCCTGTCACATTAGATAGGACGATAGTAGCCATATATTTCTGTATCGTGGAGAAAGGCAGGCGGTCAATGATCTCTATAGACTCACGAATGGGCTGATAGTTAGTACCTTGTCCATAAAGCCAAAGCAACAAAGCACCCTCGGTAGGATTGCCAATAGACTTGGCACCGGCAGGCAGAAAGTCGAGATTGGCTGTTGTATTTACTGCTAACATTTCTGCCAGTAAGTTATCGCTGATACCTTGTTCGAGTTTGACTTCGGCCACCTGCATTAAGTTCTGCGTTAGTGTGCCAGTCTTGTCTGTACAGATTACGCTGGCGGCTCCCATTGTCTCACAGGCATGCATTGTTCTGGGTAGTGTGTTCTCTTTCATCAGCTTTCTCATACTGAAAGCCAAACTCAGTGTCACACTCATAGGTAGTCCCTCCGGTACGGCTACCACGACGAGTGTTACGGCAATCATTATTGTATGAAGTGTAAAAGAGATGAAATTCAGCCAGTCATCTGGTGTGCTGAAGTCAATATCATCGCTCGTTAGGAGGTGTATTGTCAAACGTCCTGCTACGACCAATATGGCTATCAGGTAACTGGCTTTCGTTATCCAGCCGGCTAACTTGTTAAGTTCTTCGCTCAGCGGTGTAGGGTTGCCCTCATTTACCTGAGCCGCCTCAAATACCTGTCCACTTTCTGTGGCATCGCCCACATATAGCACTCGTGCTGTGCAGTAGCCTTCAATGATGGTCGTACCTTTCATGACGTGGTTCGATGGGTAGGTGGCCTCTTTGTTAAATTCTTCCTCGCGAGTGGTTTTCTCGGCTTGTAGTTCACCTGTCAGCGATGACTCGTTGACAATCAAGTTAAGTGCCTGCAATAGTTCGCAGTCAGCCGGCACTTCCTCGCCTGTTTCAAGAATAATGATGTCGCCTACTACAATGTCGCGGCGCGGCACTTGTCCCATGCGGTCGTTGCGAATGACTTTTACCAGAGTGTCATCGTTCACCTCGTTGAGACTTTGGAATGTCTTTTCATTATTCCGTTCCAAAACGAATGCCACACCTGTAGCTAAAAGTAAGGCTGTGATGATACCGATAGGTTCGAAGAAAGTGGTTAATCCTTCACCGCCCCACTCATATTCATAAATGGAGATACCTATTGATAGAATGAAGACGACAATTAGGATGGTATAGAGTGGGTCTTTGTAGCCACCGAAGAATCCCACTAACGTAATCATCATTGTTGCTGTCAGTAAGATGGCAGGCATTACCCAAATGACTGCTCCCATAGAACTGGTCAGTACGACCGCTGCAAGCACTGAGCAGAGCACGAGAGTGCCAAGTAAAACTGAGATCCAGTGGCGACAGGCTTTCCAAAGTCTTTCCCAATACGTTTCTCTTTTTGGGGGTGTCAGCACATTGGTGCCGTGTTTGCGACGACTTTCCAGTACTTCAGCATCTGTCAGTCCTGTGTAGTGATGAACATTCGTCATTTTGCTATTCGTTGGCTTCTTCCTCTGGGCGATCTTCTTCGATAACCAGATTGTCAATGATAAAATTCTGGCGCTCCATTGTATTCTTGCCCATGTAGTATTCCAGAAGTTTTTGCACCTGATCCGTCTTGTGTAGTGTGACTTGTTCCAAGCGGATGTCAGGACCGATAAAACTAGCAAACTCCTCTGGAGAAATCTCACCCAGACCCTTGAAACGGGTAATTTCAGGGTCAGGTCCCAGGTCGCTGATAGCCTTTAACCGCTCTTCCTCATTATAGCAGTAGCGTACAATGAAATCGGACTTTTTGTCTCCTTTGGCATCTGCTTTGGCCAATACCTCTTTCTTGCGAATCTTGGTGCGACGGTTGCGAACACGGAATAGGGGGGTCTGTAGGACATATACATGGCCTTTGCGTATGAGTTCGGGGAAGAACTGCAGGAAGAAGGTGATGATGAGTAATCGGATGTGCATACCGTCAACATCGGCATCGGTAGCCACGATGACCTTGTTATAGCGCAGTGTGTCAAGTCCTTCCTCTATATCAAGGGCAGCTTGTAATAGGTTGAACTCCTCGTTCTCATAGACTACCTTTTTAGTTAGTCCGAAAGTATTCAAAGGCTTTCCGCGAAGAGAAAACACAGCCTGCGTGTTTACGTCGCGACTCTTAGTGATGGAACCGCTGGCCGAGTCACCCTCGGTGATAAAGATAGAGGACTCCTCTTTGCGCTCATTTTTCACGTCGCTGAAATGGATGCGGCAGTCACGTAATTTTCGATTGTGCAGGTTGGCTTTTTTAGCGCGTTCACGAGCCAGTTTGGTGACACCCGCCATTGCCTTGCGCTCCTTTTCGCTTTCCTGAATCTTCTGCTGTATCACTTCGGCTACGTCGGGATTCTTATGCAGATAGTTGTCCACCTCTTGCTTAATGAAGTCACCTACATATTTGTTGATAGAGACGCTGCCATTAGGGGCCATCGTCTGTGAGCCCAACTTGATTTTTGTCTGACTTTCAAACATTGGTTCCTCCACGTTGAGAGCAATAGCGGCAACAATACCTGTACGGATATCTCCATACTCGAAGTTCTTCTGAAAAAACTCCTTGATGGTTTTGGCAATGTGCTCCTTGAAGGCACTCTGGTGAGTACCGCCTTGTGTGGTATGCTGTCCGTTGACAAATGAATAGTATTCCTCACCGTATTGGTTGGCGTGGGTGAAGGCTATTTCGATATCTTTGCCTTGAAGATGAATGATAGGGTAGAGGGCATCGGCACTCATACGGTCTTTCAGCAAATCCTCCAGACCTCGGCGCGAGAGGATGCGACGACCGTTGTACATAATGGCCAGTCCTATATTTAAATAGGTGTAGTTGCGGAGCATGGTCTCCACGATGTCATCATGAAATCGATAGTTCTGGAAGAGTGATGGATCGGGTTCAAAATAGATATAGGTGCCGTTCTCGTCATCAGTGTTTTCTGTGACATCACTTATCAGTTTTCCTTTCTCGAAGATGGCCTTACGCACCTTGCTGTCGCGGAATGAGCGTACCTCAAAGTGGGTGCTCAATGCATTGACGGCCTTGACACCTACACCATTCAGTCCGATAGACTTCTTGAAAGCTTTCGAATCATACTTACCGCCAGTATTGAGCACACTGACGGCCTCGATCATCTTGCCTTGGGGGATGCCGCGTCCATAGTCGCGAACAGAGACTCGCAGATTATCGTCTACGTTGATCTCTATGCGGTCGCCAGCCTTCATCTTGAACTCATCGATGGAATTGTCGATGACCTCTTTCAGCAATACATAAATACCATCCTCCGGCAATGAACCGTCGCCCAGCCGGCCAATATACATACCGGGGCGGAGACGGATATGCTCTGTACCCGTCAGGGTTCTGATATTTTCGTCACCGTACTCAACGGCATCCTGTTGTTCAATGATATTATTGTCCTCTGCCATTTATAATTGTTTCTTATAGCATCTTCTACGTTTGTGCAGTTCATGTTCAAAATACTGCCACTGTCCTTGCACCTTGTCGTTGGTCTCCATTTCTACATGAGTTTCGCCCCACTTGAAACCGTATTTCTGGTAAATGGGAATGAGGTGGTGGAACAGCAGTGCATTGGCACCCTTTGCACGGTATTCGGGCAGAATGCCTACCAGTAATAAATCCACCACGTCGGTCTTATGGAATTTCAACGCTCTGATTATGTGCCACCAGCCGAATGGCAGTAGTCGACCGTTACGGCATTTCTGTAAAGCCTTGGTTAGCGAAGGGATGGTGATGCCCACGCCTATCACATCGTGATCGGGAGTGTTCCAGTCCTCAATGACGCAGATCATATCCATGTCGAAAAACTTGAAGTACATCTGTACATACTCATCAATCTGCCTCTGTGTCATCTGCGAGTAACCATACAGATGGCTAAAAGTCTTGTTCACCACGTTGAGCACTTTCTGTCCGTATTGTTCCGGACCGAATACCTGACTGCGCTTCAGACGGGGCGTGTGCAGGTTGTAGCGTTGCATACACAATTCTGCCACGCGTTTCATCTTTTCAGGCATACCATTCTCAGGTACAAAAACCTTATATTCCACATAGTCGTTGTCCTTCTCGTAGCCTTCCATCTGTTCTATATGGCGCGGATAGTACTCATAATTGTAGAGCGTAGCCATCGTGCCCAACTCTTCGAAGCCCATGGTGAGCATACCCTCAGGATCCATGTCGGTAAAGCCTAACGGGCCGATGATTTCCGTCATGCCCTTTTCGCGCCCCCAGTCCTCGACGGCCTTCAATAGGGATGTTGAAACTTCGGTGTCGTCGATAAAATCAATCCACCCGAAGCGAACTGCCTTACGCTCCCATTGCTCATTATAGCGTTTGTTGATGATGCCGGCCACACGGCCTACAACCTTGCCATCGCGCCAAGCAATGAAATATTCTGCTTCGCAGAACTCAAAGGCCGGGTTCTTGTCTCGGCTCAGGGTTTGTACCTCGTCACTATATAAATTGGGGGCATCGTATTTGTTTCCTTTGTACAGGTCATAACGGAACTGGATGAACTTTTCCAGTTCACGTTTGTCGGTCACTCGTTTAATTTCTATTGACGACATAACTTCTATAGTTTGTTATAACAACGTACAAAGGTAAGACTTTTTTCGGAATATTGCGTAAGAAAAAAACTATTTTTAGCAACTTTTCTTGCCATTTCAAGAAAATTTATTATCTTTGCAGGCAGAATTTAAATTCAAAAACTATAAAGCAAATGAAAACTAAGAAATTGTTAACTGCAGCCCTTGCGCTGTTGGTGGTAGGTACCGCACAGGCTCAGACCAAAGAATGGAAATCCTACTCCTATGTAGAAGCTCAAGGGGGGGTACAGCTAACGGCTACTGATGCCAAGATGGACAAGTTGATAACCCCCACGGCAGCTTTGTCATTCGGTCACTATTTCACACCTGTTGTTGGCGCACGCCTTCATGTCAACGCTTGGGAGGCAAAGAGCGGCATCAACGAGCAGTACTACAAGTGGAAATACATCACACCGGATCTCGACCTGATGTTGAACCTTACCAATATGTTTAGCAAGAAAACAAACCATGCCCTTAATGTCATTCTGTTGGGTGGTGTTGGTCTGAACTATGCATGGGATAATGACGAACTGAAATGTCTTAACTTGCCTGCCACCGCTACACCGCTGGCATGGGATGATAATCGCCTGAGCCACAATCTGCGTGCTGGACTTCGTTTGGAGACCAATCAGGCTAAGCCCGTCGGTGTATCTTTGGAAGTGAATGCCAATTCACTGAGTGATCGCTTCAATTCAAAGACCAACGATGCCGATGACTGGCAGTTTACCGCTATGCTTGGCCTTAATGTCCGTTTCGGCTACAAGAAGGTAGAGCCTAAGTTTATTACCAAACTCGTTACCGTTGTTGACACTGTTGAAGTTGATGAGCCTACCACTATTGTCGTGAAGGAGAAACGCCCCGTGGAGAAGATGGAGAAGAAGAAGATAGAAGAAGCTATTTTCTTTAAAATCCGTGAGAGCGATGCCAGTGCTGCCAGCGGTATTGACAAGGCCATTAAGGATGTGGCTGACCTCATGAAGACCAGCAGTGATGCTGTCTTCACCGTCACCGGCTATGCTGATAAGGGCACGGGTACTTCCCGTTTGAATAAGGTTTACGCTCAGAAGCGTGCTAACGATGTGGCTGATAAGCTCGTCAAGGAATATGGCATTGAGGCCAGTCGCATCAAGACTGATTCGAAGGGTGACACTGTTCAGCCGTTTGCAGAGAACGACAAAAACCGTTGTGTCATCGTCACTGGTGAGGGTACCTTCAAAGTTACTACCTACGAAGAAGTGGATGTTGAGAAGCAGACCACTAAGAAGGTGAAGAAGCCCGTCAGCCGCGAGGTTGAAGTAAAGGAGCAGATCAACTAATCACCTGTTTAAGAATAAACAAAAATCCCCCAAGTCTGAATGACTTGGGGATTTTTATTGTCTCTAAATTGTTGAGATGATTCAATAAGAATATTTTAGTTGGACGACTCGGATTCGAACCGGGAATGACAGAACCAAAACCTGTAGTGTTACCATTACACCATCGTCCAATCGCTTATTGCGGCTGCAAAGGTAGGAAAAAAATAGCGAATCGCCAAATTTTTCCTACCCTTTCTTTATTTTACGGTCACCAGATAGTAATTCTTCTTACCTTTTTGGGCCAGTAGATATTTGCCGTCAATTAGATCTTCGGCAGTGATTGCACGGTTCTGATCCGTCAGCTTTTCCTTATTCAGACTGACACCACCGCCCTGCACCATCTTGCGCATTTCGCCTTTCGAGGGGAACACGGGAGCCACTGTCGTGAAGAGTTCGATGGCAGGCTGCCCCAATTGGTCGCGTGAAATCTCAAACTTCTCCACACCGTCGAATACATCAAGGAAGGTCTGCTCGTCCAACTTCTCCAAGGCTTCCTTAGTGGCTTTGCCAAAAAGAATGTTCGAGGCTTCAATGGCCATGTCGAGGGCTTCCTGTGAGTGGACCATTACCGTCACCTCCTGAGCAAGACGTTTCTGCAGCACACGGCGACCGGGATCCTGTTTGTGTTCCTCAATAAGAGCATCAATAACATCCTTCTCCAGCGAGGTGAATATCTTGATGTAGCGTTCAGCATCATCGTCGCTCACGTTCAGCCAGAACTGATAGAAGCGATAAGGCGTAGTGCGTTTCGGGTCGAGCCAGATGTTACCACTTTCTGTCTTGCCGAACTTCTTGCCGTCGCTCTTGGTGATCAGCGGACAGGTCAGTGCAAAAGTCTCTACTTCATTGCCCAGTGTGCGGCGGATGAGCTCCGTGCCTGTGGTCATATTGCCCCATTGGTCGTTGCCGCCCAACTGCAGTTTCACGCCATAGTGCTGATAGAGATAGAGGAAGTCGTAGCCTTGAAGCAACTGATAGGTAAACTCCGTAAAGGACAGACCGTCGCGGGCCGTACCGTTCAGACGCTGCTGCACACTCTCCTTAGCCATCATATAGTTCACGGTGATGTGCTTACCCACCTCACGGGCGAAGTCCAGAAACGTGAAGTTCTTCATCCAGTCATAGTTGTTCACCATCAGGGCCTTGTTGCTTTCCCCTCCTTCGGATGAGGTTTCAAAATCCAGGAACTTGGCCACCTGAGCCTTGATACACTCCTGATTGTGGCGTAGTGTCTCGTCGTTCAGCAGGTTTCGCTCCTGTGACTTGCCGCTGGGATCGCCGATCATGCCTGTAGCACCGCCAACCAAGATGACGGGACGGTGTCCGCAGCGCTGCAGATGGCGCAACATCATGATACCACACAAGTGTCCTATGTGCAGCGAATCAGCCGTGGGGTCAGTCCCCAGATAGGCTGTCACCATCTCCTTCTGCAGAAGTTCCTCCGTGCCGGGCATCATCTGTGCCAGCATTCCGCGCCATTTCAGTTCTTCAACGAAATTCTTTCTCATATCCTTGTTTTTATTGTTTTACTGTTTTGAGGGTACAAAAGTACAAAAAATAATGCAAAGTGCAAAATCATGTTCCCTAAACATGATTGTTTTTCTTCATCCCGACAAGGCTCCATTTCGGTTTTGCACCGATTTGTCTTTGAGGGCTAATATTCGGTCTTGTCGGCTTTCTCGGTCCACAAGCGGAACGACTCCTGCGCCTCATCGCGCAGCATCGGGATGATGGGCACCGTGCGTTCCGCGAGAGGTTTGCCCATCTCGTCGTAGATAAAGTCATCGGCAAACTCTATGTCGCGGGCATCCTTGCGGGTGTTGCCGTAGTAGATGCGGTCGATATGGGCCCAATAGATAGCCCCAAGACACATCGGGCAAGGCTCACACGAGGTGTAGAGCGTGCAGCCCGAGAGGTCAAAAGTGCCCAGCACACGGCAAGCCTTTCGGATGGCATTCACCTCTGCATGAGCCGTAGGGTCATTGTCAAGAGTGACACGATTGGAACTGCCTGCCACGATCTTTCCATCTTTCACAACGACAGCACCAAAAGGACCGCCTCCCTGTTTCACACTTTCGCTGGCCAACCGGATAGCCTCACGCATAAAAGCCTTGTCCTGTTCCGTAATGTTCATCATATTATTCTCTTATTTCTATTTTGTTCATACTGTTTTTTGTTTCTTTATTTTTCTCCGATAATGTTCAATCCGTATGGGGTTAAGAAATACCGTTGAGCATTACTGTTTGGTTTCTCCGGATGTGTCATTTGAAGAATGCCAGCCTCCAAAAGCGGATAGATAAATTTTTTACGGAATTTCGTCCGATCACTAAAATTCATAAAAGAAAGCATTTCTGTGACGGAACGTTTCTCAATACAAAAAACTATCAATTTATCTATGTTTTCAATATCGGGGAATAACTTGGTGCCGACTTGGTGCCGACTTGGTGCCGACTTGGTGCCATCATGGTCATTTACACATACATTGGCAGGGAAAGTGATTCGGATGAAGTTATCCGTAAACATGAAACACTCCTCACCGTAGGCGTGTAGTATGCGAGGGATGCCGGAACCTAAGGATTCTACAAGTTCTACATCGCGGTATATGCGCATTAGTTCCTTGTTACGTGGAATGGATATGCCGTTGAAGAACTCTTCACGGCTAAGTGATTCAGGCAGACGACCGGCTGATGTTATCTCAAGACGGTCAGGGAAAATCTCAAATTTTGGCGGCACCTCGAAAGAGTAGTCATTATGTACGATAGCATTTATGACAGCCTCGCGAAGAGCCACTTTGTTCCATAAAGGTGTTTCAATACGCTCCATAGGCGTAATGGTTGCAGTCACCTTGTTTTCAATATCCAACTTTGCCAGTACGCTTTTTGTTGCTTTTATGAGAGAGCAGTAACCGTATTCATTGTTCTCCACTAAGTCACAACGGTCAAGACTGGAATACTTTGCCACTTTGATTGAGTTTCCGTTTTCATCAGCCAACAAGTACGCTACATAGTTATGCTTTCCGTCTTCGGTCAGCAATTCCAGAGTGCGTTTGAAATTATCGTTGAGCCGCTTGCCATGCTCATCATAGTAGATGCGTAGTTGTTCAAAGTTCAAATCCTGACGGTTGGAGACAATACGGCCAATGGAGTTTCGCGTGCGCATGGCAAACAGACGGTCTATCTGATCCTGAGGCATTGGCTCGGCAGAAGTTCCCACACGAAGGTATGTGCCTCGTGGTGTCATGCCGTACTTGGTCTTGAAATAGGGCTTTTCTATCCCGCTTGCAACTGTAATCTTGATTATACTGTGACCTTCTCTTTTTTCTTCCACAATGTCAAACAGTCCCATAGCCGATGGCGAAATATTATGCTTAATACGATCTTTCAGCTTCAGCATACAGCCATCCACATCATCCACACCTATCGCGACTCCATTCTCATCTATACCGATATAGATATATCCACCTTCTTTATAGTTCAAGAAAGCAATGATTTCTTTTTCTATGTCAAGTTCCGAAGTCAGTTCTCTTTTGTATTCTATACGATTGTTTTCGCCCATGCTCTTCTTTCTTGTATTTTTGTCATGCCTGTCTGTACAGTATGTTTTAATCCAATACTTTCAAATGGATATGTGGAAGTTACATCTTTTCATATTATCGTCTGCAAAGATACAAACATTCTTCCATACTTCCAAATTTTGCGGGGCAATGCAGTTTGCAGTTAAATAGTGTTACTATGGTGTTTACGCTGTCTAAATATCATACTAACGAGGTCTAAGTATGGTGTTTACAAGTCGCAAATAGCATACTTTCCGTCTATCTCAGTGCAACAGCATCTTCAAGATACGCGACATAAGAAATTAGCAGGCACTGACATCGCTGTCACTTTATGTCGAATTCACATTTGCTGTTCAAAAGATAATCAAATGGGGGGTGTAATAAAATTGATAATCAAATCGCGACCAAAAGATAATCGAAGAAAAAAACGGTCGATGAAAGGAAGGTTATTTTTCGTATTTTCAATGACTATCTAAACACTCGCGTGCGTACATTAATTTAAATTTCGACACTGATAATTATGTCGAGATTATAGATTGGGATTTAACGCTCTATCTGACGTTTGCCCTCAGTTTGAACTTATGCTGCACAAGCTGAATCAGACTTCAATTCGCCTTCGTCGTATATCCTTTTTTTATATGCCGTTATACGGTCGAACGGTCACGTTGAAACAGCTCCGCCATCTGGTCGGTAGTAAGCCACACGGATTCATTGGCAAGCCGAACCTCAATCTTCGTCTCGCCTCCCTGCGTCTGAAATAATATTATCTGTCCGCTATCCATTTTTACACTAAATTAGTTTTTCTGTTTGGCAGTAGCCCTTTCATACCCTTTTTCAAAGCCTATTCGAACATCATTGAATGTTTCAGGACCATTAGCATAACTCTCCCATAAGGAAATGATATTATTCAAATCCTCATTTGGTTTATTTGCTGCTAAGGCCCCTACGAATTCTAATACAAAATAATAAATATCAGTTCTAATGGTTTCTGATATAGGAAATGTTTGAATTTCGTTATATAAGGTTTCAAGAGTGTTTGGTAACTTCTTTAAGTGAGCATCGGCTATAAACCCACGATAATAAAGAGTACACAAAGTTGCGAGTACATTTGAAATACTTTCATTAGTTCCAATCTCAATCCGTTTTATCATTTCAGATATTAGGTCTTTAAAACTAGGTGCATTATCTTTAATAAGCATCGCATTGAGAGCATCATGTCTAACATGATCATTGTTAGAGAATATTCTACTTTTTACCATATCTACAACATCTTTTTTACCAATACTGGGTTTCCTCATGAGAGAATTCAATTTCACAATAGAGCCCAATACAGCAAAATCATGCTCAAGATAATTTTGCAGACACGTAATAATATTTACAAGTAACTCATCTTCAAACTGATCACGATTCAAAGATGATATAAATCTTGTCACGGTTGATATGAAATTGCCTCCAAAATCAAAAAATCCGTACAAATCATTATTTTCCTTGAATAAAATGTTCTTATTTTCGTTAAGAACATTGTTTATTTTTTCTAAAATTTTCTTTTTATTATCATGGTCAATATAAGAGGTTGCATAAGATAGATAGTCTAATATAGAGGTCGCTTTCTGAAGAGGTGTAGAGTTTGTAGTTACGACAGCATCAACGTTTAAGAAATCGAGTACCTTATTCTTAATATATTCCATAAGGTAGGGTAGTTCTTCGTTATTTGGGGATACCAAATTAAAAGAAACTAGCATGTCCGGAGTGGGTTTGCTTGGATTTCTCCATGACACTATTGCATCATTTACTATACCAATTTGATTTTTATCTAAAATCTGATAGAATGATGCGATACTATTGTAA
>CAMWKM010000039.1 GCA_947174835.1 uncultured Prevotella sp.
TTGTTTGGTTTGTTTGTCCCGATTCCCTCTTGGGAGTGCCTCGCTGGGCGACGGCAGTTGCTCCCCATTATCGTTGCGTACTGTCTGTTTCTTAGTCCTGTTTGTTTTAAAAGTTATACATTATGTCTCGTTGATTTCTCCTTGCAAAGATAGACATTATTTCTGAAACGGACAAGAAAATCAAGGGAGTATTTCAGTTTTGCCACCATTTAAAGTGCAAGACACAACCGTTTGAAGCCTGCAAACCATCCGTTTGGAGGCTCCATCCACCCGGAAATCAGCATCAATTCCAAATGCAATTATAGCCTGGCATTTGTAGGCGGTCTTTTCATTCCTTTTCGGAAACCTATCTTAAGACCTTTCTGCCGTTCTGAATATAGATGCCGTGAGCACGCGGTGTGACGATACGGCGACCCTGCAAGTCAAACAGTGAGCCGTCGGTATTGGTGTCAGCCTCGATTGTATTGATGCCCGAAGGCAGGGATTCGTACTTGTAGCCCCAGATAGAGACACCGCTTGTGCGTGTGCCTGTGAAGGCGGCAACCTTAGTGTTGCCGGGCTCCAACGTCTGTTCTACCATCACGCACTTGTAAGTAAGGTTGTTCAATACGATGTTGATATAGCTGGTACCCTCTATGGCCTCCCATCTGTTGTTTGTGCCTGTCACCTCGCCCGTGATGGTGCCGTCGGCATTTAACTCCACTTCTACCGGCTTGACGGCTTCTTTCTTGGTGTGATCTAATTTGAACTTGTGTGTCAGCAACATATATTTGCCGGGAATCTGATTAGTGGCAATCTGCTGCGTGGTGGCGATATCGTCGCTCTTTACGCTCTCTCCGGTATATTCAAACGGTGCTGCTACCAGCCAACCGTCTTGGTTTTGGAATACTTGATGGACGCGTACCTGATGGGCATTGTCCCAACCGAACAACGCTGTGGAATTTTGGAATCGTGTATGATAGACTAAATACGTGCGTCCGTCTTCGGCTGCGATGATGCTGTTATGCCCTTGCGAACGCTCACCGTAATTGCCTTTGGCTTGGTTGCCCCAGTCGGTGTAGGCTCCAAAAATGTTCACGCCACGATTGGTATTGGCATCAGGACCGAAGTTTAAAAGCCATGTACTATAGACGGCACTGATGTTTGAAGCATCTACATAAGGGCCGTCGGGCCGTTCGGAACGGAATACGCGCATCTGGTAACCGCCATTGTTGTAGTCGCCAGCCACGCCACCGTCTTGCAGTCCGCCATAGGTGACGAAGAGAAAATAGTAGCCACCGATGTATTCAATATAAGAAGCCTCGCCCGATACATAGCGTCCTCCGGCAATCTTTCTGCCGAAATATGGGTCTACGGTGATATTGTCGCCTGTCCCCACCTGCTTATATACGACATCATAGTCGCGCAGACCGGTGTTCTCGTCGAGTTCCAGCAGCCAGATACCACCGCTCCACGAACCATACGACATCCACATCTTCCCTTCCTCGTCGTAGAACACACACGGGTCGATGCAGTTAGGATAGCGGTCGCCCCATTTCTCACCGGTGGCATATCTGGCAGGCAAAGAGTTCTGAGTGCCGATGGCCAGTTCTAAATCCGTCTCCTTGTATGTGCCATTCTCAAAGAAACCGCTGACGACGACAGGTGCCTGATAGCGATAGGGGCCTTCAATGTTATCTGCGGTCAGCAGGATAATACTGCTATACCAGAAGTCACCGTTGATGCTAAGGTACATGCACCACTTGTTCATGACGGGATTCCAGATAACGTCGGGTGCCCACATCATGCCGTCAACGCTATAGGTATTCCCCTTGCGCGTGCTTCCCTTCTCAGACCAGGCATAGGCATTGAAACTGAAGTCCACCTCCTGACCACCTTTTTTCATGGCAGTCACCTGCGACGTGGTGAATGCCTGTTTGTTGGCGGCACGGTTGCTCGTGGCCGTCTGCCAGGGAGCTTGAAACTCTGTCCACCTCATCAGGTCGGTCGTTTTTGCAGCAGCACGGTGAGAACCGAAGATATAGTAAGTCTTCGAGTTGGGTTCCCACACGATGCTGGGATCGTGCACACAGGCGCGTTTCAGCGAATAGGCGGCAGCACACACAGGCAATAGCAGTGAGAGAATGAGTATAAATGCAAGATGCTTCTTATTCATGTCAAAAATACTTCTTTAGTTAAGTTTTGTGCAAAGATAATCATTTCTTTTGATTTATCACTACCTTTATATTGAGAAATAGATTGTTCCTCACGTAAAAGATGCCGTTTACGGTTCGTTAGTATGATACTTACGCCTCGTTAGTATGATACTTAGGCATCGTAAACACCATAGTAACACAATTTAAGACTTATCGACAATAAAGGCAATAAACCGACTGAAATTGCTCTCTTGCGGGAAATGTTAAAAGTTAGCATTGGAGTATAAAAACAAAAACAAATGTTTCGTGGTTAGGAAACAAATGACTATCTTTGCATCGACAAAGAAAGACTCAATATGAGTAATAGCAGATTCAAACTGGTATTGACGGAGGAAGCTGATGGCTTCATCAAGAGTCTACCTCGTGCCGCAGCGAAGAAGATAGACACCAACATCAAGCGAGTACAGCAAGGAGAGAGGAATGCCGAGTTGTTCAAAAAGTTGGACGGAACGGAAATTTGGGAGTTTCGTACCTTATTCAATAAGGTCAAGTATCGGCTGTTCGCTTTTTGGGACACGGAGGAGGAAACATTAGTGATAGCCACTCACGGCATCATCAAGAAGACGCAGAAGACACCTGCCAAAGAGATAGCCAAAGCAGAGAGAATCAGACAAGAGTATTTCAAATCAAAAGGAGAATAGGAATATGGCAAAGATGAAATTGATACCATTCGAACAGCATTTGGACGAGTGCATCGGTAAGGTCGGTACACCTGATAGAGACGAGTTGGAGGCAGAGGTTGCCAAAGCTGTCCGTGCCTACGAACTTGGCGAAGCCATCAAGAAAGCAAGGCTACAGCAGAACCTTACGCAGGAAGAACTTGGTGAGCGCATCGGTGTGAAGCGTGCTCAGATTTCACGGTTGGAGAAAGGCTATAGCATCAGCCTGCCTACTATGAGCCGTGTGTTTCAAGCACTCGGTGTGGGCACTGCATCCATTGACCTCGGAGCACTCGGAAAAGTTGCGCTGTGGTAACTCTTGTTGAGGGTAGTGCTTTGTTGTATAACAGGGATTTGCAAGGCTATGCTTTCCGCTTTATTTTACGTGTTGGCTATTTGCGCCATTTCATTGTTGGTGTATATGAAGCTCAGATATCGGGTGCGCCATCGGGTGCGCTTGATAGTTGCCATCGTTTTTACTCAGTTTGCCATAACGGCAGGAATAGTATATGTCGTGTCATACAGCCTTGTGGACTATGCCCTGCTTACGGATGCAGGAAAGGAGAAACTTAGGAATACCGATGAGTTGCTGCGTGAAAGATACCCGAATGTGGCCGAATGGAAGGACAGTCTGGAACAGGCAGGGGTGTTGTGCGACACATTTATTCTGGCAAACGACTCTACCCGGATGCACGCATATTACGTGAGGGCCAATAAATCTACAAGCCGCACGGCAGTCATCGTGCATGGCTATACGGACAATGCCCTATACTGGTTGCCTATAGGCTATCTGTATGGCCATGATCTGGGATATAACATTCTTCTCCCTGACTTGCGTTTCGCAGGCCAAAGTGGCGGAACCCACATACAGATGGGATGGTTTGACAGACTTGACGTCATGCAATGGATAGGCGTTGCCGGCAATATCTTTGGCAAGAACTTGCAGATAGTGGTTCACGGTGTGTCAATGGGGGGGGCAACAACAATGATGCTGTCGGGTGAAGACACGCCCAACAGCGTGAAGTGTTTCGTTGAGGACTGTGGATATAGCAGCGTGTGGGACCAGTTTGGGGGAGAACTTGCCAAGATGTATCTGCCTTCATTCCCTATATTGAATTGTGCATCAGCCATTTGCCGTCACCGATATGGTTGGTCGTTCGATGAGGCTGACTGCGTCTCGCAAGTCATGAAATGCCATAAGCCTATGCTGTTCATACATGGCGACAAGGATACATACGTGCCGTTCAAAATGCTGAGTAAGGTGTACGATGCCAAGCCTCAGCCCAAGGAGATGTGGATTGGCCGCGACTCAGAGCACGCATTGTCGTATCACGACCATCCGCAGGAATATACGTCTGTTGTTGCCGGGTTTGTCGGTAAATACATCAAATAGACAGTTTGAGCCATTTCCTGTATCCAAATACAGCCACGACGGTATAGAAACCATAGATAAGAGCCTTAAACGGAATACCTTTGTATATATATAGCACCGTGCATACGGCATCTACCACCAACCACAGAAGCCATTGTTCGGCAAACTTGCGAGCCAGTGCCCAAAGGGCTACGATGCTGAGGGCTGTGGTGAAACTGTCGGTGACAGGCACGCTGCTGTTGGTGAACGACGTCAGCAGCCAGTAGATGAACAGCCATACGGCTGCAAAGGCTATGGTTGCAGGGACGACAAACCGCTGTGGAAAACGGGTAACGGGCAACTCTGTCCGTAGTCCATCATCAGTTTTTCCTGAATATCTCCAAACGACATAGCCATATATCGCGGCCATACAATAATATACGGCCATGCCGAAATCGGCATAAAGTCCGGCCTTGTAGTACAGGAACATATCGACAGCGGGCATCACTATGCTTGCTATCCACAGGTAGATGCTTGCCTTATACTCAAAATACAGGTATGCCAGTCCGCATACAAAGCCCAATATGTCGAGAAACCGTAAGGTGTCCATCGCGTAACTTAGAAATTGACAGAGACGTGTGCCATTGCGTGTATAGGAGCCTGAGCAGAATACACGGACCAACTCCAGAAGTTATTGCCGTCATGGAAAGCCTCCACCTTGCCCTTGTTGTTGCGGAAGTTCAGACCACAACTGCCGTTTGTCTCATATTCCTCATTGAATATATTGTATATTGTGCACCCGACAGTGATGCTCTGAATGCCTTTCATGGCAAAGGTGTAAGACAAATCGAGGTCTGACACGCAGAACTTGTCTATCATAGCACTTATTTGTCGTCCTCCGTCCGACTCGTCTATATATGACCTGAAATCAGAGTTCGTCATGTATTGCTCGCCTACAAACTTCGTCATCAGTGAAGCCTTGAATCCACGATATTCATAGGCAAAGATATTGTTGAGCATGAAGTCGGGCGAGAAAGCCAAGTGGGTCTCTCCCACATTCACATACGACTCATTCCAATCGGAATCTATAATCTTCAGGTTCATGTTCTTTGCGCGGTTCTTGCTCCATGTGGCATTCACGTTCCAATTAAATCCTTTGAAAGGATTCAATGCCGCCATCAGTTCTATTCCCATACGATATGTGTCCTTGATG
This sequence comes from uncultured Prevotella sp., assembly GCA_947174835.1. Classification (GTDB taxonomy): domain Bacteria; phylum Bacteroidota; class Bacteroidia; order Bacteroidales; family Bacteroidaceae; genus Prevotella. The sequence goes on from CAMWKM010000039.1 coordinate 5,419, forward strand.
TTGCGCGCTACCATCTCTCCGTTGGCATCTTGGGCACCGGTAAGCACAAACTGGTTGTCGTAATCCATGTAATAGAAGTTGGCACCGACACTGAACACCGGCGACTCATAGCGATAACCTATCTCAAGATCATTGAGCCGTTCCTGCTGGGGAGTGACTATCTCGTTCTCTGCCAGCATATCCTCAAAATCGTTTCGTGTGGGCTCCTTATGGGCTATGGCGTATGATATGTATGCAGTATTGTAGGAATCGAACTTATAGTTCAGTCCGAACTTAGGATTGAAGAAATCATATTTTTTGTTCATTTCAAGAGAACGCTGTCCGTTGTCGTCAAACTCCTGAGACGAACCACTCATTTCATAGCCCACATGACGATATTGCAAATCAACGAATGCACTCATTCCCTTGATGAACTCGTAGTTTAGCTTTCCATATACGTTCATATCGGTCTTTATGGCATTATTGCGGTAATACTCGTGGTCGGGATTTATATCTCCGGAGAAGTTGCGCACCCATACTACCTTGCCGTAGTGGTCACCGTCATACTTGTTCCATCCACCGCCAACATTGGCCGTCAGCCCATTGCGGTTGTCATAGTTCAGCGATGCCACGGCACCATAGAAATCGTTGTCCATCCTCTTTTGGCGTATCAAGTCGCTCTTTGCTCCGAGGCCTGAACTGAGAAGATATTTGTAAAGTTTTTGGTTCTCCTTGTATTGCTCATAATAACCGTCTCCTTTGGTATAGTGAAGTGCGGCATTGAGGCTAAGACTGTTGTTCACTGACTGATTCCATAACAGCTGATAATGCTGCTGGTGGTAGTTGTCTGTCTGGTTGTTGTAGAAAGCAGTCTTTCCGTTTTCATCCGTGTACTTTCCGCTTGGGTTATATCTGCGTCCGTACTTCTGCATATCTGCTTTCGATGCATAGTCCCATGCCATATAGGTCTTTTCCGTACCGTTGAACGTGATGAACTTCACCACCGTATTGTCTGAGAAGTACCCGCCTTGCAGGAAGTAGGAATTTAGTCTTGCGTCAGCACGGTCAATATATCCCTTGCTGCCAATGTTTGACAAGCGTCCCTGCACTCCCCAGTGTCCGCCCATCAGTCCTGTTCCGAAACGAAAACTCTCCTTATGGGTGTAATAGGAGCCACCGGACATATCGATACTGGCATACGGTTTCAGGCCAATGTTCTCTGTCTGCATATTCACCGTAGCACCGAAAGCACCGGCACCGTTGGTTGATGTACCCACACCGCGCTGTATCTGTATGTTCTCGACACTTGACGCAAAATCAGGAATATTGCTCCAATACACCAGTCCGCTTTCGGCATCATTGACGGGAATGCCGTTAGCTGTGACGTTTATTCGCGTCGGATCAGTGCCGCGCACTCTTATTCCTGTATATCCTATGCCCGTACCGGCATCTGACGTAGACAATACCGATGGCGTCAGTTGCAGAAGCGTCGGAATGTCTTTGCCGAAGTTTACACCTTTCAGGTCGTCCTTACTGAAGTTTTGGAATGCCATAGGTGTTGATTTCCCCGCACGTGTAGAGACCACGTTCACATCTTGCAAACTGATAGTCTTCAGTGAGTCACTCTCTGCGTTCTTGCTCTCTTCGGGTATGGTTGCACTTGCAATCGCTGCATAACCCAAAACAATACCCACAATGAAATTTTTCTTCATTTTGTCTTTTGTTTTTAATTACTTAAACGGGGTCTGTCATTTTATCCCGGTATCGGCATTATCCGTCTCCGGTTATAGGGTATGTTCTCAGCCGACAACTGTCTGGCACCCCTTGAATTTTGGGTGCAAAGATATATAAAATATAGGATGTATGCAAATAAAAACAAGAAAATAATTTTGATTTCTCCCTCGATATTGACTGCAAAGATATGATATTCTGCCGTAAGACGATATGGTTCTGAACCTTCTCGCGCGTGCGCGCACATATAATAAGAAAGGTGTAAGAAGTGTCTCTTTTGTCCTCTTGTTTTCTGCTGTTTTTGTGTCGATTATCTTTTGGTCGCGATTTGATTATCTTTTGCCTTCGGTTTGATAATCTTTTCACTTCCATTTGATTATCTTTTGCTCGTCATTTGATAATCTTTTTCAAGTCATTTGATAATCAATTGCCGACCATTTGATAATCAATTTTTCTACACCCCCCATTTGATTATCTTTTAGTCGGCAATTCCTTTTAGCCGAGCAACAAAATTTCTTGCTGCATTTTCTTTTATTCTGAAAGATTTTTGTACATTTGCACCCAATTATGTCAGAACCATTAGCAGAACGACTTAGGCCACGTAGGCTGGACGACTATATCGGCCAGCAGCATCTGGTGGGTGAGGGGGCTGTGCTACGGAGGATGATTGACTCCGGGCGCATCTCTTCGTTTATCCTGTGGGGACCGCCGGGAGTGGGAAAGACTACGCTGGCGCAGATTATAGCCCACAGGCTGGAGACACCGTTCTATACGTTGAGCGCAGTGACCAGCGGGGTGAAGGATGTGCGCGACGTGATAGAAAAGGCGCAGAAAGGACGCTTCTTCAACGAGGCTTCGCCCATATTGTTTATTGACGAGATACACCGTTTTTCCAAGTCACAGCAGGATTCGCTGTTGGGGGCTGTGGAGCGAGGCATTGTGACACTGATAGGTGCGACGACGGAGAATCCCTCATTTGAGGTCATTCGCCCGCTGCTTTCCCGCTGTCAGTTGTATGTGCTGAAGTCGTTGGAGAAGGACGATCTGCTGGCTCTGCTGGAGCGTGCCGTCACGACTGACATTATACTGAAGGAGCGGAAGATAGATTTGAAGGAGACGGGAGCACTCTTGAGATATAGTGGCGGTGATGCACGTAAGTTGTTGAATATTTTGGAATTGGTGGTAGAGTCGGAGAGTGGTGACGTGGTGATCACCGATGAACTGGTGGTAGCCCGACTGCAGCAGAATCCGTTGGCTTACGACAAGGATGGAGAGATGCACTATGACATTATCTCGGCCTTTATTAAGAGCATACGGGGGAGTGATCCCGATGCGGCTCTCTATTGGATGGCGAGGATGATCGAGGGAGGAGAAGATCCACAGTTTATAGCCCGTAGAATGGTTATCTCAGCTTCCGAGGATATAGGTCTGGCTAATCCCAATGCTTTGTTGCTGGCCAATGCAGCCTTCGATACGGTGATGAAAATCGGATGGCCGGAGGCTCGCATCGCTTTGGCGGAGTGTGCTGTCTATCTGGCTACTTCGCCTAAGAGCAATTCTGCTTATTTAGGTATTGATGCAGCGCTGGCACTGGTGAGGGAAACGGGTAATCAGCCGGTGCCTTTGCACCTCCGTAATGCGCCAACGCAGTTGATGAAGGAACTGGGCTATAGCGATCATTATCAATATCCGCATGACTATCCCGGCCACTTCACTGAGCAGCAGTATATGCCGGATGCCTTGAAGGACAGACGCCTGTGGCATGGGCAGCATAGTCCTGCGGAGGAGAAACTCTATCAGCGTATGGTCAACTATTGGGGAAAACGATTTGAGGAATGAATCAGGATATACTTATCAAGATTATAGAACTGCTGGGTACGTTTGCTTTTGCCATCTCGGGCATCCGCCATGCGGCAACCAAACACTTCGATTGGTTTGGCGGCTATGTGTGCGGCATTGCCGTTGCCATTGGCGGCGGTACTATCCGCGATGTGATTCTCGATGTGCCCATTTTTTGGATGACTACGCCTGTCTATATGATTTGTACGGCCGTAGCCCTGTTGACGGTGGTATTCTTCGGACGATGGATGGAGCCTCTGAAGAATGCGTGGTTGGTATTCGACACGTTTGGACTGGCACTTTTCACCATTGCGGGTATTCAGCGAAGTCTTGATGCCGGTCAGGCGTTCTGGGTGGCAATTATCATGGGCTGCATTACGGGTGCGGCTGGTGGGGTCATCCGCGATGTGTTGCTGAATAACGAACCGGTCATTTTCCGCAAGGAAATCTATGCAATGGCTTGTGTGTTGGGTGGTATTGCCTACTGGGGCGGCATAGAACTGGGCATTCCTGTGGGGGTGACGGCTATGGTTAGTTTCGGTGTGACGTGTCTTATCCGTTTTCTGGCTGTGCGTTACCACATCTCCTTGCCCATCCTTAGGAGTGAAGAAAAAAACGACGAGGCTTGATTGCCTCGTCGTTTTTATTATCGGATGATGATTTTTTTGCCTCCTTTGATGTATAGGCCACTTTTTGTTGGCTTCTTTATATGTACACCTTGTAGGTTGTAGTAGCTTGTCGGAACTGACTGATTGGTGACCTCCTTGATATCGGAAGTGTTTCCTTTGGTGCCGATCAGCGTAATGCTTAGCACGACTTGCTTGCCCTGTGGCGTGAAAGTGATGTTGCCTGTGGCAGCGGAGGGAAACTCTACTGTGTTGACTACGCTTTCCTTCGATTTCGGGAATACATATTGTGTGGCTCCGTAGGTTGTTCCGTTCACCTCGCCCAGATAGGCATCAGTGTCTTCGTAGTTGTCATATCCCGTAAAAGTGACTTTTTGGATACTCAGATCTGATGGCAGATTGATGGTGTATTGTACTCCGGCAGAGTATTTGATTCCATCGTTTTTACCTGCGGCATAGCCTTTATTCTTGGTATTGGTGATGGTGATGTTGTTGTCAAAGAAGTAGGTGCTGGAGTTATTGTTGCCCATATTAGTGCTTTGGGAGAGTATATAGGAAATCTCAGAGGTATCCTGAATCTCTGGCTGATTGATGGCTGCAACCTTGCTGCCGTCGGTCTTGGTGTAGGCAGGGTAGTACTCTTCAACAGCATTGTCGCCATCGGCAGTGCCACTGATCATGATATCTTGCACTAAAGAGTTGCAGTAGACCTCAATATTGGTATAGTAACCGATAGGATCGAGTGTCTTGGCGTTAGCATCAGAGGCATTGTTAGGATTCAGGCCGTTGGCTGTTTCCCATGCATCAGGAATACCGTCGTTGTCGCTGTCGAAACCTGCATCGCGACTGCCGGTGCCGAAATTATCCTCGGTATATCCTTTAACGTCGGAGACAATATCGATGCGGCCTTTCTTTCCTGTGACAGATCCGCTATAGGTGGCTGTTCCGTTCTTAGCCTCTTGTGCATAGCGTGCGTCTACATCATCGCGATTGAGCGAGGCACCGGCATAGTCAAGCACTTTCTCGTATGCCTTTGCAGCCGTGTGAGTGGTCACTTTTCCCGTGGGGGCAGGCTCGTCAAGACGGATGCGCACATAGTCGGTGCCACCGTAGGTGAGGTATTCGACGTTGTTGCCGTTGTAGTGCTTAGGATCTTTTGAGTAGCGTTCACCATTGTAAAGCAGAGTGCCGTCATCGTAGGTCATATAGTCCCATCCGGCATTGGCGATGGAATTAATCTGATTGCCTTCCAAATAGTAACGGCTGGTCATGTCCCAATAGATGGGATGGCCTTCTGCATTGCCACTGGCACCGACGGTGACTGTTGTCAATCGTGTCGTGCTGCCGGCAGGGCCACTTTTGTAATAGTTGTTCACCATATTGATCTGTCCACCACCGGGGCCTCCATAGCAGCCGTTGCCACAGTTGTAGATGACGCAGTTGCGGAAGTCAACATTCTCAGCCTGTACGGCGTTTTCCCACTGGTATTCATTGTAAAGGATATTGCCGGTATAACCGTCCCAGTCGTATCGGGCACCGTTGAAGCGTGGTGAGCGATTGTTCACATGACAAATGAGGTTATGATGGAAAGAGGCCAGTTTGCCGCCCCAGATACCACCATAGCCATGAGCACCTTTGTTGTGTCCGGCATTGCAGAGGCTTTCACCGATGGTACACCACTGCATCGTGAAATTATTGTTGTCATAGAACGAGGCCACTTCGTCAATGCTCCATGACAGCGAGCAGTGGTCGAGCATCAGGTTGGTATAGTGGCGGGCGGTGCTGGCATCTGCACCGTCGTTTATGTCCTTTTCCTGACCGCGACGGAAACGCACAAAACGGATAATGATGTTACTGCCGGCAGGGTTTACCGTATAGTAGCGCAGGGTGATGCCTGGCTCAGGAGCCGTTTGTCCTTCAATGGTAGTATTGGCTCCGATGTTGATGTTGCTTTTTAGGGCAATAACGCCAGCTACATCGAAGATGACGATCTTTCTGTCATTGCCAGAAACGGCCTGACGAAAGGAGCCTGGGCCGGAGTCGTTGAGGTTTGTCACGTGGATGATTTTACCACCTCGTCCACCTGTAGCATAGCGGCCATGACCTTCGGCACCGGGGAAGGCCGGGGCTTGCGCCATCATTGGGAGGGAGAGGATGAATAGGATAAGGGTTGTAAGTATTTTATTCATGTCTTTGAAATAATATTGTGTTGATATCGTAACAATCTTGATTTGATGATATTTGTTTTAGTTATTGCATACGGTTCAGGTTCTCCCAGCGCACGTTCCAAGTGCCATCTTGAGGAAAACCTGGGTTATTCTCTTGACATCCGTCCCATCCGGCACACATCATAGCGACAGCCGTAAGCAGCGCACCGTTGCCCGGCAGATAGAGACGCAGGCGGTCGGGGGTCTGGAAGTTATGGCCGTTTTTCAAATAAGTGTTCTTTTGGGTGTCAATGAGCAGAGCCTGCAGGGCCGTCTCAGGCTGAGCGAGACGGGCGGCTGCCATCGCTACCATACCATAATCCCAACCCCAAGTGGTCTGCCAGTTCCAGTTTTTCATCACCCAGTCGAGAGTGGCGGCCATTTTCTCCTTAGTATAAAGATTGCTTTGAGGCAGGAGTCCACAGGCACCAAGCACGGCGGGATGGTCGTTGCGACATTTCTCTGCAAAGCTTTCTGTACTGACTGTTGCAGAGCCACCACCTACTGTGTTAAAGGGATCGAAACTTTTCAGATTGTCAGTCTTGCCTTTAGGCAAGCCTGCGGTGTAGATGCCATCGGCCTCGGGGAGCAGGGAGAGACGGGCTATGATGTCGTCCCAATGCTGATTGCGCTCTTGGCCTCTGCGCTCACGCCAGTTGTTGGCTATCTGTAGACCGTACTGCCAATAGGCCAGTTCGAAGGGATGATTGTAGCTGAAGTCTTTCGACATAGACTCTTGCATGGCAGTAGCCCCTTGGAGGTAATACTGTTTCGTAGCGGGAGAATTGCCACGCACAGAAACAAAATCGGCCATGAACTCAGCGGTTTCCTCTACCTGCTGACCATATTTATCCAAAGTGGCCTTCGTGGGGTTGGCACGATACATCTCTTCGGCCATATATATATAATGTGGTTGCTGCCAGATGAGGAAAGAACCTGTATTAGATGGTGCCTCGCCAGCCCAAGGATCGGTCATCTTCATCCAACGGATACCCTTGAAACCTTGACGCTCGGCAATTTTCTTTGCTTCGGGATAGGCTACTTTGTTATACCAGTCAAGAACTTTAGCAACAGTCTCCGGACGGCTCCAAAGGGCGAAATCGACCATGTGCCACCATGTCATCTCAAGGTGGGGACGGCCAAACCAACTATTATATGTGAGACCTGTCTCCTGTGGAGGAGTCGCGTTGGCACAGTTGATCTGCGTGAGGTATTGCGAAAGCACCACACGACGCTCTAATTCTTTGGCACGCGGGTCAGTGCATTGGCTGAAATCTACAATAGCCCCCTGCTGCCACCAGCGGTTCCAAGCCTTCAATACAGAGCGGAGTTCTTGATCGAAAACGATGGTCGGCTCTGGGATATAGTTCTCATAAGCATCGGTCTTGAAGGGCTTTTCCTGTGTGTACTCTGCCTTAAATGCCAGCACGTCGCTTGCAGTGGTGGTGAGGGAAAAGTCGTGATCGCCACAGCGGGTGAAGTCGGCCTTGCCCGACCAGTTGAGCTTCAGGTAATAACGGGTGCTGTCTATGGTATGTTCGATAACGGCCGAGTGCATATCGTTGATGATGAGGCGCGACTTATGGAGTGTGGGTTTGGTAAGGTCGGTGGCATCATCGGCATGTTTGCCAGTGGGGTAGGGCATACGAATGAGGATAGAGGCGCGGCCGTCGGCCAGTAAGGGTGACTTGATGCGATAGAGTATTGCATCCTTGTCCTGTAAAGCGGCTGTAGTGACGTCGACCTGCTGACCGTCAGCTTGGAAGGTGCTTTCAATGACACCATCATAAAGCTTTAATTCCTGATGGATAGCCGTTAGGGCATTGAGGGGGAGGGCCTGCCCTTGTGCATCCTTGAGGTTGAGACCGATGATGCCCAAGTTGAGACGATGAGGATTGACACGGAAATACTCGGTGGCTTGCTTATGGCGACCATCCTCGGCTTTCTTGTATTCTACAGCATATATCTCACTGTTTCCATGCCCTAAGTTGAAGGCTTTTTCACTTTCTGATGGTAAGAGATTATTGGTGTTTTCGAATTTGTGCCAGCCCCAATCAGACATTGCGGTCAGAGGCACACCTGCCTCATAGTCAAAAGGGTAACTCTGCAGACCGGTAATATCAACTGTCGTTGTAAAGTGACCGTTACCGACGCTAAGTGATGTTAGCGGGTCGGCTTCTGTGACAACGGGGTTGTTGCGACTGGTGACAGCCTGACGGTTGATGGGCTGCATGACGTTTTCTGTTGTGAAGCCCATCTGTTCCATCTCAAGTGATGCCCATATAAACGGGCCGATTCCTTTGGCATCGTTGTCACGGATCTGTTCAGAGAGGTAGTATTCATAGGAACCATCACGGCGCTTATTCTCTTTTGCCTTTGACTTGGGATTGATACTCTTTAGGGCTGCCTCTACCTCTGGACTAATGCCCGGACCAAGACCGGCTACAGAACAGCAGTTTGTGAGCGAGATGGTCTGATCATCGTTGATTCGAATGAAGTTGTTTATAATACCACGATAGGCCTTGATACCGGCATCGCGGTACTTGCTGCCAAGATAGCCTTTGCGATAAGCCTTTAGAAGGGCATAGGTGAACATTGCGGAACAGGTGCTCTCCAAATAGTTGCCTTCGCGGTTAGGTGAGTCCATGACTTGGTACCATACGCCTGATTTCTTATCCTGCCATTTGAGAACGGCATCAAGATCCTTGCGGAGCAGTTCGATAAGTTCGCCACGACGGCTGTAGTCTTCGGGCACGGCATCAAGTACCTCAATGAGAGCCATTGTGTACCAGCCTTGGGCACGTCCCCAACAATGTTGTGAGAGACCTGTTGTCTTATCGGCCCAGAACATATTTCTATTTTCATCGTATGCATGGCGGTTGAGTCCAGTCTTGGGGTCAAGCGTGCGCTGATAGGTGATGGTCAGCTGGTTTACGGCATCATCGTAGATCTTTTCCACGGCACCTTTCTTCTTGTCCTTGGCTGAAGTTGTGATAGGGGCGGTCAAACAGCGATAGGGAAGACCCATGAAGATGCCATCGAGCCAAACTTGATAGGCATAGATAGCTTTATGCCAGTACACTTTGTCGACTATTGTGCGGGGCTGTTGCTCCAGCTGTTTCATCAGTGTCTGCATGGCCAACAGGTTCTTTTGTTCAGGCAGTTGTTGGTACATACGAGTAACGAAGTGGCCTGTGCGGATATTGTCGAGATTATAGTCGAGTAGGTTGAAACCACGAATTTCACCTTTCTCGTTGATCATTGTGTCAGTGTAGAGTTTGCAATAGTCGAGAATGTCCTGTCCGCCATAGCGCAGATAAGTGTCGAGCATACCTTCGAGTTCGATGCCCATTACGTAGCTCCATTTGGGACGCTTTGAGAAATCGAGCATATAACTCTCGGGGGTGCGCTTCATTTCTGAGCGGGTCATCCATTCCGAATAGTGCTGATAGGGCATCTTCAATAGCGAGAGACCACCATTTACGTAAAGACGGTCAAATGTGATATTATGGGTTCTGCCAGTGATTGTATTGCCTTGTTGAACACCGTTGAAATGGCAGTTCCTGATTGTGATGTTGTTGACAAAGGTGTCTTCCTCCAGACCGATGACCTGTACACCGTAACGTGATTTCTGACAGGTGACGTTTTCCATCAGCACGTTGCGCACAATGGGGTAGTTGCCTCGGCAGCAGATTTCATTGTGTTCATAGTCGAGGTTGATTTTTAGAACCGATTCACCGCACTGGCCTACTTGAATATCCTTCACGAAAACATCTTCGATGATGCCGCCTCGGCAAGAATTTGTTTTTATGCGAAGTACACGATCGAGATTGGGTGAGTCCATTACACAATCGTGAGCGAAGATATTTTTAGCTCCGCCACTTATTTCACTGCCAATGACTACGCCACCGTGACCGTTCTTCATTTCGCAGTTACGAATGATGATATTTTGCGAAGCCATACCGCGCTCACGCCCATCACGGTTGCGTCCGCTCTTGATGGCGATGCAGTCGTCGCCGGTATTGAAATAGCAGTTTTCTATGAGCACGCGGTCACACGACTCGGGATCACAGCCATCACCATTAGGACCATCGTTGTTGATATGTACGCCGCGTACGGTAATATCTTGTGACTTCAGAGGATGAATCACCCAGAATGGTGAGTCAAGCAACGTGACATCTTCAATCAGAATACGCTGACACTGGGTGAAGTTGACTAATTGAGGGCGCAAACCGTCTGTCGGTCCAAAGGTACGCTGTTTGGTACGTTGTCCCTGCTCATCAGTCATTGGTACACCATCCTCGCCATTTTGCAACAGGCGGGGACGGGCTTCCAACTTCTGACTGATCATACCTTCTTTCCAACCGAAGTGGGAAGCACCACACCAGGGCCACCAAGTTTCTCGTGAACCGCCACCGTCAATGGTGCCTTTGCCGGTGAGGGCGATATCGGTTTGCTGAAATGCATAAACACAAGGGGAAAGGTTATAGCAGTCAAGGCCTTCCCATGAGGTCTCCACGATAGGGTAAAGTGTCGGATCGAATGCGAACTTCAATACGGCACCTTCCTCAATGACTAAGTTGACGTGGTTCTTCAGGGCTATGGCACCAGTCTCGAAAGTCTGTCCGGTAGGTACGATAACACGGCCCCCACCTTTTTTCGAACATTTGTCGATGGCTTTCTGAATAGCTTTCTGATTGTCGGCAGCCGATGCGTTGGGCTTGGCGCCAAACTTTGTGATGAGATAGTCCTTGCCGCTGATCTGCGGGGTCTGGATGCTCTGTTCGATTTGCTTATACTTCTGTTCATCCCACTCAATGCCCATAGCGGTAAGGGGCATTAGCAGACAGAACAGCAATACGCTGATTAGAGTCTTTTTGTCCATTTAGTAATTGCGTTAGTTAGTTTTAAATAGAATGGTGCAAAGGTACGAAAAAGAATTCGAACCACCAAAATATATAGGACATAAAAGTGCTAATCAGCGCATTGCCCGTTAGTTTGCCAGTGCTTCGAAGAGACGGTCAAGAGCGCGGTCAGCGTCTTTTTCCTCATCAAGCAGGGTGACGAACTTTGAGCCGATGATGGCACCTGCAGCGTTTGCCTGAGCCGATTCCAGTGTCTGGCGGTTGCTGATTCCAAATCCAATCATGCGTGGATTGCGCAGGTTCATCGCATTTATACGGCGGAAATAAATCATTTTCTGTTCGTCGAAAGACTGTTGGGCACCTGTCGTTGCGGCTGAAGAAACCATATAGATGAACCCTTCTGTGTGCTCGTCAATGAATCGGACGCGCTCCTCCGAGGTTTCGGGTGTAATGAGCATAATGACACGCAGATCATATTTGTCAGCTACGGGCTTGATGTCTTCCATATAGTCCTTGAATGGTAAATCGGGAATGATCATACCGCTTACACCGGCTTCGACACATGATTGACAGAACTTTTCAATTCCGTATTGCATAATTGGATTTAAATACCCCATGAGCAGCAGTGGAATAGATACTTCGTTTTTAATACTCTTTAATTGATTGAAGAGAATTTGGAGAGTCATGCCGTTCTTTAAGGACTTTGTGGCAGCATCCTGAATGACAGGGCCATCTGCCATCGGATCGCTGAAAGGAATGCCTACTTCAATCATGTCAATGCCCCTGCGCTGCATGGTTTTGATAACGTCGGTGGTGCTGTTAAGGGTGGGCGCACCAGCGCAAAAATAAAGGGAAAGGAGTTTTTTATCGCCTCTTTGGGTGAAAAGTTGGTTTATTTTCTGCATAATTCGTTTAAAAACTGTTTGATTTTTTCTATATTTTTTAGACCGGGGGCCGTCTCGAAACGGCTGTTTAAGTCAATACCTATGCACTTGGGATGATGGAAGTTGCGAACGCGTTCAGCATCTTCGGGACCTATGCCGCCGCTCAGCAGAAATGGCTTTTGTCCATTGTAGGACTCAAGAACCGACCAAGAGTATTGTTGCCCGCTGCCACCAACAGAAGGACTCTTTGTATCGAAGACGAAAGCATCAACGCAGTCTTCATATTTTTTGTAAGCAGTAGGAACGCTGCTTTCGTTAGAACTGATGGGTATAGCCTTCCAAATCTGAATGTTTGGGCGGATGTCTGGATCGAGAGTGGCGCGTAAGTTGCGAATCATAGTGGGCGTTTCGTGTCCATGAAGTTGGATTACGTTAAGGTTGAAATTTACAACTCTTGTAATGATATTTTGGGGTGTTGCATCAACAAAGACCCCAACAAAACAGCCTTTCCCTTTTCGAGAGGAGGATAGGGGAATACTTCTTCCTCTGTCTGGGATGATGCCTGCTCCTGTAGGTATCATCGTCACGTTTCTGGGTGACTTCTCCCAAAAGATAAGACCGATGTAGTCAATACCCAGTTCGTTGACTTGACGGATGTTTTCACCATCGCGCATCCCGCATACTTTGATCTTCATATCCTTGCTATAAATTCTTTGAGTGCCAATCCGGGGTGGGATTCTTTCATAAAGGTTTCTCCGATGAGGAATCCTTGAAATCCAGAGTTTCGCAATTCTTTGATAGTCTTTGGATCGGATATTCCGCTTTCACTTACTTTGACAGCTTTCTGAGGAAGCAATTCTGCCAGTCGGAACGAGGTTTCTACATCTGTCACGAACGAACCCAAATGACGATTGTTGATGCCGCAGAGATCAGGTTCTATATCGGCATATTCCAACTCGCGCTCATCATGCATTTCAAGGAGAACCTCAAGTCCTAATTCATGCGCAGAATGCATAAGTGTACGACATTGCATCTTCGAAAGGCAGGCGGCAATGAGCAACACGGCACTGGCACCACAGAGAGCGGCTTCATATAGCTGCATTTCATCGATAACGAAGTTCTTATAGAGGATTGGGATAGTTACTCCCGACTGCCTGGCTTCTGTAATAAAATGATCGTGACCGCCAAAATATTGTTTATCTGTGAGAATAGAGAGAGCAGCGGCGCCATTCTGCTGGTAAGCAAAGGGAATTTCCGATGCACGTCCCTCCTCCTTGATCCAGCCTTTTGAGGGCGAACGACGTTTAAACTCGGCAATAATACCTGTGTCACTCTTTAGCAATGCTTCGCGTAAAGAAGGCTTCTTGGCCTTCATTCGTGCCAGTTCCTCCTGTTTGGTGGCGATGATTTGGTCTAATATATCCATACCCTACGAATTTAATTCTACGAATTTCTTAAAGGTCTTGAGGGCACGGCCACTGTCAATCGACTCACGGGCAATCTCAATACATTCCTCAATACTCTTTTGGCCCTTCTCTAATACTTGAATACCGAAGGCGGCATTGGCCAGCACAATGTTCTTTTGAGCAAGTTGGGCGCGATTCTCCAATACGGCATCGAAGATCTGCTTGGCCTCTTCTTCGGTGGCTCCGCCTTTTAGTTCTTCAGGCTTAGCGATGTTGAAACCAAGGTCGGCAGGCGCAAAAATGCGTTCGTAATCATTGGTGGTCACCTTAAAGTTGCCGGTCAGTGATATCTCGTCATAGCCGTCGATGCTGTTCACGATACCATAGTCAATACCAATCTTCTGATATACATTCGAATAAAGACGCATTTGGTCGAGGGTCGCTACACCCAACAATTGACATTGTGGTTGCGAGGGATTGACGATGGGGCCAAGCAAGTTGAAGAACGTGGGAAAGGGCAGAGCTTTGCGAATAGGGCCAACAAACTTCATGGCGCGAGCAAATAACTGGGCATGTAGGTAGACGATGCCCACCTCATTGATGCAGCGGTTTAGCTGGTCAAGGTCATCGGTAAACTTCACTCCATGATTAGCAATGACATTTGAGGCACCGCTGACCGATGTGGCTGAATAGTTACCGTGCTTAGCTACCTTATAGCCGGCACCAGCGATGACGAAGCACGATGTGGTGGAAATATTGAATGTATTCTTTCGGTCCCCGCCAGTTCCCACTACGTCAATGTAGCGGTCGCATTTCAAGGGTACGGGTATGCCTGTCTCCAGAATACCGTCACGGAACCCCAGCAGTTCATCAACGGTGATGCCGCGCATCTGTAAGCCTGTCAGGAGGGCCGTTACCTGTTCGGTGGAGTATTTACTTTGTGTGATGCCGATAAGAATATTTTTCGTCTCCTCGCGAGTCAATTCCTCGTGATTGAGGATTCTATTCAGAAATTCTTTCATAATTCTATAAAGTTTTTAATGATAGTTCTTCCTTCTGGTGTCAGCACACTTTCGGGGTGAAACTGAATGCCGTGAATATCATATTCCTTGTGACGCAGAGCCATAATCTGTCCTTCATCACTTTCTGCCGTAATTTCCAAACAGGCAGGGAAATTCTCTTTGGAGACCACCCATGAGTGGTATCTTCCCATAACGATTCTTTGTTGTAGACCATCAAAAATAGGATCGTTTTGGAAATGCGTACCAGTGGTACTTACCCCGTGGAATACCTCGCTAAGATTTTCCAGTTTGCCGCCAAATACTTCACCGATGGCTTGATGTCCCAAACAGACACCCAGTATAGGCTTGCGACCTGCATAGGCACGGATTACGTCAAGCAGAAGACCTGCTTCCGCTGGGATTCCGGGGCCGGGAGAGAGAATAATCTTATTATAGACTTCGAGGTCTTTAAGGTCAAATTGGTCGTTGCGGATGACGGTGACTTCGGCTCCCAGTTCCTTCACCAGATGACTCAGGTTATAAGTAAACGAGTCGTAATTGTCTATGATGACGATTTTCATAATTCAGCTGCTATGTTAATGGCTCTTTTGAGAGCTCCCAGTTTATTGTTTACTTCTTGAAGTTCGTATTCTTCATCGCTTTTGGCTACGATGCCGCCACCAGCTTGAAACCAAAGTTCACCGTTGCGAGAGACAAAAGTGCGGATGGTGATGGCTTGATTGAGCGAACGATCGAAACCGATAAAACCGATGCAACCACCATAGGCACCACGGTTATGTGGCTCGTATTCGGAAATAAGTTGCATGGCACGCACCTTGGGTGCTCCGCTCAGAGTGCCGGCCGGGAAGGTCTCTATAAAGGTTTTGATGGGATCGGCACCTTGATCGAGTTCGCCACTGACGCGACTGACAAGATGAATCACGTGGGAATAATATTGCAGATCCTTGTAGAATTCCACCTTCACGTCGTGACAATTGCGTGATAGATCATTGCGAGCCAGGTCAACCAGCATGACGTGTTCGGCATTCTCTTTCGGATCGTTGCGCAGGTATTCAGCTCCCAGTCGGTCTTTCTCCACATCGCCGGTTCGTTTTGTCGTGCCGGCAATGGGATCGATATAGGCTTTTCGTCCTTCAATTCTGCAATGCGTCTCAGGCGAAGATCCAAAGATACGGAAACCACCGAAGTCAAAATAAAACAGGTAGGGCGAGGGGTTAATGCTGCGCAAGGCTCGGTAGAGTTTGAAATCATCGCCCTCGTACTTCTGGACAAAACGGCGCGAAAGCACTATTTGGAATACATCGCCACGCAAACAGTGTTGAATACCGCGGCGGATATTAGCCTTATGTTCCTCATCGGTCAATGTCGAGCGCGTATCGCCCACAGGCTGGAATCCGTATGTTTGAATATTAGTGCGGTTCATGGCCTTGAAAATATTGGAGAGTTCGGAGTCCTCTGAGTTTTCGGAAAGAGCCACCATCGTCAATTGATTGTTGAAATGATCAAACACGATAATGTCGCGATAGAGAATGTAGAGCATATCAGGCGCATCATTTTTCTCCTGCGTCTCATCCTTCACGGGGATACCCTCGAAATATCGAACGGCATTGAAAGATGTGTAACCGTATAAACCACAGTATTGGGAATTCTTTCCACTAATATTGAACTTCGATAGAAATTCATTGATGGCGTGGTCACTTCTATAAGTTTTAGTGACCGTATGCGATGTTTTAGATCCGTCGGGATATTGGCAGATAGCCTCACCATGTGAGATGGCTACCGAGGCTATAGGGTTGATGCCTATGAACGAACGCGAATTGTTTTGGTCGTGATAATCAGAACTCTCCATCAACGCACTCTGTGGGTAGATGTCGCGCAACCGCATATATACTCCGACGGGAGTATAAAGATCGCCCAAAATGATCCGACTGGTGGTCTTATAGTTAAAAGTTTCCATATTCTCCGGCTAATTTCTTGTTGCTTAAATAGGTTTCCACATCTTTGTCGCCGCGTCCAGATACCGTCAGTACTACCACGTCTTCAGGCTTGAACGACATCTTTTCAAGGGCAGCAATGGCGTGAGCACTTTCCAGAGCGGGTATGATGCCCTCCATGCGCGTCAGTTCGTAAGCCGCGCGGATGGCCTCGTCATCGTTGATGGAATATACGGTTGCGCGGTGTTGGGTGGCCAGATTGGCGTGCATGGGGCCGATTCCAGGGTAGTCGAGACCTGCCGAGATACTTTCTGCCTCAATGATTTGTCCGTCAGGTGTCTGCATTACCAGTGTCTTTGAACCATGCAGGATGCCCAGTCGCCCCGCATGAATGGTGGCTGCTGTATGCCCTGTATCGGCTCCTTTGCCACCAGCCTCGGCCAGTACGATCTTTACACGTTCGTCATTGATATAATGGTAAACCGTACCGGCGGCATTACTTCCGCCACCTACACATGCCATCAAATAGTCGGGATAGTCGCGACTAATCTTTTCCGTCAGTTGCAACTTGATTTCTTCAGAGATGATGCTTTGCAGACGAGCTACCATATCAGGGTAGGGATGGGGACCAACCGTGCTACCTATTATATAAAAGGTGTCGCTTGGGTGACAGCACCAGTCGCGAATGGCCTCATTGGTAGCATCCTTCAGGGTCCAGTTTCCGGTTTTTACAGGACGTACTTCTGCGCCCAACATCTTCATGCGTTCCACGTTGACATGTTGGCGTTCTACGTCGAGCGCACCTTGATAGACTACACATGGCATATCCATTAGCGCACAAACGGTGGCTGTGGCCACGCCGTGCTGACCGGCTCCTGTTTCGGCAATGATACGTTTCTTTCCCATTTTCTTTGCCAATAGAATCTGACCAATGGTGTTGTTTATCTTATGAGCACCGGTATGATTCAGGTCTTCGCGCTTTAAATAGAGCCGACAGCCATACTTCTTGCTCATACGCTTGGCCAGATAAAGTGGGGAAGGGCGACCGACATAATCGCGCAGCAATTCCATATATTCCTGTTTGAACTCCTCCGACTCTAAGATAGGCAGATATTGTTCTTGAAGGTTCTTTACTGTAGCATAGAGAATCTCGGGCACGTATGCTCCGCCAAACTCTCCGTAAAATCCTTGTTCATCAACTAAATAATTCATATATATCTTTGTTTTGTTGTTGCTTTAATAAAGAAAAGGCTCGTCGTGATTTTTACGACGAGCCTTTTATATTTATTTGTTCATAATATATGGCTTGCACTCTCACGACCTTTGGAATCTTGAGTTGCGCCACCACCATGCATTGAACAATGTCTTCATCTTTTCGTTGCTATTGTTAGATTTTGGTTGCAAAAGTACATATATTTCTTTTAGTATGCAAACTTTTTGCTGACTTTTTTATCAAAATCGAAACTTTTTTGTAATTTTGCAGTGCCATAATACATTTTGATTTCTCTTATACACATCTCCGAGCCCACGAGACCTCTCTACATCTAGTATGCCGTCT
>CAMWKM010000040.1 GCA_947174835.1 uncultured Prevotella sp.
TGTCCCCCTATAAGGGGGACTTAGATATGAGGGGGAGCTTCATTCGCCCCCCACAATCTAAGGATGCTGTTTGCGGTTCATAAACATGATACTTACGCCTCGTAAGTATAATACTTAGGCAGCATAAACACCATAGTAACACAAGCCACACAATAAACATGGGACACGTATCGTTTTTATCATAGCAGATAGAAGGTACCATCGACAAATATGACATATAAAGATTTTTGGCATCCCCTGACACAGGTCTACGACATTGGCGAGGCAAAAGCCATAGCGCGACTGGTGATGGACATACGCTTCGGACTCACAATGACAGACTTGCTCTGCGGCAAGACGGCTGACGAAGCCGAGGCAACAATGCTCCTGCAACGCTTGCTTACGGGCGAGCCGGTACAGTATGTGCTGGGCGAAGCAGAGTTTGGTGGTCGCACTTTATATGTTGAACCGGGCGTACTGATACCCAGACCGGAGACCTACGAACTGTGCCAATGGTGCATTTCCCTTGCTCCTACCATACGGAAAGGGCACATATTGGACATCGGGACTGGCAGCGGATGCATCGCCTGCACCTTGGCCAAAGAGATGCCGCAGGCTGAGGTGACAGCATGGGATATCTCCGACGAGGCGCTACGCATTGCCCAGAAAAACGCCAAACGTACCAATGTTCACGTGTCGTTTGAGTAACAGGATGCCCTTCATCCTCCTATCGACCACGACCGATGGGACCTTATCGTAAGCAATCCGCCCTACATCTGCGAAAAGGAGCAGGCCACGATGGAGCGCAACGTACTGGAACATGAGCCAAGACTGGCCCTGTTTGTGCCCGACAACGACCCATTACTGTTCTACAACCACATCGCCCGTTATGCCACGACGGCTCTGAAACCTGACGGCAGGCTGTTTTTCGAAATCAATCCGCTATATGTGGAAAAGATGGAAGAGATGCTGCGAGAATATGGATTACACGACATAGAGATTAGAAACGACCAATTCGGCAAACAAAGATTTATCAGCGGATGCAAACAAACAAGGAAATGACCGGCCAACAAGCCTATCAGAAACTATCAGCCCTCTGTGCCCGAAGCGAGCACTGCCAGCAGGAAATGCTTGACAAGATGCGGCAGTGGGGGGTCAGTGAGGAAGAGCAGGCTCAGGTAATGGCCCGTCTCATCAAAGAAAAATACGTGGACGACAGCCGTTTTGCCCGTGCTTTCGTCTATGACAAGATACGCTACAACAAATGGGGACGCCGCAAAGTGGAGCAGGCACTCTGGATGAAACATATTGATGAAAGCATCGGCCAACAGGTGCTTGATGAAGTAGACGATGAGGAATACCTACAGATTCTGAGACCTATGCTCCGACAAAAACAGCGCAGCATCAAAGGCGGAAGCGAATATGAGCGATCAATGAAGCTCATCAAGTTCGCTATAGGGCGCGGCTTTACGATGAATTTGATCAGGCAATGTATGGAAGTGAATGATGAAAACGAGTTTCCTGACTGAACTGCTCGACCTCATTTCTCCCCGCTCATGTCCCATCTGCGGCAGCCGACTGGCAGCCTCTGAGTCCGTCATCTGCGGTATCTGCCATTTCAGGATGCCCCTGACTGGTTTTGCCAAGGCTCCCTACGACAACCCGCTGGCACGTCTGTTTTGGGGACAGTTCCCTATAGAGAAGGCCATTGCCTACTTCTACTTCGTCCCCCACTCCGACACCAGCCGACTGATCTACAACCTGAAATATCATCATCAGCCCGACATCGGTGAGAATATGGGAAGGATCATAGCCAACGAACTGCCCCCCCCACGATTCTTCGACGACATTGATGCCATCGTACCCGTCCCCATCACCCGTAAGCGACACTGGCAGCGCGGCTATAACCAAAGCATGGAAATTGCCCGGGGCATCAGTGACGTCACTCATCTGCCCATCCTCAAAAAGGTCATCAAGCGAACCCACTTCAACATCTCACAGACAAAGAAGAAAGGCTGGGAGCGACAGGAGAACGTGGAAAACGCTTTCCAACTGCTCAGGCCAGAGGTTGTCAGGGACAGACACCTGTTGCTGGTCGATGATATCGTGACGACAGGAGCCACGATCAGAGCCTGCGCCAAAGAACTCTGTAAAGCCGGCAATGTGCGCATCAGTGTATTCTCGCTCGGCTTCACCAAAAAGTAAATATTTCCTAATTATCATTCCTCATTTCTCATTTCTCGTTTTAAATACGTACCTTTGCATCAAAAATTAATGTATTGACAATGGATATCAAGAAACAATTTGCCCAAAAACTGATGGACATCAAGGCCATCAAATTGCAGCCCAACGACCCGTTCACATGGGCCAGCGGCTGGAAGTCTCCTATCTACACTGACAACCGCAAGACACTCGGATTCCCACAGTTGCGATCGTTCGTAAAGCTCGAACTATGTCATGCCATTCAGGAACAGTTCCCCGAGGCTCAGGCCGTGGCCGGTGTGGCCACAGGTGCCATTGCCCAAGGTGCCTTAGTGGCCGATGAATTGGGACTGCCCTACTGCTACGTGCGTCCGAAGCCGAAAGACCACGGCATGGGCAATCAGGTGGAAGGCGAGATTGAGAAAGGCACCAAAGTGGTGGTGGTCGAGGATCTGATCTCCACCGGCGGCAGCAGCCTGAAGGCCGTAGCAGCCTTGCGTGAGTATGGCGTAGAGGTTGTAGGCATGGTAGCCTCGTTCACCTATGGTTTCCCCGTTGCCGAAGAAGCTTTCCGCGAAGCTGGTGTCAAGCTGGTGACCCTCAGCGACTACAACGCTGTGTTGGAGCAGGCCGCTGAGACGGGCTATATCAAAGAAGAAGACAAGGCCGTGTTGTCTGAATGGCGACAGAACCCGAGCGAATGGAAACAATAGAGAGACAACTATGAAGAAATTTGAAAGTAGCGTCAAGCAGGTTCCCTACTCTCAGGAGGCCGTCTACAGGAATATTTGCGACCTGAATAATCTGGAGTGCGTTCGAGACCGCGTACCGGAAGATAAGATCAAGGATTTTTCCTTTGACCGTGACTCTGTGACTATCAGCGTTGCCCCCATCGGACAAATTACAATGCGCATCGTGGAACGCGAAGAACCAAAGTGCGTAAAATTTGAGACCACCCAGTCGCCTATGCCGTTCAACCTATGGATTCAGGTGCTTCCCGTCAATGAGACCACCTCGAAGATGAAGGTCACGGTGAAGGCCGACATCCCCTTTATGCTGGCCGGCATGGTGAGTGGTCCTATTCAGGATGGCGTAGAGAAGATTGCCGACGCACTGTCACAAATACCATACGTATGAAACTCTGGGAAAAAGACTTCGAAATCAATAGTGAGATAGAGCGTTTCACCGTTGGTCGCGACCGCGAAATGGACCTCTATCTGGCTCCATACGATGTGCTGGGTTCAATGGCCCACATCACCATGCTTGAGAGCATCGGACTGCTGGGCAAGGAAGAGTTACCCGTATTGCTGGCAGAACTAAGGAATATCTACGAGCAAACGCAGCGCGGTGAATTCGTGATTGAAGAAGGTATTGAGGATGTCCACTCACAAGTGGAGCTGATGCTGACCCGTCGTTTAGGCGATATGGGCAAAAAAATCCATTCGGGCCGCTCGCGCAACGATCAGGTGCTGGTAGACCTGAAGCTCTTCACCCGCCATCAGTTGCAACTGATAGCCGAGGCCGTGAAGGATCTGTTCGACCAACTCATCCGTAAGAGCAACCAGTACAAGGATGTATTGATGCCGGGCTACACCCATCTGCAAGTGGCCATGCCTTCGTCATTTGGACTATGGTTCGGGGCTTACGCTGAGAGTCTGGCCGATGATATGCTGTTTCTGCAGGCTGCCTACAAGATGACCAACCGCAATCCGTTAGGATCGGCTGCGGGCTATGGGTCCTCGTTCCCCCTGAACCGTCAGATGACCACCGACCTGCTGGGATTCGACTCAATGGACTACAACGTGATCTATGCCCAGATGGGACGCGGAAAAATGGAGCGCAATGTGGGCTTCGCCATCGCCACCATCGCCGGCACGATGGCTAAACTGGCCTTCGATGCCTGTATGTTCAACTGTCAGAACTTTGGTTTCGTCAAACTGCCGAAGGAATGTACCACAGGGTCGAGCATTATGCCACACAAGAAAAACCCAGATGTGTTCGAGCTTATCCGTTCGAAGTCGAACAAGTTGCAGAGCCTGCCCCAGCAAATCACGCTGATGATGAACAACCTGCCTGTAGGCTATTTCCGCGACTTGCAAATCATCAAGGAAGTCTTCTTGCCTGCTTTCGACGAACTGCTCGACTGCCTGCGCATGACGGCCTATATCATCAATAAGATAGAAGTGAACGACCATATCCTCGATGATTCGCGCTATGACCCGATGTTCAGCGTAGAAGAAGTGAACCGCTTAGCAGCCGAAGGTATGCCCTTCCGCGATGCCTACAAGAAAGTAGGACTCGACATTGAGGCCGGCTGCTTCACACCCAACAAGAATATTCACCACACCCATGAGGGTAGCATCGGCAACCTGTGCAACGACCGCATTGAGATGCTGATGCAACAGACGCTTAACGGTTTTGGATTCGAGCGGGTAGAACAGGCAGAGAAAACACTTCTGGGCTCATGCGACGACTGATCCTGCTCATACTATGGCTGCCGCTCGCAGCTTGCGAGACCGATAACCAGTATAGCTCGGCCTATTGCAGTTTCGTGTTTCAGGCCAACCTCTACCCGACCAGTGCACTCACCCGTGCCATCGGTGGAACAGGAGGCGATTTCTGTATCGTCAAGGCTGTGCTCGAAAATGGCGTATATCATCTCAAGTTGAATCCCAACCAAGGCTCTTACAGTAAGACCGATCTTGATCTCACGATGATGACAGCCATCGGCAACGAGCGCATCAGCTATGCGAACATGGGGCATAAACAGGGGCTTATCATCGGCCGTACCTACAATGGCGTACTCTGTGCCTACGACCTGCAATGCCCTAACTGCGACAACAACTACGAACTGAAATGGGGAGCCAAAGCGCAGGAGGTGCAATGTGCCAAATGCCACCGTATCTACGATATCTATAGCGAGTATAGTTATATAAAGAGCGGAGACCGGGGCCATGCCCTTACGCAGTACCGACGTGTGGTCTACAATCAGCAGAATGGCCGACTTATTGTGAACAACTAAACAGGC
This sequence comes from uncultured Prevotella sp., assembly GCA_947174835.1. Classification (GTDB taxonomy): domain Bacteria; phylum Bacteroidota; class Bacteroidia; order Bacteroidales; family Bacteroidaceae; genus Prevotella. Next base: position 5,210 of record CAMWKM010000040.1, read on the forward strand.
CGACAGGAAAAAAGTTGGCAAAAGATTTGGCTATTCCGAGAAATAGCCGTATCTTTGCAACCGCTTTCGGAATCCCGAAGGTTGTTGCCGTGATGGTGGAATGGTAGACACGAGGGACTTAAAATCCCTTGACCAGTAATGGTTGTGCGGGTTCGAGTCCCGCTCGCGGCACTCCAGATTAATCGAACTTTTTTGGTGTTTATCCTGTCTCAATGCCGTATGGACAGACATTTCTTGGCCTAATATGCAAATGCACCAATAACAAGAAACGGGAAAACATTTAATAAAACAAAAAAAAAGTACATTTTCGGAAGAGTTACTAATTAATATGAGTATCTTTGCAGAAGAATTAGTAATGAAACTTCAGATAAATTTATGAAAAAGAACGGATTGTTTTTATTGTTGGCAGCCGCAGGGTTGCTTACTTCGTGTTCGGGAAAGCTCGGTGCTCTTTCGGCAGACAATTTTAATGTAACGCCCAACCCTCTGGAGACAGAGGCCGGTCAGGTGCCGGCTACCATCAACGGTATGTTCCCTGAGAAGTATATGAAGAAGAAGGCAGTGGTGAAGGTTATCCCACAATTGCGCTCACAGACCATAAATGGCCAGAAGGTAGTCTACGGTGAAAGTGCTACATTCCAAGGCGAGAAGGTGCTGGGCAACGACCAGACTATTTCCTATATAATGGGTGGACGCTATACCATGAAGACCAACTTCCAGTACACACCGGAGATGCAGCAGAGTGACCTTTACCTGACGTTCGATGCCAAAGTGGGCAACAAGACTGTCAAGGTGCCCGAGGTTAAGGTGGCTACAGGCATCCTGTCGACCTCAGAACTCTATAAGCGCACACTGGTCTCTGCCAATGCTGCTTTGGCCGAAGATGCCTTCCAACGCATTTCGCAGGAGAAACAGGAAGCCAATGTCAAGTTCCTGATCGGTCAGGCCCAATTGCGCAAGAGCGAACTACAAAACAATTCCGTACAGGAATTTGTACGTCTGCTAAATGAGATCGCCAAGGATCAGGAGGGTAAGGTGATTGACAATATTGAGGTTTCTGCATACGCCTCACCCGATGGCGGCTATGACCTGAACGAGCGTTTGGCCGGCAGACGTCAGGACGTGACTACAGAATACGTGGAGCAACAGATGAAAAAGACCAAGAACGAGGCCCCCATCGACACCAAATACACCGCCGAAGACTGGGAAGGCTTCCAGCAGTTGGTTGCCGCCAGCGACATTCAGGATAAGGATGTCATCTTGCGCGTTTTGTCTATGTATCAGGATCCCGAGGAGCGCGAACAGCAGATCAAGAATATCTCGGCAGCCTTCCGCGAACTGACCGACGGCATTCTGCCGCAACTACGCCGTGCCCGCATGATCATTAACTATGAGGTGGTAGGTCGTGACGATGAGCAGATTCTGGCACAGATGAAGGCCGATGCCTCGAAACTCAACCTTGAGGAGATTCTCTATGCCGCCACACTCTATGAAAACGACATCACCAGTGCCGAGAATGCCTACAAAAAAGCCATCCAACTCTATCCCAAAGATGCCCGCGCCTATAACAACATGGCCAATCTGGCCTATGCCAAGGGTAACTACAACGATGCCAAACAATGGCTAGAGAAGGCACTATCTGTAGACAAGAACCAGCCTGAGGCCAATGCCAATCTTGGACTGCTGGCCCTGCAACAGGGCGATATGCTCAATGCCGAGACATACATCGCCAAGGCTTCACAGGCCAACGGACTGGGCGAAGTGCTGGGCAATCTGCATCTGGCACAGGGCAAATATGCACAGGCCGAACAGGACTTCGGCTACAAGGCCACCAATTCGGCAGCACTGGCACAGATTCTGAACAAGAACTATCAGCAGGCAGCGACCACACTGAAGAACGTGAAGAACGCTGATGCCATGACCGACTATCTGCGTGCTATCCTGAATGCCCGCACAGGCAACACGGCTGCTGCCGCTCAGTCACTGCAGAACGCCATCGCCAAAGATCCATCACTGGCAGCCTATGCCCAGAAAGATCTGGAGATGACCAAGGTGAACAAGTAAAGAAAGAATGGACGTGATGTCTCATTGTCAACATACGAAGACACCGGTAAAAGGGATATTTTCCCTTTTACCTTTTTGTCTTTTCACCTTTTTCCTTTTAACGATCCTGTCATGCAACGGCAGTGACACACGGTTTAAGTTGAGCGGCAAGTTCCAAAACATGAACCAGGCAGAACTCTACCTCGTCAATATGGAGAAAGGAACGAATGACACCCTCCACGTTATCGACGGGCGATTCACCTATGAAACCGCACTGAACGAGGCTGCAACACTGACCCTCATATTCCCCAACTTCTCAGAACTGCCAGTCATTGCTGAACCCGGTCATAGCATCGACATTGACGGTGATGCGTCACACTTGAAAGCAACGACCGTCAAAGGCTCCGAATCCAATGAACTGATGACTGCCTTCAGGCTGAAGACCAACGACATGATGCCGCCCGACATCCTTAAAGAGGCCGAGGCATATATCAGGAAACACGCGGAGTCGCCTGTGGCTACCTACCTGTTGCAACGCTATTACCTAATGGCCGTTGAACCCGACTATCCCAAAGCCTACGAACTCTGCACCCTCATTCGCGATGCCCAGCCCTCGCAGGTGTCCATCGCTCAGTTACTCAACCAGTTGGAAGCACTGAAAGAAATACGCACGACAGGCAAGTTGCCAGCCTTCAAGGCTACCGACACCGAAGGGCGAGAGGTCAGCAACACCACCCTAAAAAGCGAGGTCAATATCATCTGCCTTTGGGCCTCATGGAACTATGCCTCCCAAGCAATGCTCCGAAACCTGCGTCTTCTGCAAAAAACATATCCCAAAAGACTGAGCATCATCTCCGTCAGCGTTGATGCTACGCCCGAAGACGGACGTCAATATCTGGAACGGGACAGCCTGACCAATCCCAACGTGTGCGATGGACTGCTATGGGAATCCCCAATGATCAGTCAACTCGGACTGGCTTATATCCCCGACAACATCGTGACCGATAGCACCGGCACCATTCTGGCACGCAGTCTGAGCAACGACAAGCTGAAGGAAAAAGTCGAGCAACTACTGAAATAAAAAAATACAAGCCTATGCTGGTAAAAACCTGTTGTGCTGCCGTAATGGGACTCGAGGCCACGACGGTGACCATCGAAGTCAACATCATTCGAGGCAACAACCTCCGTTTCTCCGGACTTGCCGATATGTCCGTCCGCGAAAGTATCGACCGCATCCGGGCTGCATTCAGCAATCTGGGATTCCGCTATCCCATGGCCGACATCACCATCAACATGGCTCCTGCAGATATTCGGAAAGAAGGCAGCGGCTATGATCTCCCCCTTGCAGTAGCTATCCTTGCAGCCGACAACAAGGTGGACTATGGTCGACTGGGCGATTATATGATGGTGGGCGAACTGGGACTCGACGGTCATATCCTGCCCATCCGCGGAGCCCTTCCCATCGCCATCAAGGCTCGTGCCGAGAAATTCAAGGGTCTCATCGTTCCCCGACAGAATGTACGTGAAGCAGCTGTTGTCAACAATATTGAGATCTACGGAATGGAATCATTGCTTGACGTCATCCATTTCTTCAACGGCAGCCAATCGTTCGACCCTGTTGCCATCGACACCCGACAACTATTTTATGACCAACAGAGCCAGTTTGAGTCCGACTTTTCCGATGTTCGCGGACAAGAAAGCGTGAAACGGGCATTGGAGGTGGCTGCTGCCGGTGGCCACAACCTCATCATGATTGGCCCTCCGGGCAGCGGCAAGTCGATGCTGGCCAAACGACTACCCAGCATACTCCCTCCCCTCTCGCTCCACGAGAGTCTGGAGACCACACAGATTCATTCCGTAGCCGGCAAGCTGCCTCGCGATACCAGCCTCATCAGCCAGCGCCCTTTCCGGTCGCCACATCACACCATTTCGCAAGTGGCTCTCGTCGGTGGTGGCCAGAACCCACAGCCGGGTGAGATTTCTCTTGCCCATAACGGAGTGCTTTTCATCGACGAGATGCCGGAGCTATCGCGCTCCGTCCTTGAGGTATTACGCCAGCCACTCGAAGACCGTGCCATCTCCATCAGCCGCGCCAAGTACAATGTTCAGTATCCCTGTTCGTTCATGCTCATCGCCTCGATGAATCCCTGTCCCTGCGGCTACTATGGCGATCCACTGCACCACTGCGTCTGCACCCCCGGACAGATTCTGCGTTACATGAACAAAATCAGCGGTCCCCTACTCGACCGCATTGACATCCACTGCGAGATACAGGCCGTGCCTTTTGCCGAACTCTCGAAAATGCAGCCCGGAGAACCCTCTGCCACCATCCGCGAGCGCGTCATCAAAGCCCGCAAAATCCAAGAGGAGCGTTTCAAAGACTACAAAGGCATCCACTGCAATGCCATGATGACAGAGAAGATACTCCATGAATTTGCCAATCCCGACGAAGCCTCGCTGGATATGCTCCGCATGGCTATGGAGCGTCTCAAACTCTCTGCCCGTGCCTACAGCCGCATCCTAAAAGTCGCCCGCACCATCGCCGACCTCGCAGATTCAGAAAAAGTTGAGTCCATGCACATCGCAGAAGCCATCGGCTATCGCAATCTGGACAGAAGCGATTGGGCAGAACGTGGAATATAGCATAAAATGGTAGACGACATATACCTTTAAACGCAAAAAACTGCAAAAACGACATCATCTATGGATAAAGTACAAGATATAATGACACGCTGGGCAACTCTGCAACCTCTTTCAGACAGAGACTGGGAATTGCTGAGCCGTCGTTTTACTATTGACTTCAACTATAACAGCAATCATATAGAGGGCAATACGCTGACATACGGACAGACGGAGATCCTTCTACTCTTCGGTAAGATTGTAGGCGAGGCAGAAGCTAAGGACGTACAAGAGATGACTGCCAGCAACATAGGACTGAAGATGATGACCGAGGAAGCTGGTCTGAAGGATGTACCGCTTACCCAGAACTTTATCCGCACACTCCATAAGACTTTGCTTCGCGAAGACTATACCGTCTATCACAATCTGCCAGGGGGACAGATAACAAGCTATACGATTCATGCAGGACAGTATAAGACACGCCCTAATAGCGTCATTACACGATATGGAGACCGCTTTGAATACGCATCACCCGAAGAGACGCCTGCCATGATGACCGACCTTGTGGATTGGTATAATGATGCGGAGCAATCAGGCAAGTTCACGCCAATAGAGCTTGCTGCCATATTCCATTACCGCTATATCCGTATTCATCCGTTTGAGGATGGCAACGGACGCATTGCCCGTCTGATGGTCAACTACATTCTCTCGCGTCATGGCTATCCGATGATTGTGGTACGCAGTCGCAAAAAGAATGATTACCTCGAGGCTCTACACAAAACAGACCTCACCGTAGGAGCAACTCCATCACTCGGTGCCCATGCCTCCAAAAGGGATATACAGCAGTTCCTGACCTACTTTACAAATCTATTTGTCGAAGAGGTCACCTACAACATCCGTTTCCTCACAGAACGCGGTGACAATGTATGGTGGTTTGACGGTGAACGCATCAACTTCCGCAGTGACTCGACAAGCAAGATTCTCAATCTTATGTCTGCAGTTCCTGACATTACCATACAGAAACTATCAGAAGAAGTGGGCATCAATGTTGCAGCCGTAAATAAACAACTGAAGCAATTGACCACAAAAGGCTACATACAACGAACAGAGAAAGGCGGCACTTGGCGACTGCTCATCACGCCATCGGTATAAACATTAGAAAATAGAAAGAAACAGAATATGAACGACAATAAAATAAACATCCCTGTTCAGCAATTGGTTGAGTACGTCAAAAAACATGAGGTTGCTTGGCAAATGTGCGACTCGCTCATAGAGTTCTCACATACTGAAGAATATGAGTTTACAAACGAAGAGCAAGAGGAGTATGAGATAAAGAATAACCAAATGCTCTCAGTCATTGCAAATGCAAAAGAGTGTCAAATGTTCAATCCAGACATCAATAATTCTATAGTTTTTGAAGACCTAGTAAAATGGTCAAAGAGCAAAGACTTATTGATTCTTGTAGGCAATGAATTACTGCTATGCATAGCACCTTGCGATAAAGAATGTGTGCTTATTGCACGATGAAAAGAATACTATGATGAAAGTTCTTAGAGTACCTCCAATGTATAAATGTATAGGATTATGTGATGCAGACCTTCTTGATAATGGTACACGTCATCCAAATCTTGTCCTTTTGAAGATAGCGGGTTACTTATTTGACAATCATATACTTTTTGAACTTATTTTGGATTCTAAAGCAGATGTTAGCAGGTACGATCATATATTCCTTTCTCGTGTCTTTACTTTTACTAAACTTCCAGAGTTTTATGTAAAAGTTATCGGAACGGCAGATGAAGCAAAATTCCATGTTGGAGGTACTGGTTTCTATGCAAATAAGGGCTCAATCGCAGAATATCGTAGGAAACGTGAAGAGGATATGTATCAATTAGAGCATGACGAATATCTAAACACGTTAAAGAACTATCATGGTGGAAAAGAATATGGAATCTGTATGGCTCGCCAGATGCCGTATTACCATTTGTACGATGTGTTTATAGACCAACAAGTTGCTAAAGGATTTAAGCGAGACAAGTATAAGGATTATCTGAAATACTCCATTGGTTTCTTGACTCGTGGATGTACTCGTCATTGCCCTTTTTGTGTTAACAAATTGGAAAATAGAGTTTGTCGCTACTCAAAATTAGAATGGTTTCTTGATAATGAAAGAGACGAAAAGGGAAAACTCGTTCGACCATACATCTACTTGTGGGATGACAACTTCCTTGCTGCGGATAGTTCTTTATGGAAACCATTATTACAAGAATTGATTGATTCCAAACGACCATTCCAGTTCCGACAAGGGCTTGATGAGAGAATGTTGGCCCAAAGTCCAGATGGCGAACTGATGGCAGAGATGCTTTCAAAGTCAAAGTACCATGGAGACTTCATATTTGCATTCGATAATTGGAAAGACCGTGAATTGATAGAGCAAGCATTAAAGATATGGAAGCGTTATAATCCGAAGAAAGGTACTAAATTTTATCTTTTCTGTGGATTCAAGTTAAAAGAGCATAGTCATCAGAGATTTTACCAAGACATTTGGGAACTGTTTCAGCGTATTAAGGTGTTAATGTCATACGGATGTGTTGGTTATGTTATGCGGCATGAAGATTATCGAAAATATGAAATTTCAAATCTCTATATCCAGATAGCTCGTTGGTGTAACCAACAGCAATTCTATAAAAAGATGTCCTTCTGGGAATTTGCGTACCGAAATCAATCGTATTGGGAAGAGCATACCCTTCATAATACAGACAGACCTCAGCTAAAAACATACGAGGAATTTGAAGAAGATTACAAAAAAGGTTACTATGGTGAAAGCGAAGGTCAAGTAAAAATGTGCCTACCTTTACAAACAGTAGTAAGAACTCTCGAAAAGTTTTCAGAACATAAAGAAGAACTCCTGGAAATGTTTAACTATAAAATGGCGAACCTTGTAAATCCCAAGCTTTGGGAATAAAAGAAACAGATATGGCAGCATCACAATTAAAAGAAACATTTCTTCATTTGAGTCAGCACTCTGTTGATTCTGTTCAGAATGGTAAGGCATTTACCAACTGGGATGAGTATATGCACGTTGATCGTCCCATAGAATCCAAATTAATGGAGAAGATGGATGAAATAGACAAAGCTGGAGGTGGCATTGTCCTCTTGGTTGGAAGTGCAGGTGATGGAAAATCTCACCTTATCAGTCGTATTAAACAGATGTCAGATTGGGGTAATGGGAGTTTCTATAATGATGCTACCGCAAGTAGTTCCCCAAAGAAGACTGCAATAGACACACTGAAAGAAGCTCTTGTTGAATACAAAGACGAAAATCTTTATAAAACCAGCAAGAAGCTCGTCCTTGCTATAAATCTTGGCAAACTTAACGCTCTCATTGACGATAAGGAATTCAAGACGGATTATGAAGAGATTGTAAACTCAAGTTTGCCCATTTTTGACGATGATGACACAACTCCACCAATAAATACAGAAAGAGTTAAGGTTATTTTGTTTACCGATGAACAGGTGTTTGAGTTTTATACTGATAGTTCGTCTGATATTCCTGTTGCATCTGATTTCTTATCAAAAATTATGGATAAGGTTGTTACTGAGACAATCGACAATCCTTTTTATGCAGCATATACAGCGGACATAGCAGGTGGAGTCAGCCCCAAAGACCCTATTATACTGAACTACGAACTGCTTCGTATTCCTAATGTGCGAAATACAATTGTACAAACAATAATTGAAGCTATAGTAAGATACAAACTTATCATTACACCGAGAGAGTTTCTGGATTTTCTCTATTCGATTATCGTTTATCCTCATTATGATGAGTATAAGGAGAAGAAGGATTTTTTCGAGGCATTGCTTCCGTCTCTTCTTTACTGTGGTAGTGAGAATATGATTCAAAAGGCAATTAGCAAGCTTGATCCCCTTAAGCAAAGCAGCACAGAACACGATAAACAGCTTTCTGTATTGTTTACTTCATATTCAATACCTCCCACATATTTGACCAAGCAACAAACATCTGAGCTTCCAGTTGAATTGTTAAAACGTACAAATGAATTTTATACAAATAATGGCAGAGATATTGAACGGACGACCAAGTTTGTATTTAGATTAAAACACCTTATTTCTTACCACACAGAAAGTGAAGTCTATAAATCATATCTTACGTTACTCAAAGGCATCTTCAACAAAGATGTCCACAAGATGAAAGAGATTTATGATGTTGTGGCAAAAGCCATTCCTCGTCATTATGGTTCTTATTACGAGAAGAGTAATATGGTTCCGTTGAACATACAAGGTGGTCGCTATAGATTATTTGGCAGTTTACAACTTAAACCAGAGCCAATAAAATCATATCATTCAGAATCATATAAGAACGAGTTCCTTATGAGATTCGATATGTCATGGAAGTTTCCAGATAAGCCTGTATCGTTAAGAATGGACTTCCAGCTTTATTCATATCTCAATGAATTAAATAGAGGAAAACTTGCTTTATCCTATGAGAATGAAAAGGATCTGACTTTCAGCAGATTTGTACGAAGGCTTGTTGAAAAGTGCAACTGTGAACAGGAAATCACGGTTGTAAGGTCTGACACCGGAGTTTTAGAATTAAGTGAATCATCATTTGGAGATATTCAGCTACAATGAAAATCGATATAGAAGCATATAACGAACATTATCACCAAAGTGGTAAGTTCATAGATAATTGGCAGGAAGGAATTAAGTTACTTCCCTTTAATTCTAATCCTGCTTCAGCATACGACAAAAATTGTGGTTTACATGGTACAACAGGCGAGTTCTTCCGTCTGTGGGATAATGATGGAACAAAGCCTATTGAGGATTTTGAAAAGTCAGCCGTTGAACCTGTAAAAGACTATTTGACTAACCAAAAGCAAATGCCAAATGTACAAATCCCAGAATTTGTACGTATGATGCGCGACATCATGTTTATAAATGGTAATCTGAATATTACAGATTCTGCATTTCTGAAGTATCTTCCATTGGTACCCAATGATGAGCGAATTTCCACAAAGGACAGAAAGAAATATAATGATGGGCAAAAGAAACTAGCTAATTATCTGTATTCTATGCTTTCTGACGAATTACAGAATTCTGGCCATTCAGAAACGCCGAACTTGTTTTCAAGGATTCTCCAGGAAGCATTGGCTCCATTTGGAGGAAATTCAGACGAATCAAAAGAACGTGACTACATCGTTCTTCCATATATAAAGAAATCGTTTGAGGAAGATCTCATTTGGATGCTTGAACAAGAAGAATCTGTGAAGGTAAAATACCTTCATCTACTTCTTCATTTCTACGCATGTTATGCTGTAACACAGGCAATAGTAAGAATTACTGCCAAAGACAAACAAAATGAAGATGTTCCTGCTCCTTTCTACTTCATATTGAATTCCGAACGTGCATCAGTCAATCATGATGCTGTTGTTAGAGGATGGTCATACAAAATACCAAAGTCTTCACTTGATAATTTATACGGAAAGTCACAAGCACTCGACATTCTTAATAGTGTATTGGGAGGCAATATCGGTTTCTACAACAATATACACGAGAAGTTGAATGAAACAGACTTCGAAGATAACCGCGAATTGTGCAATGAACTCCTCTCTAAATACCAAGAAGAGAAAAGAGAGGTGTTCAATAGACGAACAAGTGAAAGTGGGTCAATTGAAGAAATAGAAATTGACGTGCATTCTTATGATGAGTTCATTTCTACCCTTGAACACCTATGTACAGGCCTTCAATCTCCGAGTTACATATCTCGTATGAGAAAAAAGGTGATAGACTTATTAAGCGTAAGATTTCTGCAGAGCAGAAGAGGTAATTTTGTTCTTGTTCTTGATAATGAAATGCTTACATTTCTTGTGGCATTGTTCACAAAGAGTAAGAAAACAAAGTTGGAAGACCTGTATAAACTATTCAATAGCTATGGTATATACTTCAACAGAGGTAGCCGTTTAGCAATTGAGGAGTATTTATTGAAGTTGAACCTATTAGACAGGAAGAGTGATTCCGGTGAAGCACAATATGTCACAGTCATTTTATAATTACATAGTAAATGAGCTTCTGATTGGTTATTTCAAAAAATATCCATTGCAGAAGGGAAGCCGATACTTCATGATTGTAGAGAACGAGGAGCATCGGAACATGTTAATACAGGCATTGAATGATGCGTGTGATAAGATTACCATTTCTGGAATCTATCAAGGCAATGACTCTTCGGTGATAGAGGAGTCATATGACACACACGTAATCAAACCTTCAACAACTTCTTCATCAATTATCATTGGGTACGATAAGACCTCAACGGAAGACTATCTTACAACTATCAGAAATTCTGTAGGAGTAACAGGTGGAAAATATGAGAACTTTGGCGTCATCTATATTCTTTCAGATAGTATATTGTCATCTATCATAACTGCATGTCAAGATTTGCAGGCAATAGGTGGTCCACTGCATTCAAGTTATATCATACGAGACATTCACGAGAAAGCAGAGGATGTTATCTCAAAGGATCTTGAACGTAAATATCTGAATAAACATCTTAATAAAATTTCTGAGTACATAGCTGATGGAACATGTAATCTCTTTGACTTTGGTCACGCACTCAGCGTATTAGCAGATCAAACATTAAAGGGACATTACAATGACTTAGATTTCTTTAACGACAAGGCTGTATATGATGGTACATTCAAACCCTCTGATACTGAAATAGAAAATCGTGTTGAAAAGAACCACGAAATATACAGGAAGATTCGTGACATCATGAATGAAGATGATAACACGGATAAGTTCAAACTATTACAGAGATTCCTTGACGAAAAACTGTCCAAGAAGGTTGTTGCCAATGCTGATTCTTGGAGAAATATTGATTTCCAAGAATTTCTTGATAGTATAAAAAGGAAAGCTGCCACAGCAAACTTGGAACTTTTGAATATAGAACTACCCTCAGAAGGTTTGTTGACTTCAATGATTTCGTTCACTAAAGGGAATAAGAAGAAGTCAACCTCTTATGTGGTAATCTGTGACCAAACAGAATCAGTAGGACAACAAGTTAAGATAACCTTCAATAAAGAAATTAAGAAGGTCTCCTCTGATGTGTGTCAAACCCAAGGTCAGGTACTGAAGGTGACTGTTGGAGATGCGCTTATCAAGCAATCAATTGGTTTGAATGACAATCACCATGATTTCTTTATGATTAAACTGCCATGCAACAAGAGTTTTTTCAAAGATATTGAAGAATGCTTTTCTATAAACAAAAAAGGTGAAATAGTTGTTGTCGTACCAGGCGAAGCCGATGTTCTGACATTTGGTAATGGTGACGAACTATTGTCTATTCCGCTTGACAACAAGGTAGTTTGGACAGATAATGCAAAATTAGAAGTACCTGTTGTTGCTGATGATGAGAATGATCGGATTGATTTCTTTGTTAACTTTGGTGACAAGGAGGTTAAGTTTGTACTTAAGCTGAATATTGCAAAACCAGTTCCGCCAGCTCGACCTGGAACAATAGAAAAAGGAACATATGAAGGTGGAGAGGTTATGGTTGATGGTACCCCTCGTCCTGTTTGTTCTTATTGGAAGAAGTATCTAAATTGGGAGGAAGCGTTTATTAAAAACGGTTGCTCTCATATAAATTATGCATATAATGAGTTAACTGGCGCATACGAACCTGAATACGAAATTCTTGAACTGCCCATTTGTGTACAAAACACATTAACCCAGATATTTGCGTACTACAACAGCCACAATACCATTCCATCTCTTTGCAAGATGAATGACGAATTGCGCGTTTTGTATCAGAACTACTGGAACGCTGTTGTTTCCTCTATTAATAGCATCCCAAATAGTAGATGCTTATTCAAAGAAGAGTACTATCTAACAAAGTTAGGAATAGTATCTTCATGGGAAAGGTTGTATTTATCGCCATTCCATCCTTTGCTTGTTGCATATGCGCTTGAATACGATAATCAATATGATGACAAAGAAGAATCTGCTTTTGCAAAGAAACTTCTGTCACCTTTCTATCTTATCCCATACATCTACTTCAATGACTCACCTAAACGTCCTTATACAGATAAGGAAATTGGAGAGATCCACAACTGGTTAAGCTATGAAAGTATAGGCTGCAAGCCTCAAGAACGTACGAATGATATTACCACAAAGATGGTTTGGACAAAAATGGAGGCTTTCATTAAGCACTTCAAGTACCTTTTCCAGGATAAAGATTGTCCAATCATTATTAGTACTATAGGCATTGCTGATGATACAAATGTAATAAAGGGTGTGGTAGAATTCATAAGAAAACAGTATTCTGATGGTGTCCAGAAAATAGAACTCCATGAATACGTTGACAATCTTATGGAAGAGACATTCTTTGAGAAAGTAAATCGTCTTGACTCAATTGACGCTATTACACGCGAACTTGAATCCTTGAATTTGAAATTGGAATTAAAGGGTGAATACACAAGTCAGGAAATAATACACCAGTTATTTACTCGTGTATCTTTCTATAAACATGCATTGAGTCCGACCAATGGACAGATTGGATATTCCCATATAGCATTTTATCAGATGGACACGGGTACAGAGTTCATAAGACAAGTCACATCAGAACTCCGCACTGAATTATCTTTTAATGGATTGATTTCAATCCCATCTACATACAATAAGATGGGGGCGTATATTATTGGATATGGAACAAATGGTATTAAGGAACAACAAGGTTACCTTTATCCTATGACAACAGCCTTGAATACTCTTTATGCAAATGAAAAGCATGAAGGCAGTAGTGTATTCAGTAATAATACCTGTGTTGCTAAAAGATACAAGTTCAGTAAATCTGATTTGCTCCAATCAATATACGACAATGCCAACTGGGTGACTTTCATTAATCCAGAGGTGGACATTAACTTCTTCTACAAGCAGAACCTGTACGTTGTTCATTATACCGACCAATACACTATTAATGCCAAATACGATAGCATTACGGTAACAAAGCATGTGGATCAGTATGAGAATATGTTGCGTAAATCGTATGAGAAGTATGCCTTATCGGAAGAACGATTCCAGCATTTCAACGAAACGATGATGGATTACTTCAACTGTCTTAATGGTAGTTGGATGCTTGATATTGTCAAGAAGAGCGAGGATCAGATACGCGAGAAGATGAGTATCGTAGCAGCAAGTATTGTCATGTTACGATTCATGAGCCGTAACAAGAATGTTCATTGGATTCCTGTCTCGCTTGAAGAGATTCTGCGTGTAACAGGTTCCATAGGGTTGCCTCAGGAATACATCTTTACAAAGAAGAGCTTGGGTGCTAAGGGCGCTATGTCTGATGACTTACTCATGATTGGTCTTGATGCAACAGACGAGAACGACATTCAGTTGTATCTCTATCCTGTTGAGGTGAAATTCTCAAAGAACAGTTCGATGGCTGGCAAAGCAGGTAAACAGGTAAGCCAAACCTTCCTCCAATTGAAGGAACATTTGTTTGGAGAGGCAAACTTCACCAAGAACATTTACCGCACATTCTTTGCATCTCAATTCCTGACGAATGCGGAGAAGTTGAATGCAAATAATCTGCTGACGAACGAAGAGTATCAGGAGATTGAAAAGTTCCGGTTTGAGCTTCTGAATCTGAAATACACGTTGAAAGAGAAACTACCTGTTAAGGAAATGGGTAGTGCTGCTATCGTGTCATTTTATAGTCATGCGACACATAGCATTTCAACATCACTCGTAGATAATGTGCCTGTTTGCGAGGTTCATTTCTCAGAACAGGAATGTTTCCAGTTTGTTGCGGAACCAGAGAATAATCACATAAAGTTCCTTGAAACTGATTTGATTATGATTGATTCTGATACGCTGAATGCTATTGATAATCCTGTAGCAATTGCTCCTGCCGAAGACGCAGAATCTCCAATTGAACTAACTGAGATAGAGGATGAAGAGGTGACTGCTGATATCAAAGCGAATTCGTCGGTCGCAACCGATGAAATTGAAAGCAAGGGCAATTCGACAATTGCAATTGGCGACAGTGATAGTGCAACAACTACTGAGCAATCCTCGGCTGTTGAGCATAAAGAAAAACCAAAGACAGAACCTGTGATCCAAGACAAAACTTCTCATAGCATTAAAATACTAGTCGGACATACACAGTCAGGTCATCGTGAGGTGGTATTCGAACCTAATAACACAAAGATGGTGTCCCATCCTAATATGGGTGTTATCGGTACGATGGGAACTGGTAAGACCCAGTTTGCTCGTTCGGTAATTGCACAGTTCGCCAAAGAGGGAGTGAACAATGTTGGAGGTAAGCCTGTGGGAATACTCGTATTTGACTACAAAGGCGACTACAAGGATAAAGAGTTCCTGAATGCTGTTGGTGGTACTTGCTACAAGTTCAACTATCCGTTTAATCCTCTGAAGTTGGTGGTAAATGATGAAGTGGAAGGTATGAATCTTCCTGCTATTACCGCAGACAGAATAGCCGATTCGTTTGCAAAGGCATACGGGTTGGGATTGAAGCAACAAAACAACATCAAGCAGGTAATTATTGACACATACAAGGATGCAGGTATTACGAAAGATCCAAGTTCGTGGGAGAATCCAGTACCTACGATGGAGCAGGTGATTGAGAAGTATTTTGAAACATACGATGCTAACGATAAGGCATTTGCTCTTTTTGATAAACTACGTGATTACACCATCTTTACAACAGATAACAGCAATTGTGTATCACTCTTTGAATGGCTCAACAGTGTTCGTGTGATTGACCTCACACTCTATCCAGATGACACAAAGAAAGTAATTGTGTCTTTGATACTTGATCTCTTCTATGCTGAAATGAGACAGCTGGGAGGCAGTAAGCAGAAGGATGGCTTCCGTGAATTGAGAGCAATGATTATGGTGGATGAAGCACACCAATTCCTGAAGAAAGATTTCAATTCTTTCCGAAGTATTATCAGCGAAGGTCGTATGTTTGGAGTCGGCATGATTCTCTCAACCCAGAATATAAGCGATTTCAAAACTTCAAAAGAAGATTATTCTCAGTTTGTACTTAGTTGGGTAATTCATCATGTAAATTCAATAAGTAAAGCTGAAATTGCCAGCATCTTCGGAGCTAGTGATACAAATGGAGATCGATATATGGACTTTATCAACAAGGCTAAACTTTTTGAGAGTGTCTGCAAAATTGGCTATAGAATAGATGGTATAAGAGACTTGCCATTCTTTGAATTGATGAAAAAAGACTCTCGTTTTTCAAATGAACAATCTTGATTAATCTGAACTGGGGTAGCAGATTCAGGGGTTACAGACAGTAAGTACACATTGTTTTAGACGGCCTATATATCAGGTACCCCAATTCGGAATAAGAAAATCAAAATATAAAAAGTTTCTCTGAAGCCATTGCTTTCATAGACATTATGACGAATGGTTTTATTTAAAAAAGAAAGAAAGATAGATAGACAAATGGACAAAGCACATCAATTTCTAAAGTTGGTATATGGCTACGACTCGTTTCGCCCACTCCAGAAGGAGATTATCGATCATGTGGTATCTGGGGGTGACGCACTCGTATTGATGCCTACAGGCGGTGGAAAATCTATTTGTTACCAGATTCCAGCCTTAATGTTGGAAGGGACGGTTATCGTCGTCTCACCGCTTATCTCATTGATGAAGGATCAAGTGGACGCTCTTCAGGCAAATGGAATTGATGCCGAAGCACTGAATAGCAGCAATGAGGAATACGTCAACAGGGCTATTCGGGAGCGTTGTCTGCGCGGTGAACTCAAGATTCTGTATATTTCTCCCGAACGACTTATGTTGGAGATTCCTTGGTTGCAGCAAAACGTCAAAGTGGCGATGGTTGCGATTGACGAGGCACATTGTGTGTCGCAATGGGGACATGACTTCCGACCGGAATACACTCAGCTGGGTACTTTGAAAGATCTGTTCCCTACGATACCCATCATGGCATTAACCGCAACGGCAGACAAAGTGACAAAGGCGGATATTATTGAACAATTGCGCCTTCATCAACCACGCGTCTTTGTGAGCAGTTTCGACCGTCCGAATCTAAGTCTCGATGTCCGTAAAGCCTATCGAAAGCGTGAACGACTATATACGATATTAGAGGTGATAGCACGCCATAAGGAAGAAAGTGGCATCATCTACTGCCTGTCAAGGAAAGGAACGGAAGACCTGGCTGCCGACTTGAAGGTGCATGGTGTCTCCGTAGGCATTTACCATGCAGGCTTGTCGCATGAGGAACGTACTCGCGTACAAAATGATTTTATCAACGATCGCATCCACGTTATCTGTGCCACGATTGCTTTTGGAATGGGCATTGACAAGAGCAATATTCGTTTTGTCATACACAACAACCTGCCCAAGAGCATTGAGAGTTATTATCAAGAAATAGGCCGTGGAGGAAGAGACGGATTACCTACAGAGACTATCTTGTTTTACAACATACAGGATTTGATTACGCTTCGCAAATTTGCTGAAGAAAGCGGACAACGCGACATCAATATTGAAAAGCTGAAACGTATGCAGGAATATGCCGAGGCTCAGCTTTGCCGCAGGCGTATTCTACTCAATTATTTTGGTGAAACCAATGACTGCCATTGTGGCAATTGTGATGTTTGCAAAAATCCCCCACAACTTTTCGACGGCACCACGATTGTTCAAAAAGCCCTGTCTGCCATCAAACGGACGAACGAGCAAACAGGTTTCATATTGACGACGGATATCCTAAAAGGCAGTTTTTCCGCTACGGTCATTGCAAAGGGCTACAACAATCTGAAAACTTTTGGAGCAGGACGTGACATCCCTGCCGGCGACTGGCACATGTACCTCTTGCAGATGTTGCAAATGGGCTATATTGAGATAGCCTATAACGAAGACAATCATCTCAAAATAACCCCAATGGGCGAGGATGTCCTTTGGGGTCGTAGGCAAGCGCAATTATCCGTCATAGTCAGAGAGGACCTGCGCGTCAAGAAACGGAAAACCACGATCAGCCTTCAAGAAGTTTCTGCCAATGCACCTTCTGAAGACCAGCAACTGTTTGAAAAACTCAGAGTCCTGCGCAGAACCATAGCAGAAGAATTAGGCAAGCCTGCCTACATCGTTCTTTCTGATAAATCTTTACACTCATTAGTTCAAGAGAAACCTGTAAATTTATTACAATTCGGGAATGCATACGGTATTGGTGAGCATAAGAAGATGCTATTCGGTGAGCGTTTTGTCAATCTGATATGCAGTCATCTCGGAGTCCCTCGTCCTCCTGAGTCTTCCCAATAGCATTCTCCAGAGCCTCACACAACAAACAGAATGCACCGTAACGGCTGTCCTCCCCATCCCCTCCTCCTTCCC
>CAMWKM010000041.1 GCA_947174835.1 uncultured Prevotella sp.
ATATAATTTTTATCTGTTGCTTTTACGACCAAAGTTACCAAACATTTATTGGTATACTTTGGCAACACTCGAATGCAAAGTTATAAAAACTTTCATATCAGCCAATAGAGCGAATACAAAAGACATAGTTGCACGGGAAGTCACATATTCCATTACGGCTGCTCCAAGCATACCAAGCCCACGAGGCCATTCAAAAAGTGGTATAAGCATATTGGGAAAATGTAGATTCAAAAGATAATATTAATTGAATACTATGCAAATGATTATTTCTTTAGCATAAAAAGAACCCCATCATTCTTGTATTGATTGTTTTCCAACTTATAGCTTTCATTAATCCACTCATCCCAAGTAACGTATAATGTGCTATTCTTAATATAATAACGTCCTTCTGAGGTGCCTCTTATCCAACTTTCATCATCACGAATATAGCCATCAAGATAACAAGTTCCATTTGGATAATATATAGCCCCTAAGCGATTATTCGCATCTTCTCCGTAGAAGGAAGTTTTCTTACTGAAATATGATTTGGAATTAGTATTGGAAATGGCATTGTCTGATTTGGAGTAGCTTTGTTCCGAATGTCGGGAGTAATTTTGGGGTTTTCCTACGCTTATCCCTGTTTCACTACAAACAATCTTATTACAGTTTTTAATTGAAGACATAGAGAATCCGTCAGGTAACATCCGACTGAATGTTCGAGGTTTGACTTCAATTTTATGAGTCACGATAAGACTGTTTCCTTTATAGAAAGTACAATTCACAGTAACTTCTTTGTCTGTACAATTGAAAATCTTACCCCTTGAACTGACCAATCCGTTAGAAAAGGCAATATCATAGATGATTGCAGAGCGATATGTCCTTCCTGAAACGTGTGTTAAGTTTTCTTGCTTTGCTATTTCCTCTAAAGTGATGCCGGGACCTGAAAATGTAACTGTGCCGACCTTATCAACAATTACGTGATTATCATTTGCGGTCAATGTAATTGACTGGCTAAAGATATTCGTACAAAAGAGAATAAAGAAAAATAATAGTGAGATTGTCCGAAGTTCCATAAACTAAATTAGCGACTAGAGTTAAAGTTTGAGGTGCAGAATATCACAAAAGTTACTCCACCAAGACTCTAAAAGCCTATATATTGAACTGAACACACCATAATTATACATTGGCTCTACTGTACCATGACCATTCATATTTGGGAAGAATGCAGGAATTATCAGACAGAACACAAGTAACCATGACGTTAGGATGTATGAATACGAAAGTAACAATGGATACTGATTAATATCTGTCTGGTGATTTCCTATCTGTGTCTTAAAACAATAGAAATGGAAGCACAACGTACATCCTATAATCATGTCAAATATCCAAACACCATGAAAATTCATCATCCAACGGAATGATAGCAAAATAAACGTGAATAGCGGGAAACAATAAGGTGCAAGAGATATAGGAACGCCTTTGTATACATTTCTTTGGGTTGCCATCATATACCCGGTCCCTTGATTGGTATGAAATTCAACAACTTTCAAATTGAAAAGGAAAGCAAAAATGGTATGGGTCAATTCATGGGAAAAAGTCTCTGCAAACTCAAGATTGCCTTTTATGTATCTTCTTAGAATGGCAAATACCACAAATCCAATTGTAACCCATTTGAATATTTCAAGTTGGTGCAGAATGTTCCCTCCGGCAAATATCACTTTAAGAAGATACCATGCATATGGGATTGTCAATACTATGACAATAGTCAATATTAACATCCAAATTAAGAAATCTTTCTTGACCATAAATCTTTATTATGATACATTTGAAAGTCGGTTATTTAAAACCGACGTAATCTTGTTTCTCCGCTTTCAAAGTCAATATTGACAAATATCATACAATTATGCGTATAAACCTTGTCCTTTGCTTCAGGATTTTTAAACCGCACTCGTATTATCTCGCCCTCATACACGATTTGGCTAATGGTGTCAGTAGGAAACCGCAACACCTCTGTTTCATCATAATAATCTTCGCTCAAGGTATATGTCCCATAATTCGGAGGAACTATGTTAGTTATTTCAGAATCTGGCAGTGCGAGAATTGAATCTTTAAGACTTATGAACTTATTATTAAATAAGTTTAATTCTCTCAAATATAATTTTGTAGTATCGTTAGCCTCTGTAGTAATAACAATTACATTATTATAACTCTCGATATCGTGAAAAGATGTAATATTTGCTATAGAAACTTGCGGAAAGTAATAATGGAACTCTAGAACATTGATGTTACCTCTTGTTTTAGCCTGAATATATCCCTTTGTCTTATCTGGACTGATAAATAATCGTGCCTTCGATTCACCGTGTAAAATTATCCATCCGCGTTGCTTTAAAACATTGAACGGATGCTTGAAACTATCAGGTTTCCATAATAATCCACAGAGTATTTCTGAACTGTCATCCGGCTTGACCTTCTGTTCAATATCAACGAAATCTATATTATGGTTTTCATCATATACCTCTTTTTTGCGCTTTGCTTTCTCTCCCCATTGAAGTGTGTGCTCCGCCTCCCATCGAAGCATTAATGGCGCAATATCATCATAATCTGTGTACTGAGATTGAACATACTTCTCACACTGAGTGAGATTCCAATCTTGTGCAAGTAGATTTATAAGCCCAAATACTCCAAAAGCAAAGACGTATGTTAATGGCACCGTTCCTACACCTTTTATAAGAAGATTCCAAACAGCTTTACCTGATTGTTTTAAGTTTTTAAGCTTAAAAAGGGTTACTATCCAATAAATCAGCACAATGGATAATATTATAAATAATCCTAAAAATCCAAAACAAAAGCTGAAAATAAATATGAGTAGAAAACCACTATAGCCTTCGCCAATTATCATCAAATATAGCGGCAACACAATGAGAGTTAAAGTAAACGTTACAAAGATGGCACGTAAAACTGGAGGAGTTTTTTTGCGTAACATAGTAAATATTATGGCACAAACAATTCCAATGCAAAATGTAATAATATTTCCGTCCTGAAAATATGACATAAAATACCGCTCGTCAACATCTCCAAATTCAAAGGCTGAGCCAACTAAGTCATTCGGATCATACGCCATAATATATGGCACACAACTTAACAATATTAATGTTGAAATATAGAATTTTAAATTCCGAATCATATTAAGAATCAATTAACGAAGTTTGAAATCCGGCATTTCAGATAAAAATTCATTATCGATGGCGTGGCATTGCTTACGGATAATGCCACGACGTGATATAGCTGGATCTAAGCAATATTTCTTATATGTAGCTTTGAAGCGTTCAAACGTTTCATCGCTCAAATCATTCAGATTCCGTATTTGAGGGAAGAGTAGTTTGTGGTATGCTGTTGAAAGACGCTTTACTGCTTTCCGGTCTCTTATATCGCTTGAAGATTCCTCAATCAATTCATTAAAAATTGAAGCATATTCTGTTCGGGTGCGTAGTAGATGAAGTATATTGGAGAAATACTCCGCATCCAGTGTCCATCCATTAAGAATTGTCCCTGATTCAAGGCGAGGAAGTTTCCAACCTTCTATAAATCCATGAAAGCGGTCAAGAGTGGCCGATTCCTGAAGCATTGCGGGAAGGATTTTGTAATAGGCAGAATCGATAGGTTGTCGAGTCTCTCCATCAACCGGAATATTTCCCATCAGGGTCAAACCACAATCTGATTGAAACACAGTATTGTCTACCGTTGCTCTTCCATCTTCTAAATAAGACTTGAATATGGACTGCATTTCAGCCGGATTTTCAAAAGAGAAAGATGCTATCTCATCAATAGCGAGCGTATCATAATGCTTCAGAAGTCCGAACTGACGGTTCTGTTTATTGAAGAAGAGTTTAGCACGAGTAATCTTTCCTCCACTGACAATCCATCCTCGTTTGCTGAAATTATTATAAAGATATGACTTACCTGTACCTTTAGGTCCAAGTTCAATAATATTCAATCGTGGTTCAACAAACGGAAGTAAGCGACTGATAAGTTCTAATTTCACATCAGTATTCTCAAACGAATCGGGATTATACCCCATTATCTTTACAAGGGTGTCAATCCATTCTATTGTATCGAATTTGCAACGTGCATCAAGATAGTAATCCAAATTCACTGAATATGGTTCAAAGGGTTTGAAGGAAGTCATAAGTATATGACCTTTCTCTTTACCTTGAGGTTCTATGTATCTCATCGTCATATTACCCCAATGTTCACCATCACAAAACCATTCCGGCTGTTCTTGAATAAGTTGGGGTGAAACACGTGCGTCTTTAGTAATCCCGGCATCGGGCAGGTCAAACCACACTGTACCTTTGTCCAATTCTGTCCTGAATACTACACGAGATGTTACGTTCACTCGCTCCCTACCGCTAAATAGCCTGTTTTTGAGAATCTGACCTTCTACTCCCATTTTCTCATCGAAGTAGTTGGATAAAGCTTCTTTGTCAACGTTACCATTCTCGTCAGAAAAACGTCTGAGAATGTAATCGCGGACAAAAACAGGGAGATTTCTACCGGCAAACAGTGTGTCAGTTGCACCAGACTTCATTACCGAAGCATCCGGAAATGCTTGTTTTATCTTATCTGATGATTCTTGGCAATTAACAAGATCTTTAACTTTAGAAGATTCTATCTTGGTATCAGAATTTATATTACCGACTTTTTCATGATTAATTGAATGATTCTGCGGCATATCCCATTTCGCTATTTTAGGTGGAGTATAATCTACGCTATTTCCAGCAGAAGTAGACTCAATCCACGTTGCAGATCTAAAGTAGTTGACACCTCTACTTGGAATAGACGGTCTTCGCGGAGGATTAGATTGGAGGGAATGTAGTCGATGATATAGATTCTTCAAGTCAGATTCCATACTTGTGACAAGATATGAACCACCGCCATCTCGCTCCTTCTCATATTCTATTTTTGAATTTAATGCACTGATCTTCTCATGGAGTTCCTCTATCTCTCTTTCGTTCCTTCTACTGTCGGCAAAATATTGGTCAAGTTGAGCTCGTATCGTCTCACCCCGACGCTCTTCCTTCTCTAGCCCACTTCTCCAACAATCCGCGCAAAAGATTACATTGTCAGGCATACGATAATATTCCTGAAACGTCCTGTTGCAACCTGCACATCTTAACATAGCTATTGGTTTCATTAATTATTATATTAGAAAGAGTCATCAATGGACATCGCATTATTAGGCCTCTCTTTTTCAAAATTCATTGGCAAAGAGCCATCATCTGTAAGAGAAAAGACTAACAGGACATTTTTCCCTAACTCAATAATATCTCCGTCTTCCAAAGGATAGAGAAGATTTGTGTCCCTTAATTCTGTAGCTTTTTCGTCACGAACTAACTTAGTGGGACTTCCTCCAATTGCACGACAACCACCGATGGCCGCCTTGATATAGAACTTATTGTTTTTGAATACAATATCTGCATGTGTGCTGCTGACATGCGCATTGCATTCGAGAAGATCATGATCTGCTTCTTTGTCTTTAATAACAATATCGTTTACTCGATATTTGCCACCTTTTCGTGAAGTTACACCACGTCCTATATGGAATATTTTCTTACGATCAGAATCAAGTACATAAGAAGGTTTCATCATTGACCCGGTGCCTTCAATAATCGAAACAGATGCAATAACTCGCTCGTAGGGGATTTCTTTTGGTTTATCGTCCAAAGATGTATCAGTTTTGCCCCATTTATAATATACTTGATTGTCAATGAGAGTGATACAATCTTCTGTTTCTGATTTCGGTTTAAGAATTATCTGTAACGATTTACTTCCAATCTTTTCGAGGAAGGCATTTGTGAGTTCTCGCTTCAGATCATCTTCAAAACGCTTGCCAATCCAATCATATTTAGCCATGTCATCATCTTCTTCATTACGAATGACTATTATGACAAGATTCTCCATTAGTTTGGTATCAGTTCCGGTAGAACTGCGGAATCTCTTCAGTAATTCGTTAATTACAAACGCACGCTTATCAATAGCTGTTGCAAACTTTTGTTCAGTAGTTTCTTTTTTGCTTCCAAAAAGGATTAGATTATCAATATGCCGCTTATACTGAGTGTCTGTAACTGTTTTTTCGGTAAGTTGTTTAAACGTTTTTTCTGAAACTGCCTCTATAACAATTGACGAAGAACCAATGTGAGCAAGATTTCTTTTATCAAGGGCTTGACGAAGCTCAACCCTGAAAGCATCATCATTCCACCTATAGTCCCTATTGTCTTTCATAATATAGATAGAAAGATATTTGAGATTTTCAGGTTTACTTTCCGACAGGGACGAAAGAATCTCTAATAAGTAGAGATGCCACCCGTAACGTTGCTCTGAGAGAGACTCAGAATTTAATATACGTTTATCAAATGAAGTCCCTAAATCCTTTGATTTAGATTTTTTGGACGCGTCGTCATTTTCGAGGATGGACGATTCCTCGGAATGTGAGGTAGAAGCAATAATTGTGCTACCCCCGTTCTCTTCTTTATCCTTTGTACTTGGATTAGATGGAGTCCCGTTTATTAGATTCGCTATTTTACTGAAGAAGCTCATGTGGTATTCTAAATATGTTCTTTAAATCCATTCTTCTCATCTCCTTTACGAGTAAATTTATCCAGAATTCCTTAGGAGAGACTACATCAAAATGTTTCTTACTGATATTTTGCCATAGGTAAAACATAAGCCCTTTCTTCGGGAGATACATTTACTTCGTCACAACCGTATCCGTGAAAGACATTATCAATAAATAACCTATAAATTCTAATAACTGAAGTATTTGGTTGAGAAATTCTGTAATATCCAGCAGAATAGATTTCACCTAAATTGTTACAAGATTTGAAATATCCCATTAACTCATCTTTAGTGGGAAGAAACCAAGACTCAACATCATAGTCATGTAGTTGAGAGCAAATATTTATTGATTCTTCGTATGTGTATTCTCCCATTAATAATGGATGTATTAAATATGTACAATTGTTGAACTTGAATACGGGAAGATCATAAGGATTTCTAGAATCGTATAATATTAGATCACCATAGTCAAAGTATTTTTTACCAAAGCCTAATATTTCATATTCTTTTTGAACTTTATGGATGATATCATTAATATATAATTTAGATGACGTGTCAATCTCACCTATGCTTACGTTTAATTCAAATTGTCCCTGCTGATTAGTAGTTGTGGAAGCCGCTATTTTATTGCCATTCTTCACAATAACTGTTACATTTGGAATGGGAGCGTTATTCGGTTCGGATATTACTTTTCCAACAAGAGTTAAGTAATCCTCATCGAAGTCTTCATTATTACCACAACTGACTAAGGCACTCGTAGTAATGAGCAAGAATAAGATTTGAATAATTCGTCTCATTTTCATAAAGGCAATTACTATTTTAGTCATTTCTTGTATTTAGAGTGATACCATATACCGGATTATTGTCTTTAATATAATAAGGTCTAATGTAGACTCTTATATTTTGAGGGAGATCTGTCAAAGTAAGTGAAAAACTTTCTTGTCCGCTACCACAATTTATATAATTGTTTTCCTTTGTTGGGGACGAAGTCGTTGCCCAACAGATCCCTTTTTCTGAGATATTATTTAAATCCTCTCCGACAATACTAACAGAAACCTTTACATTTTTACGATCCCGTGCATCGATATCACCAATAATATAGTTCCTTTTTGGGCGATTATTATATCTAATAGGTTTTACCATTGCTATTCCAGAAGCCTCAAGTCTAAGCTTTGCAAGATTATTATTGTCTGGAAAGGTACATAGAACATAGGATACTAATCCGGAATGGTATTTATTATAGAGTTCATCTTCGTTAATTAGGGTAGTTGACCAATAATACTTATTTTCCTCAAGAAAATTGGCATTGTACACACCATTCAGTTCATCATAAGTTGGCAATATCCAGTCGGAATAGCCCATATATTCAAGATTTATACATTTTGTTAATGCATCAACCCATGACGATGACTCAAATCCGGGATGTACAAAACAAGTTTGACTTCCATATGTAAAAGTAGGAATATCATAAGGGTTTTCACTATTATATAAAACTAGGAAGCCGTAATCATAACTAGAAAGACTGTATCCTCTTATATCAAAATTTTTTTGAATGTTCATTTCAGAGTTTTCGATATACAATTTATACGAATCATCTATGTCATTTTTGTGGACAGTAATACTGAAACTTCCATCCTCATTAGTATTTTCTCTGGAAACAATATTTACACCATTAGAAACATAGACAGAAGCACCAACTATCGGATCGTTATTTGGATCCGATACAACAATACCAGAAAGTGTAAGATCATCTGTCAAAGGATCCTCACTACAACTTACTCCTACTATCAATGATAGCAGGAGAGTTATGAAAATAAGAATTTGTTTCATATTATTTTTTTGCAAGACATTAAAAATTATGCTCAGAATGTATAACACAATGATACATTAAAGGCAAGATTATTACGACTTCCGATTGAAGAAGGCAGAGACTCAGCAGCAATAGACCATTTAAGAGGCGCATTCGGTTTAGGGCTTGCTACATAACTACGAACTAAATTTAAAACGTATACACCAATAGCTGCGCCATAACAGATGTAACTCCCTGTTTTGGCTGAATCATAGTTATTCTTGGCTTTCCGATATTGATCTATTGTACTATTTATGTCATTCATCTTTTTCTTTTGCTGATTCCCATAAACATTAAGTCCAATTCCACCTCCTATTAAAGCAACGTCAGAAATTAGATAGCCAACACCTTCTCCAGTACGTCCTTTTTGTATAAGTCCGAGACCGGGTATAATTGAATATGCCAATGCAGTTCCATTAGCCGATCTTTTTACTTGACTTAATGTCTTCATCTTGGCGATTTCAACCTTGTAAGTTTGTTTTCCCTCAAGTGCTGATATACCGTAGTCTGGGAAATATATTTGAAGGGGCTCAAAACCAGCAGATTTTATTGTAAGGTATTTTGAGCCTTGTGTAAGATATACATACACCTCGACACCATCATTTTGGATATCGATTGTATTCCCTTCGAAGATTACATTAGCAGCTTCTTTGGGAAGAACAATCTTCAGAAGCGCACAAGCATTTCCAGAGAAATCCGCTTTTGAATTTACAGCTCCTGTGAGGTCTAATGGGTCATGGGTCAGGGATTTTACATTCAATACATCCGCGCTTGCGATTGAGGAGCAGAGTAAAAATGCGAGGAGAAAGAGTACAGACCTAAAGAGTGGCTGAACGCTTTTGAGATGATGAATTGCTTTCATATCAACTAGTTTATGGTTTGTTAGTTTTGCTTTGTTATTATGGTAATTTGAAATCATCAAGAGTAAATACTCCATCTTTGGCAACAACTTGATCTGGTTGCCAAGTTCTGATGTGGATTTGAGGCCTATCTGGGTCGTTAAAATCCCATAAGAGAAACAACCATCCCTCGTCACTGTATGAGCTTGTTTGCCACTTTTGATGTAAAGTCACACCATAGATATTGGGTTTTGCTGGATGCATTACGACTGATATGTGATCAAATTCTACGTTAATCCTGCTGTTGTTTTTAAATATTCTTGAAAGTTTAGTTATATATTGTTCCTTTGACTGCACAGTGTAATTGACTTTCTGTTCAAAGCGCAACCCAATGTCTCCATGCATTTTTTTTTGCATCACAACACTTCCGGTAATAATAAGAGCGTCATCACTATAGATTTGATTCAACGCTTTAAGATTCCTTTCATTATAATAACATCTGAAATCCTCAACCCATTTAAGTATTTCTCTCCTTTTGCGAGTATCTGCCACTCCGTTAGCATCTTGCATTATTTTGGATACATCTTCTTGCAGTTCCCACGCAGGACGAACACCTGTAATAACACCATTTTTGTTGAGAGATATTGTTAACTCACGATTGATAGATTGGTTATATGACGAATCAATAGGCTTCATCGTAATTGGAATTGCACGCACTTGATAGCCTTGATAGTCATTTAAACATCTGGATATATTTGTTCCTCGGTCACAGACAAAATGTGCGGCTTCATCCCACAATGCAGTAAGTCTTACCTTAGCCTCTTGTTCCATACTTATAGAGGATAGGTTCAATGTCGTACCTTGAGAACCGGCGCGATTGATTTCAGTTAATAATTCTGAGATGTTATTTTCCATTTTGGACTTAAGTTCCCCGGAATCTATACTTCCCGCAGAGAAATGGAATGTAACACTTGCTGCACAATAAAAAGTACATGTCAATGCGAACAAGATTGTAATTAATTTATGGAATTTCATTTGAGCCATACTATTACTGCACAATTTGAATAATTGGATTCTTTGTCTATTTGATTTGTGTTTATGTTTATTCTATTGTCTGAGTCTTTGGGGGCTAAAATTGCTAAAATTCCGTATTTATCATCTATTAAAATACGATAAGCATCCACAGGAATTTCTGATAAATTTGTACAGAATCCAGTTTCTCGGATTTTTCCCTGATTTTTATATGTTGATAGGAAGCCTTTGATTTCCGTCCAATTATCTTGGTTACACAGCGTATATAGAACATCATTAGGTAGTGGTTTGAACCTGTCTTCTAAAGAAGTACCTTTGGACATTTGGGAATTCTGAGTTTTGTCTGATACGACAAGCTCTTTAGGTTCTGATCTGGGATCTGCATTTGACGATATTTTGGGGCTTTCTATATGACCTGACATTGACAGAATTTGCTCTCTGTCAACATAAAGAAATACGTTGTATTGGTTTCCATCAAAATGAATTAACTGCTTAACAATAGGTTGTATGTCCGAAGGTTGTAACTTCTCATTGTTTCCATTATCAAACCGCAGTTCGATTGCGTATGACAAGATTTCGGATATAGCACATTCTTGCGCTACATCCTTCCTTACATGGAATCCTTCTCCAAAAATGAATGATTCATTAAGTTTAACATTATTCATTTCGTCAATAACATTGCTATTAGGCTGACCATTCAAAGCAAATGGTACTGTAATGAGGCAAATGAACAGTATGTAAATCTTATTTATCATATTTAATCTTTTCATTGTCATCTTTCTTAATATAGGGTAAATATAGATTCTGGACGTTGTTTGTCGGTATAAACAAACTTGCACGAGCTTGAATATGACCTTGCATATTCAATACGTTCTCTGGATTACATAAGACTTTTATGACATGATCATATCCTCGATATTTATTATAGAGAAATAAAGACCCTTCTAAAATGCCTTCTTCATAATTTTCCATACCCCAAAAAGCAATACACCCATTATCTTCACAAGCTGCTAAAAGTTGACTAAGAGGTATAACAAAGTTTTCTTTTTCTCCATATTCATGTTTTATAATTGTCAGATCGACTGTTATAGAGTCTGAGATTGCTGAAGGAACGATGAAGAGATTAGCAATAGATTCAACCGGAGACTGTACATCAAATACAGGACTAATATTATCACTATTTAGATATATATTTCTTGTAATATACATATTGTTGTAACACGGGCCTGCATACATATATTTATTCTCTCCGTAAGGTTCAAGTTTCAATGTTTCTATGGGCTCAAAAGAGATTCTACTACCTTTGAAATTTTTTATTTTTGTGATAAAGTCATTTTCTATCTCCTCACGCGAACCTGAAGTCAGCACATCATAATTTAGAGGCATAGTTACGGAGACGCATCTGTCGCTTAACGGCCATTCGATTGTCATGGACTTTGAATTACTATTGTTCAAAGAATAATCCGATTGTGGCGACAACGAACTGAAATCAGTCAACACTCCATTGTTGATGACTAATCTGTCATATACGTTACTTTTTACGTTCAGAACCTTAGCTAACAAAGCCTCTTCCACAAAATCAAGGAGTGACTTATCTGTTGACCGCTTCATTTCATCTGTAAAGAGATTGAGGCCGATATGAGTTATCTCACCCCGATCTTTTATGATGTGAACTTCATATCCCTTTATAACGCATATTGTATCGCAGTTCTCCGATTCAGGAATTTGGATCTGTATTTCTCGATTTATGAGATGCACGATAGCTTCAGGATTGCTCCCTCTCACATAAATGGCACACCATAAAATCATTATAAATAATAGCCGAATTTTCATGGGACAATTGTATTTTTCTTATTACCTGCGCTATCGAATAATGAGCCGTAAACCAATTGCCCATTTTCATAAACTGCCTCAAAATAATCGCCTGGATCAGCTATTATATCTGAATGTTGATCAACCTTATGTACTGATGAAAAGACCACTTTCCCCTTTCCGTGAGGCTTCCCATTTATTAATGCTCCATGCCAAGTTCCATAACCTAAATTAATAGATGACAATCGCTGTTTATTATTTGAATCAGGTCTTTTTGATTCGGGGGAAACGTTTTCAGCAGAATAGTTTATTGGCTTTTCAGTTTTTTTATGTTCTACTTTTTTTGAATCGTCTTGGTGATTACTAATATTTTCAGCAACTTGTATATTCTTCTCCGAAGATATATCTCCTGAAAGGTTATCGGTATTGTGTACAACTGTAATTTTTACGGCAGAATCAATGGTGTACTTTGGAATAGATGCATTTAAAACAGTTTCTCCACTTTTCAACGCGATAATGGTGTCTCCTTTAACATCTACAATTCCTGAATCGTATGGTGTCCAAGTAATAATGGAATCCTCTGCTAAAGGAGATTCAATGTGCCCTTCAATTACTATGGAATCGCCAATATTTAATTGGTATTCTTGCGTGGGGATATATATATTCTTAGCTAAGATGATTTCTCGCTCCCTTAGATTGATGAAATAGAATAGAATTGAGCACACTAATATTGCACAGCCTCCAGCTATAAATAGCAGTTTCGTTTTATTAGTCTTTAGTTTCGGATTTTTCGAGGTAGATAATTCATCTAAACCTTTACTCGTATCAGTTGGTGATGATATAATACTTGATTCTGTTCTCTCTGGAATCTGGGAAGTTGTGGAATGGCGAGGACTTTGTTCCTGCTGAGATGCGAGCGTTTTTATATCCTCAAAGAGTTCTTTGGCGTCGGCATACCTGTCTTTTGGATTTTTGGCGAGGCATTTCATCACCACATCATCAAGCCATTCAGGGTAGTCGCGTTCGTAGACCGCCCCGGGTATTTGTGCCTCGAAAGCTTCCTTCCTTAATGTAATGATCGAGGGAGGCGTCTGACTCAAATGTTCATTGCGAATTTTTGCGTTAGCTCTCTGGGAAGCAATCCCGTTTTTATCTACCTCCAGAATGAAAGGGGGACGCCCGGTCAACACCTCAAACATCAGCACACCGAGCGAGTACACATCGCTTCGCGGAGTAATATCCCCGGAGTCAAACTTTTCCGGAGCCATGTATTCCGGATGCCCGTCGGCTTTACCACTGCTCTTTATGCATTTGCCGTCCTGCACGGCCAAGCCGAAGTCCAATAGGATGAAGCGGCCGTCGTAATCGCGGCGCATCACATTGTTGGAATGAAGATCGTTGTGCGCAATGCCGTATTTCTTGACAAGTTCGGCTTCTTTTTCACGTGAAATGATATACTTTTTTCCATCATTCGGGTCCAGCTGCAAGTTGTCTTCCTCAGCATCCATCAGGAATTTATAGATATCATGGTGTGTATAAGCCAACGCCCCGACAATATCATGGATAAAGGATTCGACTTCTTCATAATCAAAAAATCCTTTCTCTTTGACGTATGAATACAACGACTTGCCTTGCACATAGTCCATTTCCACGATAGCATGATTATCGATAAGGTCAGCACCATATATTCTCAGGATATTCGGGTTTTGCCCGCTGCCGATCGCCAGTAGCGTCTTGCACTCCTTCAAGAATGATTCGTATGCACGGTCGCTCTTGCTCTCAATATAATTATTAAGAACCTTTATTGCACGGACATCACCCCATTCCGCATGCTTAACCTTAAAGACATCCGCATTGGCACCTCTGCCTATATGCTCAATCTTTATATATTTTTCGTAGAACAGCTTCATATCGCTTATTTTACTTTATAACCAGCTTCATTAAGAACAGGTATTATGACGTCTCCAACAAACTGAACAGCCTTGCCGGATCCATTTCCACTACCTAATCCTAATCGTTCAAGTCGTACTGCGACAGCGAGAGGAGATTGTTGAGTTTCTGATTGGATAAAGAAGATATACCAAGCGTCATTAGATTTTTCCGGGACTCTCTTATTCCTCCACATTCTCTGAGGCAAAACGCGTTCAGGAGTACCTGTCTTACCACCTATTCTGATATTATCATTTGACAGTGGCAGTTTTTTCCCGGCTCTACGATGCTTGTCCGACTCTTGCTGCATATAAGATTTCAATAGTTTGGCAGAAGAAGAGGACAATATCTCTTTAGATTGCATTGGCTGGAGAGTTTTATCTCCTTCTTTCAAGACATACCTAGTAGGTACAAATTTCCCGTCATTGGCAACAATAGATGCTATTCTCGCCATATTCAATGGAGAGGCAAGAATCGGTCCTTGTCCCCAAGCAGCCTGAGTCTCTCCAAAATTCATCTTGCGGTATTTGCCTTGGGCACGAGCCTGACAGTAACTTTCATATTTGGCTGTAGCTTTGTTACCTAAAGAAGTCAAGAGATTATCAAATTCATTTTTTTTATTAAACTCATCAAGCGAAAAGTAATAGGGGACAATGTTGCCTTTTGCGTATATACTATCCGGATTTATTCTGACACCGACGTTGTAGTATATACTATCCAGTTCACTATATAGGTTTTTATCGTGTATTAAGTTTATAAAATAGCAGTTCGATGATTTCACTATGGATGTCTCCATTGACAATTTTGGACCCCAAGGTTCTATAGTCGATGGTTCTATTGTTTCATCAGCCTTTACATCGTAGGTCACATCAGCTGCGGAAGCACCCATATTCATAAATCCTGCCATTGCAGACATAACTTTGGCTGTAGAGCCGGGCTGCGTTTGGAAAGTCATTCCTAAATCACGTTCTGTAATCGGAAGATGTCCCGGCAATTTTTCAAAAGGTACGGCTCCATATATTTTCCTATCATTCAACATATAGATTGAATCTTGATTAGGGAGAGGGTAGTTTGCAGAACAAAGTAAATCACCATTCTTTGAATCAAGAATAATAACCGAAGCTCTAAGTAATTTTTTATTACTTAAAGAGGGATCAGTGGAAATAGTTTTTGCCATTTCATTCTGAAGTTTCATCTGTAGCTGAGCATCTAAAGATAAAACCATATCTCTCTTGGCTCTACGAGAATTATGTTCTTCGATAATAGGATTACGTTCAATTCCATAATCAAGGAAACCGGCTTTAAGAAGATTGCTATAGTCATACTCCCTTGAAGTAAAATCTCGTTCAACTGCATCAATAAAGCGATTTTCCTTATAGTTATGAGCTTTCATATTTACTTTCTCTGATGGTATGTCAATACCACGAAGCTCATTTTGATGTCTTGCTTCAGCTAAATATCCTGTGGGATTGTTATCTGAATATCCAAATATCTTAAGAGTATTATAATCTCCCAACATAAATAACGTATGATCTCCGAAAGGATAGTATCTCCGTTTGCGTTTATTCTCTTCGTTATTATACATTGCCGTAGATACTCCAGCCTTTATCAGGTTATCTTTTGCATTAGAGAGTTCCTCACGCGAAGACGTTGCTAACAATAATCCATTTCTGTCATAAATATTACCTGCTTCAAGTTTGCGTAACACAAGCCCGATTCGCGGATTATATTCAATAATTCGCGCACCTTCCATATTAGTAACATAGGCCGGTCTTATCAATGTCTCTCCTCGCGACAATATCTGATATTTTGCAGATGCCCCTAATAATATGACAGCAATGAGTAAAAATAGTCCGGAACAAGCAACTATAGAACCATTAAATGAGTTGGTATATTCTCGTTGAACTTCATTAGCTCTTAATCTCGATATCGAGACCACAAAGCCGAAAGATGCCAACGATATGATAAAACTAACACGTCCATAACTAAGGAATGGTAATGTTACACCTGTAAGAGGAAGCAATCCGATAGAACCGGCAACAATAACCAAGAATTGAATACCAGTAACAATGCCTAGACCAGTGGCTAAATAAAACGGAAATGCATACCCGGCTCTTCGACCGATTAAGAGGGTGCGATGAATAATTACAAAGAAACAGAGTACAACAAGTACCAACCCGACTAGGCCAAGCATTTCACCAATAGTAGTAAAAATCATATCGGTATGACCCGCCGGAACTATTGCCGGACTACCATTACCGAGTCCTAACCCGGTAAGGCCACCAGTAGCCAGACTCCATATTCCTTGCACGACTTGATCTCCACCTAATACCTCGTTATTCCAAACGCCTGCCCATGACATATCGGTTCGGTTTGTCAATCGGGCTGCTAACCCATGTTGTCCAATTGATTCCAATATTGGACCGGCGAGTGAAAATACTACTATAACAAGGTTGAGAAAAATTGCACTCTCATGTATCTGTTTATTCTTCCAATACCAATAACCGATCCATCCTATAAACCATACAGAAGCGGCTAATAATAAGGAAGGCAAAGAATTATTAAGCCAGCGAGTTCCAAGCATCAACACTATGAAAGTAATTAAACCTAACAATAACTGTGCGAAATCTCGACGAGCCATTGAATAGATTAGGATGAATGATACAAGTACTACTAATGCCGGTCCCATATCACTTAAAATAAGATAGACCATCATCAGTACCATCATTCCGAGAATTATCCAAGAGATGGTTGAAAGCTGCCGTTTGAGTGTAAGCCTTGTGAGTCGTTGACTGAAATCCTGAATTAGGGTTGCTTTACGCGCAAAGAACCATGCAATGAAAATCACAATCAAAACTCGTGAAATTTCACTGGGTTGAAAACCGAAAAGATTAACCTTTGCATCACTTCCTTCCGGCCCGGTACCGAATAGATATAACATACAGAGCAATCCGAATGCTCCCGCTAATACTGTCCATCCGTAATTTCTAAGAATCCACCATTTACTTGATGAAAGACGCGCATCAAGTTTTGCATAGTTGACAAGAGTAATTGCTGCCATTGCTACCAAACCTATAAGAAGACCACTGGTCATAACAGAACCATACAATGTATCTGTAAGTGGATTCCATATACCATAGCTGGTCAATAATCCGATACCGGAGATTATCATGAGGGCAATAATCAGTAGATAATCACTACGAGTGCCTAATCTCTTATCAAGCTGAAAAATGAAAAGCAGGAAAACGCCCCATCCCAGTATAAACACTACTGCCATACTAATGAGCGAGTCTTTAAACTCGGCAGGAGTACGAACAACTAAAGTTCTATCGTATTTTAGATTTGAGAAAACCTGAGGAGATAATAAAGTTAATACATGAGGCTTCTGAGTGAACGAAATATGTAGCTCTTCCGATAACGCGCCTTTAGTCGTTCCCTTTTCTCTGCCATATTGAAACCCCTTTTGTATGGGGAGGACACCGTAATGCTCCCCATTTTTTACTTTGAAGGTTGCTATACCATTTTCATCAGTCTTCGCTACACCAATTATGCTGTCGACCAATATTTCATCAACTAACGTGCTATCTTTTCTCTCTATCTTACCCTCCTTATTCTTATGTTCACTATACCGGTAAATTTTCCTATAATCATAATGTTTAAGTCTAACAGGAATATTAGATACAGACTCACTAACCCCCTTGCCGTTATTGATTTTAACGCTTATTATACCTGTAGCTCCGGGTTCTTCAAATACAGTGGAATTATTACTATTAGTAACAACATCATCAAATTCTTGGGTTTTCCCAAGTTTATACAAGTCTGTTTCTATACGTGATTTGAAACCCTCTCCGCAAACAGACAATACAGAATCTGCGGGAACTTTTAATTCTTGTTTAAGTAAGGATCCTAAATTGGGGAGAGAACCGTTAGCATCTAAATATTTTTTTAGTTGAGAGGCTACAAAGTCTGCATCTTGCCGATAATCAAGATAACCACCGTTATACAACCTGTCGGACAATTTCTTTTGGTCTATACCTTTCTCTAATACTAATGTCGAACCCTGTTCAATTGCTTGAGTCGCCTCATCTAACTGGGGTTTAAGATTATTATATAGTGAAAAAGTACCCAATAAGAATACTAAGACCGTTAATATATATGCTGCTAATGCTTTCTTCGGTGTCATGGTAAATTATATTGAAAATAAATTTATAGGACTCCGTCAGTTCAAACCATGATTATCATTTATCGAATCTGCCGGAATAATTTGATATGTTGCTGATAAATTCGTAATAGAATCCTCCAGAATAGCAATTTTACGTTTAAGTTCAATATTTTCTTGGAAATCGAACCACTGCTTGCTGGTGGCTGTTTGTGTATAAGTGGCCGATTCGGTTGATTCATGAACAATTCTTTGAAAGGTGTACATTCCACTCACACCAAGTATCATACCTAAAATTCCACCACATATAAAACTCTTATGATGAGACGAGGCTTTATTGATTGTGGATTCTATCGTATTACATTCATTTTCAGGACTCATTATTGTTGTATTGCACACATTCACTTTTATATCTGCTAATACCACAGTAATATTGTCCTTGCCGCCAGCTGCGTTCGCAGAGGATATGAGGTTTCCCACTTTTTCTTTGATAGATTCTTCAGAAGAGAGGATGTTGGAAATCTGCGTACTTGTTACTAAATCTGTTAATCCGTCAGAGCAAAATAGGTATTGTGTATCTCCTGTTATTGGCCATACAGAAACTTCCACATAGCTTTCAGAATCAAAGTTCAAATGTTGTTCCCCAAGGAATTTATCTATAACATTTCTTTTGGGATGATTCATTGCGTCCTCTTCCGATAATTCACCGGTTTCTTCTCTATAACCAACTAATGAATGGTCGTGGGTCGTTTTTTTCAACTCTCCATTTACAAATTGGTATATACGAGAATCTCCAACATGCGCAATACTTATAACCCCTTGCGATAGGTCAATAATTCCAGCCGAAGCAACGCATCCCATATGAGATACTTTCGGACGAGCCTCATGCTGGCGTATAATTTCGTTATTCGCAGCTATGAGTGAAGCTTTCAATAACTCTCCGATCTTCTTAGATGCAAAATCTTCCAGATGTTTTATTATAGTTGTGCGTGCCAGCTCAGCTGCGATCTCCCCTCCTTCATATCCTCCTAATCCGTCAATTGCAGCACAGAGTATATGACTTTCATCCCATATCTTTTGACAAATATAGGTGTCCTCATTATTGGTACGCACCATACCCTGATTGGTTGCACCAAAATACTTAGCGGAGTATTTGCGCTCTGTCATTTGGGTAATGACTTAAAATGAGAACAAAACAAGTAACCAACCAAGCAACACAGCCCTATGATAAACAGGAAATTCATAATTATTTGGTTGTAAAGTCTATCTGGTAATCATCATTTATCATAATGCTCGAATTGTGAGGCAATGTAACTACCGCACCGGGTTCAATACGTTTGCCTCCCATCTTAACATCGCCCCATATCTTCATGGAAAATAGTCCTGTTTTCTTATCTCGGATTATTTCCAATGTGGGATTTAAGACAGATTCATCATTTATATGGATTTCATCGGTAATGTTTGAAGCAGAGCCATTTTTACCGGATACAAGCAACTTATCACCTGTCATGTTGTAAACGCGATATTTTCGTCCTCCGAGAATAAAGTCTCCGTCAACGATATGTAGAGTTGCATGAACATCCTTTTTATTACTTGACTTATCGGCCTCACTTTTAGGAGTTTCACTTACCGCATCTTTCAGGTTAAACTCGACTCGATATTTGTCTTTTGCCAATTCTGTTAATCCTTTCAAAGATGCAAGGTTAAAAGCGTTGGGCATTTCTTTTGATGAATCTTTTGTATGAATTGTTGTCACACAATGAACATCATCTTGCATACGGGAATCATATTGATTATCTGCAAATAATTTTGACCGTATGATGATGGGGTTTTCAGCTAATATTTCAGTACTGATTCCATCTATCTCCGAATCTTCTGGAATTGCTACAAGTTGCATCTCCCAGTATTTTGAGTGATTTTGATAGTCCGGGTAATTCTTAACAACTTTACGCAATTCCCTTATAAATATATTTATGGCATCCCGTACCGTTTGTGCAAAACTGGGTGAAAGTCTATCGTACTCTGTCTCTCTAATATATACCGTAAATGATGTGTGGTATAAAAGACTTTCAGTGGTTGTTTCATTGGCCATTTCCGTGAGAAATTGCTCTTTTAACTTATTAAGAATTCGCTGACGTGGTGCTATCACACCATTTGTTTTCCCATCTAAATAAGTCCCTTGTTCTTCATTCGGAAGAAGGATTGAAACAATTTTATTGAACAACTTTATAATCATACGCCTTTATCTAAATGTTATTAGCGACGCTAAGCAAAAAACAAAGTTGGTAATTTACCTTATTCGTTTTTCCAAAAATGCTGTTGGTATATATGCTGTTGCAACAGTAAACAAGCCATCGATAATAACTGCTACACGCTGCTGTCCATGATAACGGGCTACCTTTCCTACAACTCCCTTAAAAGCACCATCAATGATACGTACAACCTGACCTTTCTTGAATTTATGAACATCAGATGGTACGAGGATAATGTCTTCCGCTTCGGAAGCACAAATGATTTTGAGACTCTCAATCTGGTTGTCTGGAACTACAAGGGGTTCTTTAACAACTCGTGCTCCTTCGTGGAAGTGACGATAATAAAAACGGAGGTGGGGGAGGTTTACGTTATCGTAAACAAATGATTTTATCTCTTCTTCTGTTCCACGTGCAAAGAATATATTGGGAAGACGAGATTCCTCAACGGATTTTCTTTTTCCATCAACAATTTTGATGGTGGTGACTGTTGGATAGTATGCTTCTACATGTTTTCCAACCAAATAGTCGTATGCTTTCTTTTCGCGTCCGTATGTGACTCGGAGAGCATACCAATGGGGAATGTCCTTTGGCTTTCGCTTGATAGTTTTAGGAGTCGTTGAGCCGTTGGTTCTTCTTTCGCACCTTTGGAGAGCCAAAGTAAGCTTTACCTCTCCAACTGGTTTGTCGTCGGTTCCTGACAGCACATTTCTAGTGGACACCCCTGTTTGTGAATTCTCTGCCAAAACTGGCTTTTGAACTTCGGGGAGGACATCGGGGGTAAGCCCGGTGCAGGGAGGTCTTTCACCGCCTCCATGGGTGTCTATATCACCAGATGCATGCTCAATGACATTCATATCGATGACCTAACTTTTATTCTAGACAGAACTCAGTTATGGACATAAAAAGAAGCGTGGAATCGTCTTGCTGTCCATTCCACGATCTGAGGCTCTTCCACTGCCTATCAAAGTTGAACAGACAACGTCAGAGCCCACGCCGATATGAATATACGCCTTCTTATTCGAGATTTATTAAACAGCAATACTTGTATCAAAAAGACACAATCTGTATTTACAAAATCTCATGGGGCTGATATAATCACACCCGGGACATCTACCGTTGCTACACTCAAGACTTTGATACTGATTGTTTTGGAAGATTTCAGATCGTCTCAAACACAGCGTCGAGTAAACGCCTTCAATATGTCTGGACTACATTTCCCACCCAATACCCGCTTCGTACTGCTTTGTCATATTGTGACTCCGCCATACTCGGCACGGCGTAGGCTGTCTCGCCTGATGTCATGAAAGAACTCGTCTGACTGCGACAAATAGGAATCGAGACAATATAGTCCGCTGCAAAGGTACGAAGTTTTCTCCACATAAATGAAAACAACTGCAAATAAGTTTTGTAACATTCTTAAAATTAAAGATATTTAACTATTGAAATTATCGTATTCCATTTATTTTGTGTATAGAATCGATTTCCTGCATGTATTAGATAATGGGAATTTGACAAAGAGAATGAGTAAATAGACGCCTCCCACAAACATTATAGTATATGTATACATTATGGCGTATAGAGTAAATCGTACTCTACCCGCCTTCTTTTTCTAATAGATGGAATGAGTCTGCCATTCCATTTGCAAAAACTCGTATAAAGATAATAAATATCACACTCACCTTGTTCTATCTTTTGAATAAGGCAACTTTTAGAACGTTTGCAATTACCCATCAGTGTTCCGTAACCGACATTATAAGCAAGAGCAGCAAGAAGAAGGCTGTCTTTGCCATAAGGACGAAACATTTGGCAGAGTTTGCGCAAATCTTTTCTGAGCAGAGTATCGGCTTGCCTGCGTGAAAGAGGGAGGCGAAAGTGTTCGCCAAGCTGGGCACGGTGACCGTAGCCAATATAAGGATAGTCTTTAGCTTGATGAAGTCCTTCAAAATACTTGATACAGAGTATAGCACGCTCGAATGGCGGTAAACCGTAAATCCCGTGACTCTGTGCGCGGGCCACGGAAGAAGTGATAATGAATGTAATTATGGTAATGATGATTCTCAATGTCGTTGGTGTTTTTATGTAAGTATTCGAAATTGCTGTATTTCCTTGATCATGGCTTTCACGTCCTCGCCCACCTGCACGAAGTTCTTGTATAGTATTCGTTCACGTTCCTCCTTTGACTTGAATCTGTAAAACTTAGGAAGAGGCACGTATGCGGCTTCTTCCTTCTTTATCTCAGTCATGTCGAAGTCGGTCTTGCAATAGAACTTGGAGGTTTTGAACTCCTCACTCTCCTGGATATTCATCGAACCGTTCATACCAGTCTTTGTTGCAACAAAGTCTCTTGCCGTCTGACCGCATATCCATCCCGTGGGCATGTCTGAAATCTTAGAGGCCGGAACAAGGCTGTCCATGTTTTCATTGAAGTTGATAGAAGTTTTGTCACGGTCTATTGTCACACCCTTTTTGAGCTGCACCACCTTACCGAAGATGTCGGAGGAGAGCCATTCAAGGGTCTCTTTGGCACGTGCCGAACCGCTCACTACATTGCCCACAGTAGTGATAATCTTCTGCATACCCACCTTGCCATAGTCGGCTTCAAGCTGCG
>CAMWKM010000042.1 GCA_947174835.1 uncultured Prevotella sp.
AGATATAAGAGGGGGGTAAGGGGCTCCGAGGGGGGAGCTTTCAGCATTTTCTTTTCGTTTTTTTCATGTCTTGCATTCCCTTGCATTGCGACTGTAAACGCGGCCTCACAAGCATCGTTTCGGATGCCCAAGATGATTTCCAGAAAAAATCCGACCATCAGAGGTCGGAAAAAATATTCAAAAAACAGCGAAATGCCTTTATACAGGACAGTTTCGCATAAGGTCGCATAAGGTTGGAAAAAGGTCGGAAAAAAATTGGAAGGTCTATAATTGGAAATGATTCGCCCAAAAGGTTTGGAATCATCGGATTTTATTTGTAACTTTGCCATGTCGTTTCAGATGAAAAAGAATGAAGGATTTTGCTGCAATAGACTTTGAGACAGCCAACAATGAGCGCAGCAGTGTTTGCTCCGTAGGCATCGTTATCGTAAGGAACGGTGAGATTGTAGATTCGTTCTACTCTCTCATCCAGCCGGAACCTAACTATTACAACTACTGGTGTAGTCAGGTACACGGACTCTGCCGTGAAGATACTGAAGAAGCACCGGTATTTCCCAAAGTGTGGGCACAAATAGAACCTCTGATTGAAGGATTGCCACTCGTAGCCCACAACAAGCCTTTCGACGAAGGCTGTCTGAAAGCAGTGTTCCGTGTCTATCAGATGGACTATCCAGACTATGAGTTTCACGATACTCTTTGCGCCTCGCGACGACTCCTTCCTGATTTAGAGAATCATCAACTTCACACAGTTGCCGCTGCCTGTGGCTACTGTTTGGAACATCATCACCACGCCCTTGCAGATGCAGAGGCTTGTGCGTGGATAGCAAGAGAATTATTAACAAAACAATATGGAACTGAATAAAGTATTTGAAATTCATTAATGCAAGGTAATATTTTCAAGTGAAAAGGTTATTACGGTACACAATGCGACTATATACATGCAGGAGAAGGCATTGTTCTTGATGCGAAATATAAATTATGGTATTCTTCGTATAACGAAAGACGCAGTCATGTAGATTCAATGATAGCTGATAAATTTATCAAAATTATGCTCACCTATATCTCCAATTCAGCACACTACAAAGAAGTGCTTTTACGAGTTCAGTCTGTGAAGAAAACCCTTTGGATTGGTACTGCCGACATTAAAGACCTTTATGTGGAATTGGGCAAAGAGAAGAAGCCTTTTCTGGCACTTATTGCTCAACTCATTCGGTGTGGTGTGGAGGTACGGCTTATTCATGCCAAAGAACCAGGCTCCAATTTTCGAAAAGACTTCGATAAATATCCAGTATTATATGACCGCTTGGAACGAGTGCTTTGTCCACGTGTTCATTTCAAGATGATTGTTTTTGACTGCAAGGAAGTCTATGTCGGCAGTGCAAATCTTACAGGAGCAGGCATCGGTATGAAAGCGGAAACAACCCGCAATTTTGAGGCAGGTATCTTAACCGACGAACCTGAGATTATTGAGCAAGCCATGAATCAGTTTGATGATGTCTGGATTGGCAAACATTGCAAAAAGTGCAAGCGTCGCGACTATTGTTCAGACCCTATTGCATAATCCCAAATAGGATCTATCACTCTTATGCGATTCAATGACAATTACTTGGGATGGTGAAGTATTATATTTCGCCTAAGAATCTCAGTTCTGCCTCCAGCATCTCCAGTTTGGGCATGGGGCAGCCACCTTCACGAGCCATTGCCAGCGGACGGGTGTAGAGATAATAGATTTCCATAGGGCGATGGAAATCGAAGTCGATTTTCATCGAGGGTGAGTAAGGTGTCATCTCATCAGTCATCTGTATCATCTTGTCGGCAAAAGTTTCATCAATGTTCTTCACTCCCAGATGGCGGGCT
The DNA here is from genome assembly GCA_947174835.1 of uncultured Prevotella sp. GTDB lineage: Bacteria > Bacteroidota > Bacteroidia > Bacteroidales > Bacteroidaceae > Prevotella. The sequence continues at coordinate 1,858 of CAMWKM010000042.1, forward strand.
GCATTGATAACCTCCATCATCTGCTCACGGATGAGACGACGTGTGGCAGAATGGGTTAACAGGGTGTCTGTTTGTGTGTTCAGGGCTACCGTCATGCCATTGAACGGCATATTCCAAACGGCCTTCTTCCAGCGAGCCTCCATGTATTCCACCTGTCCGGCCTTGACACCGGCGGCGTTAAAATCGGCAAGAACTTGCTGGAACTGTGCTTCGTCCTTACATGAGTAGTTGCCCAGATTGATCTGACCGTAGCATTGATGGTTTACGCGTCCGGGTTCGCTCTTTGTAGAGCAGATGAAAGCCAGTCCGGCTGCTAATTGCAGTGAGGGGAATGTCTTTTGCACGTCTTCTTCCAGTCCCAGGCCGTTTTGGATCAGCACTACCAATGTCTGTTCGTGGAGCAATGGTGGCAGCAATGTCTTCAACAGATGGTTGTTGGTCGACTTCAGGCATACCAGTACGACATCGCACTGAGGCATATCCTCTACGTTGTTATATATATGAGGGTGATCCAGATGGAAAGAGCCGTCGCAGGAGTCCACCTGCAAACCGTTTTCCTTTACGAAGTCATAGTCACGATGCAACAGGAAGTGCACTTCCTGTCCGTTTTGTGCCAGCCGTGCACCATAGTAGCCACCGATGGCACCAGTACCGATAATACCGTATTTCATGTGATGATTTTAACGGAATGAGTCTGTCAGTAACTTGATTTCTATTTGGGGAGCGATGCGCTCATAGAGAATGTTGTAGACTGCATCGAGGATAGGCATATTTACGTGCCAGTAGCGGTTGATCTCCTTCATACATTTGGTGCCAAAGTAGCCTTCGGCAATCATCTCCATCTCCATTTGGGCGCTCTTCACGGAATAGCCCTTGCCAATCATTGTGCCGAATACACGGTTGCGCGAGAAATTGGAATAGCCTGTCACCAACAGGTCGCCCAGATAGACAGAGTCGTAGACATTGCGCTCTATTGGATGAATGCTCTGTAGGAAACGCGACATCTCCTGTACGGCATTGGCCATCAGCACGGCCTGAAAGTTATCACCAAACTTCAAACCGGAGCAGATGCCGGCGGCAATGGCATAGACGTTCTTCAGAACTGATGAGTACTCAATGCCGATGACATCGGTTGAGGTCTTGGTCTTGATGAACTGGCTGTTGAGTACCTCGGCAAAGGCCTGTGCCTTCTCCATGTCAGAACAGCCTACGGTGAGATATGACAGTCGTTCCAGAGCCACTTCTTCAGCGTGGCTGGGACCGCCAATGCAGGCCAGATTGTCGTGAGGTACGTCGAATACCTGATGGAAATACTCTGTGCAGATCTGGTTTTCGTCGGGCACGATGCCCTTGATGGCCGTGACGATGAATTTATCCTTGAGATGGGTCTTCAGTTTGCGCAGGTGGTTCTTCAAATAAGGTGACGGCACAACGAACACCAGCGTATTGTAGGCTTCGATAATTTTGTTGAGATCGCAGTAGAACTGAATCTCATTGGTGTTGAAGTGCACGCTGGTGAGATAGCTGGGGTTGTGGTTCAGGCGTCGAAAATCCTTAATCTGGTCTTCGCGACGCATATACCAACCAATATGATGCGTGTGTTGCACCACAATCTTGGCTATAGCCGTTGCCCACGAGCCTCCACCAATAATCGCTATTTTACCGCAGTCGTACATAATATTGTAATGGGCGACGAGACCGAGATACTCATCAGGAAGTCATTTGGCTTCCTGTAGTCCGCTAATTATTCTTTTGCTTTGTCAATCCAAGCCTGCACCTCGTCGAGAGAGGGCTTTTCATAGCCTAACTTGAACTTTTTGTTAATCTCGCCAATCTTCTGCTGAAGCCCCTGAGCCTTCTCGTCCCTGATGTCTTGGATGAGATAGAAGCCAGCCTTGCGCAGTACGTACACCCAATCTTCCGACACACCGATGGCTGCCCATTCCTGAATGCTGCTCTGCGGTGCTTTCTTCTCAGGTTTCATCTGTGGGAAGAATAGCACTTCCTGAATGTAGGTCTTACCTGTCATAAGCATGACCAAACGGTCGATGCCGATGCCAATGCCAGAGGTGGGAGGCATACCATATTGCAGGGCACGGAGAAAGTCTTGATCGATAATCATTGCTTCATCGTCACCCTTGTCGGCCAATAGCATCTGTTCCTTGAAACGCTCCTCCTGATCAATGGGATCATTCAATTCTGAATAGGCATTGGCCAGTTCTTTTCCGTTGACCATCAACTCGAAACGCTCAGTGAGACCGGGCTTTGAACGGTGCATCTTGGTCAGGGGCGACATCTCAACGGGATAGTCAGTGATGAAGGTTGGCTGTATGAAGGTACCTTCGCAAAATTCGCCAAAGAGTTCGTCAATCAGTTTACCCTTACCCATGGTCTCGTCGACCTCCATGCCTTTCTCTTTGCAGAAGGCTCGAATCTCATCCTCACTCTTACCCTCGCAGTCGAAACCAGTCTTCTCCTTGATGGCATCGAGAATAGGCAGGCGGCGATAGGGAGCCTTGAACGATATGATTTTACCGTCAATCTCGCGCTCGGGCTTACCGTTTACGGCCGTACAGATGGTTTCCAACAGGTGTTCGGTGAACGACATCATCCAGTTGTAGTCCTTATACTGCACATAGAGTTCCATGCAAGTGAACTCTGGATTATGGTTGCGGTCCATACCCTCGTTGCGGAAATTCTTGCCAATCTCGTAGACACCTTCGAAACCACCCACGATGAGGCGCTTCAGATAGAGTTCTGTGGCGATGCGCATATACATTTCCTGATTCAGCGCATTGAAATGGGTCATGAACGGACGGGCCGAGGCACCGCCTGCAATGCTTTGCAGAGTAGGGGTCTCTACTTCTGTATAGCCGGCTTCGTCAAGCACTTTCCTTATGGTGCGGATGACGGTGGCACGTTGCAGGAAAGTCTCTTTCACACCATCGTTGACCACCAGATCAACATAGCGCTGGCGGTAGCGTAGTTCGGGATCATCAAATTTGTCGTAGGCTACACCATCCTTGTATTTTACGATGGGCAGGGGTTTCAGACTCTTCGACAGCAGTGTCAGTTCTTGGGCATGGACACTGATCTCACCCGTCTGAGTGCGGAACACAAAGCCTTTTACACCAATGAAGTCGCCAATGTCAAGCAGACGTTTGAAGAGCACATTGTACTGATCCTTGTTGTCGTCGGGGCAAAGGTCATCACGTGAGATATACACCTGAATGCGACCCTTGGAGTCTTGTATCTCGGCAAACGATGCCTTACCCATCACGCGGCGGCTCATCATGCGGCCGGCAATAACTACTTGACGTGGTTCGTCCTCGTCGCGGAAGTTATCGCGAATCTCTGTGGAAAAAGCGTTAGTGGGATATTCTGCGGCAGGGTAGGGGTTGATACCCATCTTACGAAGTTCATCGAGCGACTGGCGGCGCAGAATCTCCTGTTCACTCAGTTCAAGTATGTTCATAATCCTTCTTTTGTTTGCATTTTTAGGCTGCAAAGTTACGAATAATTTCCGAATTAGTTTACAATTTAATATTATTTTAGTAACTTTGCACCTCGAAAGCGCAAAATAATGGATAAAGAGATTCGCAAACATAGATTTGTTGAAGGAATGGGCATTGTGGTCATTGTGTTGGCCTTGGTGCGATGTGCCTTCCCCGGCATCAGCACAGACCATGTGGAACAGGACAGTCCTTTGGCCGATAGTTCTGTTGTGGAGCCGGTTGAGGAAATAACGGTCAAAGTGAAGCCTTTGGAGACAAAAACCGCTACTCGTTATCTGGCCGATGGTCAGCGACCGCATCGCATTATGAGTGTTCCCAATTATCAGCGAGCCTTTCCTGATGATAATAATGTGCAGTTGCAGGCTGCCCAACTTTGGGGTGTAAAGCCAGTGAAAGACCGCAAGGATGCAGAGAATCGTAAGAGTGAGTTGGTCTATATGGATTGCTCGCCATATTATGCGGTAGACCCGCTCCGCGCCAGCATCCCCTATTTAGTGCCGCGTGCCGCCATCCTGTTGCAGGACATCGGACAGGCGTTTTTCGATAGCTTGCAGGTGAAGGGCGTACCGTTGCATCGTTTGATTGTCACCAGCGTGCTTCGTTCGCAGGCCGATGTCGCTAACTTGCGCCGTTCTAATCCTAATGCCACAGAGCACTCATGCCATCTTTATGGCACCACTTTCGACATCTGCTATAACCGTTATAAGACAGTGGAAGATCCTGAAGGTCCTCATCGTCGTGAGGTGCGCAACGACACGCTGAAGTTCATTCTTAGTGAGGTGCTCAACGATATGCGCCGAAACGAACGTTGCTATATTAAATATGAGGTGAAGCAGGGGTGCTTTCACATGACTGTTCGTTAATATTCTTTAAATCGTATGGCTGGGGTGTCACATTCGACGATCCGGTGTGTATTATTGATAGAAACGAATATCAATAATAACTTTTAAAACATATACAGAATTATGAAACAGACCATTCGATTTTCAGTAATGCTTTTGCTCTTTCTGGGCTTCTGCTTGAACAGCCTTCTGGCACGTACGGACAACAATAGACAGACTGTCTCGTACAACTTCCATAACTTTACGGACTTGGAGGTCAGTGGTGTGGCTACAGTCTATTTTACACAGTCCAACAACTACAGCATTACAGTCACAGAGGGCAACAACCCCATTCTTAAGACTATCATTGAGAAAAGCGGAAAGAAACTCATTGTCAGAAAAAAGGACTCAGAGAATGTGAGTGTGAGTTGTGGTGATTCTGACTTACCCATTGTCTACATTACTGCTCCCCATCTGAATGCTATTAAATCTTCGGGGTTAGTTCATGTGAATGTCAAATCTTTAAAGACTGATGATTTCAATCTCAATATCAGTGGCGCAGCCAATGTCGCCGTAGAGAATGTGCAGTGTTCTTCGTTGAATATTAAAGGTTCTGGCATAAGTAAACTGAAGATACAGGTAGAAGCTAAGGGTAATGCCAAACTGATGTTCAGTGGTGCTTCACACAATGATGTCACTTTCAAGGGCGAACATCTCGACTTGAATAGTAGTGGTGTAGGTAATATCAATCTTATCGTCGATTGCAAAAGTCTCACGGCCAGCAACAGTGGAGCCTCTAATGTGAATATCAGTGGCACGGCTGATGACACAAAAATCAAAGGGTCTGGAGTTGCCAAAATCAATACTTCTGGTCTGAACTGCTTTTAAATTAATATTGCAATGACGCAAGAGGAACTACAACGAGAAGTTGAGCGTGTTCGCCCGGCCCTGCTCGTTCTGGCACATCGCTACTTGGGGCCGATTGACGAAGCCGAGGACATTGTGCAGGACGCGATGCTCAAGCTTTGTCTGTTGCGTCAGCACTTGCGTGTCCCCATTGATTCTTTTGCATCAGTGCTCGTCCGCAATTTGTCGCTTAACTATTTGCGGCGTACGCATAGGATGGATCCTCTCACAGATATTGACACGGTGGTAGACGAGTTGACCGACAGCACTGAGGGTGAGGCGATAGAGCAATTGATGAGTATCATGGAGTCGCTACCGTCGCGCCAACAGACCATTATTCGTTTGCACGATATGGAAGGCATGGATTATCAGGAGATATCCCTGCTGACAGGTATGTCTGTCACTGCCCTGCGCAAGTCGGCCAGTCGCATTCGCTTACAGATTCGCTTGCGTTATCTGGCAGCAATCTCGGCTGCTGTGGCTCTATTAATAATAGGTGTGGTGGGCTATCGGACTTACAGTTGGTTGCAGTTCGCTCGTCAGTATGAGGGTTCCTACGTGATGGTTGATGGTCAGCGTATTGATGACTTGCGTCAGATCCGCCCACAGATTGAGCAGACCTTAGCCGCAGCCGACCATATAGAAAATAGTTTAGCTGCCATGAGTCTGGTACGTGATGCTGAGGCTGATGTGCTTCAGAGCATTGACGATCCCGATGAGCGTCGTCGACTGGAAGAACTACTTAATGATTGAAAAAATGAAATTATGAAGGAATATACGAAACATATCGCTATTTTTCTTGCGCTTTGTCTGTGGCTGGTGATGCCAGTCGGAGCTCAGAACCGTATTGACAAGATGGTTGAGAACTATTCTACTGTTGGTTCATCCACTTTTACTTCTGTCGTGGAGCGAGATCCCTCTACACGTCAGGTACAGAAGGTTGTCAAGGTGCTTCAGGTGCCTGGTCATCAGACAGACCAATTTCGCACGGCCTTTTTAAAAGAGAAGAAGGCGGGTACCTTTGTCCAACAGCAGCAGGACGATGAACAGACGATGACTCTTACCTGTGAGACTTCTAAGCAGGTGCGCATCTATATGCTTCGTCTCGAAGGTCGTTTCCATTATCGTTCAGGTAAGGTGACCATTCTTGTTAAAATGAAATGATCCTGGTAGTTATAAAGAAACAGGCTGCAACCGACCGAAGGTTGTAGCCTGTTTCCTATTGGGATGAATGACGAATGCTATTTCGCATCTACAAAGTAGGCATTCATTACTTCAATCTTACCATTGTATGAACCGCGATTACCAATGATGGTAATAGTACTGCCGTTCTTGATACCATATTTCGACACCAAGTCTTGGAAAAGTTTCTTATCGCCTCCTTTTTCTGAGAGAACGCCATAAACATAGACGGAGCCTGTTTTGTCAGTCAGGTCAAAATTTCCATATATGTCATCATCTTTCAGATTACTGATAGTGCCAGTCAGTTGATACCAGATGTCGTTGCTTTCTGCTGCAGTGTTGAACTCTGCAACAGTTACGGGCTTAACCTCATCAGTTGGAGTGCTGGGAGTATCATCGCCACCATCATCAACCAGTCCACCGTTATTTGTAGAGAGTGCGAAGTCATCAATGATGGCATGGGTGCCAGAATTCTTCGGAACCATTACCAAAAGGTTGATAGTAGTTTGTGTAGCCAGTGTAAAACTGAAATTAACCTGTTGCCAGGTAGTAGTAATTCCGTTCACGTAGCCATCATAATTGTACGTGCCAACCTTTCCATCAGCCCCGACATTGACATATCCGGGATTGACAGATGCACCAGCAGCATCAGCAGCCTTGACATAGAAAGAGGCAGTGTAGGTTCCTGCTTTCAGTGTGATTTCTTTGTAAGAGATGCGCTTATTGCCATTTGCGTCATGTGTTACTTTTACTGCATAATTTCCTGCGTGTGCGTCATTGCTTTGGCTTAGTGTAGCATTGCTGGCGGTAGTGGTAGATTTCCAATTAACTGGCAATCCGCTTGCCCAGGTCTCAAAATCGCCATTGGACAACAGGTTGTCACCTGTTACTGGTTCATCGGGTTCTTCGTTGCCACTGCCTCCTTCTGCTGCAGTGTATTTCACAAGATAGTTACCCTTGGCAATCTCAGGTGTCATGGCACCGCTGGTCTTATTGATGAATTTCTGAATATTGCCATAGACTACAACTTCATCACCGGCTTTAAGAGCATCGATGCCAGAGAACTTATCACCATTGAGACCGTCACCAGCGTAGACGGTGATGGTATTGTTTTCTGATCCATCTTCTGAAATCAAGTAATTCAGGTTTCCGTATTTATCAAAGTTTTCCTGATTGGTAGTCACCTTGACAACTTTACCCTTCACGAACCAGAATTCCTTCGAAATGGCATTGTCTTCCATTGCATTAATGGCTGCAAGAGCCTCGGCTATGGTCTTTGGGGCATCTTTCGTGCCTACGGTCTCTACGGTTTCATCATTGCCGCCTTCTGTGGTCTTGCCATTGATTGAGTAGATGTAGGTACCTGTAGTGAATTCTGGGGTGTTGCCCTTATAGTTGACAACACTGCCACACACGATGACCTCATCGCCTTCCTTAATTTGGTCAATGGAAGTGAAAAGCTTGTTCTCAAGGTAGTTGGAACGATAGACCAGCAACTGATTGGTTCCCTTTGCATCATCGGCAATGTTGAACTGGGCATTCCAGTAGTCGGTTGAGACACCTGCACCTAAGTCAGAGATGATACCCTTGACGTAGATGACATCTGAATTGACGTCGGCACCCAAACTCTGGATAAGTTTTTGGGCTGCTGCGACATTGTAGGGATTGTCGACAGTTCCGTCGCCTGTTGGTTCGATAACGACTTCCGTTCCATTTCCTTCCGTCTTGTTGTCATACGGATTGTTATACGGTTCGGGTACATCTTCACAGGCTGTGAAGGTGAAAGTTGCGATGGCCACGGCCATCATCATATTGAATATCTTTTTCATAATAGATCTTTATTTACTCAATAACTGTTAATTCTAAACTTATTTCACTTCCTCTATGTCGTCGATAGAGCGGATGATGATTTCCCACTGTTCGCGATAGCGCTTGACTATGCCTGTGACGTTAATCTTGCCAGCGGGTAATTTCATTGCTGCAAAGTCTGCATAGTTGCTGGTGTAGATCTGTACACCGCCAGTCTGTCCGTCGGGCTGCTCCTTGAAGTACCAAGAAGTGGAATAGTCGGGATGTGAGTAGGTGGACTCACCTGCAACGAAGGGCAGATTATCAACATACTGCTTGGTATCGCTGTTGTAGTAGCCGCCTTTCTTGATGCTGACGTTCTTCAGCAAAGCCAGTTTTCCTGCATCCTTGTTGATGTCCCAAGTGGTCTTGGTAGAGCCGTCGGCAAATAGTTCAGGCTCAACACGCATACGGTAACCTGTGTAGGTGAAGTGTTCCTGCCAGAGGGCGCGTGGCATACGACTGACTGAGACATCGCCCGATGAATTGGTGTAGGGCGTGCCTATTGTGGCGCTCTTGCGGTAGTTACCGATATAAAGTCCTTTCAGGTCGACCAGAATCTCTGTACCTTCAGGCAGATAGCCGAAAATGCCGCCTTGAGAGATTCCAATGAATATGGCACCGGTGGCATCCTGCACGGAAATCTCGTTGTACATATTTCCCTGTATGTCGTTGGCCGTTACCACAGCTTTGATTTGCAGGTCTTCGGTGATTTGTTTGTAGGATCCCTCAGTAGAAACCTCTTTGCTGAACTTGTTCTTCAGTTCCTGAATGGTTATGACGTTGGCCTCTTTGATGTTCGGATTGCCGTAGAGACTGTCGTCTGTGCCTGGCTCGTCCCAGTCACCGTTCATACATCCGGTAAAGATGCCGCAGACAAGTGCTAATAATAAATAATGTATCTTTTTCATAATCCGTGTCAGCATTTAGAATTTATAGGCAATATTGAGCATACCATTGATGCCGTAGGCATAGTATTTGAAGGGGTTCTTCTGGAACTGATAGGCACGTATGTTGTCACTGGCCGTATAGCTGGAGCGGCTCTGCTCGTAACCACCGGTGACGATGCTCTGGTTGTTCAACAGGTTGGTGATCATCAGGTTGATGCTCATGGAACGTCCGTGCTTCAAATAGAGGCTACGGCCAATTGATAGGTCAAGCATGAATCCACCCTTACCCTTGGCCTGAGCTACAGCGCTTTCCAGAGGAGTAGTGGTGCCAGTCTCGTAGACGGGCTCGAAATCCAGACGGCTGCGACGGTCAAGTGTCGACTGGTAGCGGTAGGATGGGGAGTAAGAAAGATAGATGCGGTCGTAGTAGTTGCCGCTAAGGTCGATGAACCAGCCGCTCTTGTGATAGCTCAGAATGAGGCTGAGTGCTGTGAGCGGGGTACCGGCCTCTCGCATATCTTTATTATACACGATCTCGGGCTGGTTTCCATTGGCATCGTTGAAGGTGCCTTTGGTAGAGTTCATGTACCACACCTGTGCGTTGTTGGTGTTGCGGGCTTCGCTGACGGTACCAATGGTCTTCACGTTGATGGCATCGGTGAGTTTGAAGTTGAGACCCCATTCCACGCCATAATACTCTTTGTCAATACCTGTCATAGAGACATAGGAGAACGAGTTGATGTCGTCGAAATAGAAGTTCTGCCATTCAGTCACGTCAGTCACGATAGCACCATAGGCCATGATATTGGCCTTCAGCCAAGAGTTCTGCATCTGGTAGCCAATTTCGGCTGAGTAGTTCTTCTCGTTCTTCAGGTCGACCACGAAGTCGTTGTTCATCTCTGGCGAAACGAAAGCTGCCTGGGCCTGTGGTGCACGCACGTCGACACCAAGACCACCGTTGATGGTGTGACCGTGGCCCAGATTGACTACTGCTCCCACTTTTCCACCGCCCTCAAGGAAATGGGCTGTCTTGCTCTTTCCATAGGAGTTTTCGAGGAACATACCGTTGCGCATCTTGCCGTCGCGCTGCATCTCCACGCCACCGATGCGTCCGCTGACGAAAGCATGGGTGTTGTTGGTGTTGATGCTATAAGTTGTCCAGAAACTGGCTTTGTCAACCATGATGTTGTAGTCGTAGCCAAAACGATCGCCCTCACGCACTTTGGCGTTGGGGTTGTTGGCATCATACTGCACTTCCGGATCAAGCATCGAGTAGGAGCCTAAAGCGTAAGTGTTGATGTTGTGATAGCTGTTGGCTCCCAGCAAATCGTCCATCGTCTGGTAGTGCATACCCTTGTTGGTTGCCAATTGCATACCTATAGTCAGATGCTGGTTCTTGGTCAGTTCTACATTCAGGTTAGAAGCCAACGAGATGTTTAGGTTATCGTTGTGCTTGGCTTGGATGTAGTACATGGCATCGGCACCCTGCACGTTGGCCTGTTTGTTGGCATAGTAGAGCTTATCGAAGTTAATCTGACGGTCAGCCTTATAGCCCGACAGGAAGTTCTTGGCCCTCAGCCAGTCGCTCATGCCTGCTTCGGTACGGTTAGCCTCGTCGGCTTCATACCATACGTCATAGTAACTGCTGGGCAGGTTCTTCCAGTAGTTGGGATGGGGATTGTCTGAGTTGTTGTAGTTCAAACGTGTGTTTTTATACATCGAGTAGCGTCCGGTCAGCGTAGTCACCAGTTTCATCTGGTCGTTGATCTTCCAGTCCCATGTCATCATGGCTGTTGGGGCGAAGTCGTTGACTACGCGGGAGTTGCGGATGTGTCCGTTTTGGTAGCCCCAGTAGGGGTTGTAGTAACGATCGTTGGCCAACCAGTACATTTCGTCAGTGGCTGCACCCTGTGAGGCACGCTCAGTGGGATTACCCCAGGTAACGAATGAAAGGTGATGCTGCTCGTTGATAAATTTCTCCGCACCGAAGAAATAACTCAGTGCATTGTAGAACGTACCGTCGACATAAGCGGTCTTAGGATTGGCCCAGCGATAGGTCAGGTTGGCAGAGAATGCCCAGCCGTTCTCCATTACACCACTATTATATGTGTACATACCGCGCAGTGTGTAGTTGCGGTTGGCACCACTCAGGGTGATACGATGTCCTGTGGCAAAGGCCGACGGACGGAAATTGTAGTTGTTGGAACCGCCCAAAGCCGACATGGCAAAATTGTTGTCTTCAAAAGGCAGCGAATTCTCCACGCCACGGGTCTGCTGGTTCAGACCGCCCACCAGCGAGTAGCGGAACTGACCTGTCTCCATGTCGTTCATCTGGACACCATTAATGTAGATGTCGTTGTACTTTTGGTTGAAAGCACGGTAGCGGAAACGCATGGGGCTGAAGAGATATCCCACCTGTGAGGCATAGACATTAGAGTTTGAGCCTGTGATGGTGACGTTGGCCGACATATCGTCGTCTTCGCCCAGCTGTGCTTCCGTGAAGGTGAAGGCCTGCTCGTCCTGCATTCCCTGAATGCTCAGCGAGTCGACGGTCTGAGCCATGGCAGCAGGAGCGGCACATAATGCCAACACCAAGAATTTCAGCTTTTTGTTCATAAATTGATGATTTGAGTTGTTGATATTTGCTGCAAAAGTAAGAAAAAAATGTGGAAATGCAAAATTATTCCATTTTTTTTCTTATCTTTGCACCATTATTATTATTGATATGAAGAAGACTTTTGCATTACTGGCACTTTTGCTCCTTATTGGAATAAGTGCTGCCCGTGCGGACGAAAAGAAGTTTGCACTCTATGGAATAGGTTTCTACAATTTAGAGAACCTGTTTGACACCTGTCATGACGAGGGACATAACGACTACCAGTTCCTGCCAGACGGACAGTATAAGTGGACAGGACTGAAGTATAAGCACAAGTTGCGCAATATGGCTCGTGTGCTGTCGGACATGGGTACAGACAAGTTGCCTGGCATCGGCTGTGCTTTAATTGGTGTCTCGGAAGTGGAGAATGCCAAGTGTCTTGCCGATCTCTGCGAGGAGGAACCACTGAAGGCTCGCAATTTCCAGTTCGTACATATTGAAGGCCCTGACTATCGTGGCGTAGATTGTGCTTTGCTTTACAATCCTCGTTTATTCAAAGTCGATGCAGTGAAACTGGTTCCTTATGTCTACGTGTTGCCGAAGGACAGTATGCGCAACACACGTGGATTCCTGACGGTGAGCGGCACATTGGCCAACGAGCATGTGGTAGTGATCGTCAACCACTTGCCATCGCGCTTTGCAGAATCTTTCTATCGTGAGGAAGGTGGAAGGCAGATTCGTCAGGTGAAAGACTCGCTCCTGCGTGAAGATCCTAATGTGAAGATTATCATCATGGGCGATATGAACGATGATCCGCAGGATAAGTCGATGGCTGAGTCTCTCGGTGCCAAACGTAAAATGGCTGACGTGGAGAGTGACGGATTGTGGAATCCCTGGTGGGACACGCTGGCCAATGGCATGGGTACGCTTCGTTATGACGGCAAATGGAACCTGTTCGACCAGATCATCCTTTCGCATTCTTTGCTTGATCCTAACAAGAAAAAGGATTATAGTTTGCTGAAATATTATGCCCATCAGATATTTTGTCGTGACTATCTCCTTCAAAAAGAGGGTAAGTATAAGGGCAATTCGCTCCGCACCCATGCCGGTGGTGTGTGGCTCGACGGTTATAGCGACCACTTCCCGACGGTCGTATATGTTATAAAAGAGGCGAAATAATATATATGTAGGTGTTGGGTGATGGTAGAATTGCATCCGTTTGAACCGTTTCTGCCCGAGGAGGCGCGCCTGTTGATGTTGGGTACATTTCCACCGGCAGAGAAACGCTGGTCGATGAAATTCTACTATCCCAATTTCCAAAATGATATGTGGCGAATCGTAGGCCATTGCTATTTCGGTGACAAGCAACATTTTATCGCTGATGATGGCAAACACTATCGGCTGGAGGATCTGAAGGCTTTTCTTGTGGAGCAGGGTATTGCTCTCTATGACACCTGTACGAAAGTTGTGAGGACCAAGAATACGGCCAGTGACAAGGATTTGAAGGTTGTGGAACAGACAGACCTGAAAGCGATGCTACGACAATTGCCGCTATGCAGAGCGATAGCAACGGCTGGGCAACTGGCTACTACACTCTGCTGCCAGCAGTTTGAGGTGGCTGAACCAAGGGTCGGGGAGTATGTCACCACGGTTTTCGAAGGCCGTCAGTTAAGACTCTATAGGATGCCCAGCAGTTCGAGGGCTTATCCGATGGCCGTGGAAAAGAAGGCTGAGGCTTATCAGAAAGTCTTTGACTATGTGGACGATAGTAAATAATAAATTGTAAAAATGTCAAATCGATAAAAGAAATGACTATCATCGGAATTGCTGGCGGTACGGGTTCGGGTAAAACTACCGTCGTCAAGAAGATTGCCCAGTCATTGCCTCCTCATTGCGTGGCAATAGTACCCATAGATTCGTATTATAATGATACGACGGACTTGACGCCCGAAGAACGCAAGGCCATCAACTTCGATCATCCTAATGCCTTCGACTGGAAATTGCTGACGGAGCAAATTTGGATGCTCAAGAATGGCAAAGCCATAGAACAGCCCACCTATTCTTATATTGAGAGCAACCGTTTGAAGGAGACAGTACACGTGGAACCCAAGCCTGTTATTATCATTGAGGGTATTATGGCGTTGCATGACAAGAAGCTGCGCGATATTATGGACTTGAAGATTTTTGTGGATACTGACAGTGACGTGCGACTGATTCGCAACATACGTCGTGACGTGGTGGAGCGTGGCCGTGATGTAGATATGGTTCTCGACCGCTACGAGCGGGTGCTCAAGCCTATGCACGAGCAGTTTATTGAGCCTACGAAGAAGTTTGCCGACCTGATTATTCCCTGGGGAGGCGACAATCATACGGGTATCCATATCGTGAAAACTTATATTGAAGGTATTGTGACAGGCGTATGACAACTCTTTATCTGGTTCGTCATGGTGAGACTTTCGACAATGCCCGTCAGGTGTTGCAGGGGCAGGTACAGGGCGAACTGAACGAAACAGGAATCAAACAGGCAGAAAAGGTGCGTGACGAAATGAAGAGCGTGCATCTTGATGCTATTGTGGCCAGCGATCTGTGGCGGTCTATTCAGACGGCACGGATTATTGCCGAGCCGCATCGGTTGGAGGTGCTGACGACACCGTTGCTTCGTGAACGTGATTGGGGTGATTTCACGGGGAAATTTATTCCTGATATCAGGGATAAAGAGTGGCCTGCCAATGTGGAATCATTGCCGCATCTGAAAGAACGTGCCAGTCAGTTCCTGCAGTTCATTCGTCAGCAGTACCCCGAACAGCAGGTGTTGGCCGTCGGACATGGTATCGTCAATAAAGCTGTGCAGGCTGTACTTTCCAACAAACAGATGAACGAAGTGGAGAAAATGACAAATGCCGAGGTGCGAATCCTCGGCATCTGACAGTTTCTGTTTATTATTCTGGAAAATTCTTATTATCTTCTGCTACCGCCACCTGAACGGCCGTTGTCAGAGCGTGTCCCGCTGTGGTTGCCGGGAGAGCCTGCGGAACCGCTGCTGCGACTGCCTTGGAATGATCGTGTTCCATGATCGGAATTGCTGCTGTTGCGATTACCCTGAAATGAACCTGTACCACGGTTGGAGTTATTGCTGTTTCGATTTCCTTGGAACGAGCCTGCACCACGATTGGAATCGTTGTTTCGATTTCCTTGGAACGAACCTGCGCCACGATTGGAATCGTTGTTTCGGTGATTGTTTCTGTTATTATCTACTGTCACTCGTGTGGAACTACGGCCATAATTGCCTCGATAGTCACCACGATCCCAGCCATTCCGCATTCCGAAGTGCTGATCGCGAGGTCTGTTTGGACGGAAGTGGTCGTGGCGTCCCTCGTAGAAACTGCGACCATTGACCCGCCAACTGTGACCGCCACGATATGAGGCGTAGAAGTGGGGACGTCCGAAGTAGAAGTAGTCGCGATGCGGATAGCGGGCATATATGCCGAAATGCCAGTAGCCTCCCTCCCAGTATAGCGGGCGGTAGAAGTAGGTGGCTGCACGGAAGAGATCCCATTGCCAAGAGTAGAGAATGTAACTCAGATCCAGATTGCGGCGTTCCCAATAGGTGCCAAATACATCGTTGTGGCCTGTCACTCCCATCAAATAGTCGAGGTTGATCTCATAGGCTGCCTCATACTGGGCATCGCTGAGATTCAGTTCGTAAGCCATCTTGTCAGTCAGGAAGAGTGCTTCGTTGCGTGCCTGCTCGTATGACATCGCGTTAGCCGATACTGCTATCGTCAGCATGGTAACAAGGGTAAACATCATCTTCTTCATAGTCGTATTCTTTTTATATGTTCTGTTTTTTTTGTTTCTGCTGCAAAGTAACTGCTTTTTTATGGGATGAGCAAAGGATTTTCCCTAAATAGTAGGAGGAAAATCCCTAAAAGCCACCCCAGCCCTTGATAAGAAAATGGCCCCGAATTAGGCATTTTGAGATACTTCTATATGGACGTATTTTTTTTCGATTATCTTTTGTTCGCGGTTTGATTATCTTTTGACTTCGGTTTAATAATCTTTTCACTTCCATTTGATAATCTTTTGCTCGTCATTTGATTATCTTTTTCAAGTCATTTGATAATCAAATGCCGACCATTTGATTATCAATTTTTCTACACCCCCCATTTGATTATCTTTTGGTCAGTAAAATGGTATCTTTTGGTATTTTAGTTTTCCTAATCCCAAACTGATGGTAAAAACAACAGTGAAAACTTTTTATATTCGGATTTTCTTCTTACCTTTGCATCGCAAAAAATAATATGAGACTGAAACGGCCAATAATATTATTGGGTTGTCTGCTGTCAGCCTTGTCTACTGTTGCGCAGTGGGATATGCATATAAGCACCCAAGTTACTGGCGTCAACGGTGAGCATACCCCTTTGTGGTTAAATGCTAATAAGTATGGAGTCAGTTCGGTGGATGGATCAAGTGCCATTGCCAGGGTTGGGGTATTCCGTTCTCTGTCGTGCGACTCTGCACGACAATGGGCATGGGGTGCTGGTGCCGACGTGGTGATGGGGTGGGGACTGACCGGTAGTTGTCTGGTTCAGCAGGCGTATGGTGAGTTGAAATGGAAGCATGGGCTGCTGACTGTCGGCAGCAAGGAGCAACCAATGGAGTTCCGTGATCAAGAACTGAGCAGTGGTGCTCAGACTTTGGGCATCAATGCCCATCCATTTCCTGGAGTTCGTCTTGCCTTGCCTGACTATTGGGAACTTCCATTCACCAAAGGGTGGTTAGCTTTTAAGGGGCATATCTTCTATGGAATGCAGACAGATGATAACTGGCAAAAGGATTTTACCAATCGTCAGTCGAAATACACAGAACGCGCGAAATTGCACACAAAGGCAGGATTCCTTCGCATAGGTAAGGCTGGTAAACCGTTTAGCGTAGAAGCGGGCATTGAGATGGCCTGCCAGTATGGAGGGCGTTCATATCTCTATGGCGACGAGTCGGCAGCACCTGTGGAAAATACGGATGGTTTGAAAGGTATGATCCATGCGCTGATTCCCGGTGGCGGTGAGTCGATAGAGCCTGATGAATATCGCAATACGGATGGAAATCATTTGGGCAGCTGGTTGCTTAGGGCTAACTACGATGCAGAGAAATGGGGATTGTCTGTCTATGGTGATCATTTTTTTGAGGACCATTCAAGTATGTTACATCTGGATTATGACGGATATGGCACTGGTGAGGCATGGAATGTAAGGCAGGACTCACGTTACTTCCTCTACGATTTCAAGGATATCATGCTGGGACTCGAACTGCGACTGAAAAGTCATCCGTTCCTCAATCGATTTGTAGTGGAGTATCTCTATACCAAATATCAGGGTGGCCCTATCTATCACGACCATACTCAGCAGAGACCTGACCACATCAGCGGTAATGATAATTTTTATAACCACTATATCTTTACGGGCTGGCAGCACTGGGGACAGGTCATTGGTAATCCGCTTTATCGTTCACCTCTTTATAATAATGATGGTTTGATAAAAGTGGAGAATAATCGCTTTTGGGCCTGGCATTTTGGATTGTCGGGTAATCCGATGAACTTGCACTATCGTGTGCTTTGCTCTTTGCAGGAAGGACTGGGAACCTATGATTCACCGGTGCTTTATCCGGAACAGAGTTTTAGTGTCTTGGTTGAGGTGGGACATCGTTTCTCTGCAACTTCGAGGTTTGCAGGATGGAATGTCACAGGGGCTGTGGCTATGGACAGAGACGATTTGCGAGGTAACTCTCTTGGTTTGCAATTGACGTTGTTACGGTTGTTCAGTCTCAATTCTAAGTAATAATGAAAACGGGTATGCTGAAAATTTCTTCATTGATGGCAATTGTGCTGGCGGTGCTGTTGTGCGGTTGTGAACTACATTCTTCCGACAACGGAGATTTGGATGGATTCTGGCAACTCTATCAGATGGATACACTGGCAACTAACCACTCGGCAGAAGTGCGTCATCTGAAAATTTTCTGGGCAGTTCAAGGTGATATGTTGGAAATGCGTGACCTGCATGACTTAGATGCCACTCGGTGTCATGAGATTGTTAATTTCTATTTCAGACTGGATGGAGGAAAACTATATCTTTCTGATCCGATAATCAACAACCGGGAAATCTCTGATAGTATAGTCACTCAACCTTCCACACTTGAGTTCTATGGGGTGACTCAATTAGACGAGGTTTTTGATGTATTACAGTTGGATGGTAGCAAAATGATTCTTCAGTCAGACCGATACAGAATGTATTTCAATAGGTACTGACAGGTTAGAACTTCTTTCCGAATACAATATTGATGAAAGTCTTGAGAAGAATCTTGGTATCGAACCACCATGAACGGTGCTCTAAGTAATAGAGATCTAATTCCAGTCGACGCAACATTTTCTCAAGTGTATCAGTGTAGCCATTGTAGAGCGTAGCATAGGACGTGACGCCCGGTCGGATCTGATAGAGATAGACATAGCGGGGATCACGCTCAATAATTTGTTTGATATAAAATTCGCGTTCCGGACGAGGGCCGATAAATGCCATGTCACCCTTGAAGACATTCCACAACTGAGGAAGTTCATCCAAATGATGCTCACGTAGGAATTTCCCGACTTTAGTCATACGGGTCTCGTTCTCGTGCTGATACAAAGCAGGCCCGTTCTTTTCAGCATCAACCCGCATTGAGCGGAACTTATAGATATTGAATGGACGACCGAAGCGACCAATACGTTCCTGTTTAAAAATGGCAGGCCCTCCGTCTTCACGCTTGACAAGCAGGTAGCAAATCGCAAATAATGGAGAAAAGACTATTAGGCAAATGGTAGCGATGATGAAGTCAACCAGTCGCTTCACGTTGCGCTCAATCTCATTCATGCCGTCCAAGACATAGCCGTTCTCCAGTTTTGTCATATATGTATTGCTTATGTTTTTCGTTTTTCTTTATTAACGAGATTTCGCAAAATATATTATATGCCAAACTATGTTTTTTACTGCAAGTATCCGAATACTTTTATGAAATACTTAAAATGTACTAAAATGATGTTTGACTTGATGTCAAGTTTTTGGCAGGCTATCAAATCTTCTTTCGTGCCTATCTTACGATTCTTAATACTCTTGGTACTTTCGCCACCCTCAAGCATGGTCACAAAGTCCATGTTGATGTATTTCATGGAGATTTTTTTTATATAGCTCAAACGGGCAATGAGTTCAACATCTCCAGATATGCGGAAACTGGGATCATAGAGACCGTACTTTTCATATACGTTGCGGCGGATGTAGAATGAAGGGTGAGGGGGGATGAAACCAAAACGAACCATCCACGGGCGGAAAGGCTTGCCTGAATAGAATCTGACACTCTTTTTAAGATTATTGGGCTTGACGAAATGCACATTGCCATAGATGGCTTCTACATCGTCTGTGAAATTTTCTACTGTCCGTTCTATCACGTAATTGGAAGTCAGGAAATCGTCAGAATTCAGAATGCCGACGATGTCGCCTGTTGCCATGCGTATGCCCTTGTTCATGGCATCGTAGATACCTCTATCTTTCTCGGAAATCCAGCGGAGCCTGCCATTGAACTTTTGTTCATACGACTGCACAATGGATATTGTATCATCTGTCGATAATCCATCTACAACAATATATTCAATATCATTGTAGGTTTGTTTGAGTACGGAGGATATCGTGTTGCTTATAGTCTCTGCACTGTTGTAGGCGACAGTAATGATTGATACTTTCATTCCAATGCTCGTTTGGAGTGCAAAGGTAGCAATTTTATTTGAAAACTAAGTGCTTTTTGTCTTAATTGTTATAGTCTGTTTACTAAAAAGATTATTTTCAAGTGATATCTGTATGAGTGAAAGTGATGATTGCTTTCTTGAAACGATTGTAATCTTCAAGAAACGACTCAAGTAATTTTCGCCGATTATATTCGTATTGGGCACTATTGAAATGTTTGATATAATCATGCAGTTGTCTGTTAAGATTACCGGTATCGCTGATTGCAACGCCGACACCATATTTTTCAGTATAATCACCTTGTATAGTGTTCGCTGTTGTTATCATAGGCTTACAGAAAATCAGTGAGCTGTAGAATCTGTTTGACAATGCTGTGTCATGAGATATTTTTCTTGGATAAAAGATATTCAAAAATGTTGCTTCTTGAATGATGGCCGGCTCCTCTTCTTTGTTGTAAAATCCGGAAAATTTGACGTTGCTGATAGATTCTTTCTGGGCAAGTTCTTTCAGTTTAATGTCTGCACCTTCTTCGCCACGTCCTATGAATGCCATTTCAAATCCTTGGCAGTTAGCCAGTGCTTTTAGGACTGCGGCATTTTGTTCATAATCCCTGATTCCTCCGATTGTGAGTACGTATATATTGTTTTTATGTAGGGATAATTGTTGAGGACAGGGTGTATTGAGAGCCTTTCTTAATAGATTGATACTGATGTTGTGGGACAGAACATAGTCGAATCCTGTGGGTAGGCACCGTTTAAAGCCCGGGGATGAAATCATATTGTAGGCACTGATGGAAAGTAATTTCTTATAACGTGACTTAAAGCGTTGCTCAATAGACAAATCCCGGTAGTCCATAATAAATTTGCCTGTATAGTTTTTCTTAAGAAATCCATACAGGAATATACCTATTTGTGGGCCGCAGACAATTAGTCTGTCATATTTCTCCTTTCTGATAATCTTTATCAAGAAACGTGAGTAACGATAGTAGCCCCAAAAGCGTTTAAGCATACTATCAGTTGAACAAAGTGGGGATTCAAATCTGTAAGTAGCCGGTTCGTGAAGAGCCCGCTTGTCAAAATAGATGATGTCATACGGGATATTTATCTCATCTAAAACATCTGTATAGATACGCGAATATGGTGCAAAGTAGATGTTCGTAGGCAATAAAATTCCAATCTTCATGTTTT
>CAMWKM010000043.1 GCA_947174835.1 uncultured Prevotella sp.
CTCCACTCCCCCTCTCGCAGCCCCCCTCCCTTCCGCAAACCCCACACAAACCCGGAGGGGGGAGGAGGAGGGGAGGGAGGATACCACCCGTTGCGGTGCATCAAGATGGACGCACTGATCGTTTACTTGCAAATCCTGATCTCGGTAACTCTGGGTGTCTCGTTCTTCGGTTCGGCAGAGATACTGAGGGTGACGGTTTTCGCCTGCATATCCTTGGGCCACTCCACTTCAAGGAGTCCGTCGGGCTGTGTCTGGAAGGTACCCAGCAATTTGTCGTTGACAGAGATGTTGAGCTTCTGGCGGTCGCCGGCAAAAGCCTTGATGCGCAGGCTCGATGCGTCGGGAGCCTTCATCCGGTAGGAGAAGGAACCTCGGGCGCGTCGCCAGTGTTGTTCACCGTCGCTGCCGTTCCAGCTACCTTCTGCCGCAAAGAAGTGGTCGCTCTCCGATTGCTGTTCGCCGCAATATATCTTGTCGATGGTGCGTGCCTCCAATGTCAGTCTTTCCTGTTCGGCAGCTGCCATCTTTTGCTGTTGCTCGTTCCACTCCGTCTGTGAGTAGAGAGGGAAATAAATCTGGTAGCGGCAGTCGTAGAGTTGGTAGAAAGGAACCAGCGTGAGTCCCTCGAAGGCAGGAAGCGTGACGCCCTGTAGGCGGAATGTCAGCGGTTTGCCTTGCACGGGTGTGAGGTGTTGCAGCACGTCTTGCTTGGAACCTACCAATGCGGGCATCTGGTTCAGGGGAATCTGCGGACCGTGAGCGATGTGTCCTCCACGGCTTTCGTCGGCAAAGAGCCCGTCTTGGCGGTCTGTGCCCGTCTTGGCAGCCAGAACGACGGGGCCATAGAGGAAAGAGTATTGTGGCTTGCCGTCAGGCGTTGTCTCGGCCGTGAGGTGCATAGGCAGGCTTACATGGATGACGTCGCCGTCCTTCCATTTCCTTTGGATGACGATGTAGCCATTCTCCGTGTTGTATGTTGCGGGCTCTCCGCCTACGGTGACCGTCATGCCCTCCGTCCACTTCGGCTGTCGTATCTTGATGGCAAAGTTGCTGGCCTTCTTCATGGCGAGCGTCAACGTCGTGGAAGGTTCCTGCGGGAACCGGTTCGTCTGCGTCACCGTCATGCCATTCCAGGTCAGAGTAGAGGGGATGAAGAGGTTGACGATGAGGTCGTTTCCCTCGTGGGCATAGATCATTTCGCCATAGCGGGCAGGGTTCTCCAGACCTGTTCCCACGCAGCACCACATGGATGTCTGGGGCTGGGAATAGACGCGGTAGTGGCCGGAGCGCATGGGGGTGAAATAGACGAAGCCGCCCTGCACGGGGTGGAAGATGGAGAGAATATGGTTGTAGAGTGCCCGCTCGTAATAATCCATGTACGATTTGTCTGCCGTTGTCTGGTAGAGCATCTTCGTGAGACGCAGCATATTGTAGGTGTTACAACTCTCAGGCCCTTGCTCACTCTCTAACAATCCTGTGAAGTCGTTGGTGGGGTTGAAGTGCTCACGCATGGAGTTGCCACCGATGGAGACGCTGCGCTGTCCTACCACCACGTCCCAGAAGAATTTGGCTGCACGATCCCAGTCGTCCAGTCCCTCCACGTCGGCAATGCGCTTGTAGCCGATAACCTTGGGAATCTGTGTGTTAGCGTGTTTACCCGTCAGGTTGTCCTCGCCCTTGAGCAGCGGTTGCAGCATACGCTGATCGCTGAACTGATGAGCCAGACGCAGGTATTTCTTGTCGCCCGTGATGTCATAGACGTCGGCAAAGGTCTCGTTCAGTCCGCCTTGCTCGCTGATGAGCATCTGCTGAATCTGTTCGTCGCTCAGCTGGCTCACCTCCTGAACCATCCAGTCCGTGAGTTTGACAAGCATCTCCTTGGCATCCTTTCTGCCTGCCATGAGCCATGCGTCACGCAGGCCGGCATAGATCTTGTGGATGTTGTAGAGGGGCACCCAGCGGTCGTTCAGTCCGAAGGAAGAGGCACGAATGTTGCCTTGGGCTATTTCGCCCCATATCTTATCAGGAGCAGGGACGCCTCCCAGATAACCGTCGGTGCGGTTCTGCTGGCAGCGACGCAGTTCGCTGAGGACGTAGTCCATGCGGTGCTCCACTTCCTTGTTGCCTGTGGCGGCATACATATAGGCCAGTGCCGACAGGTAGTGTCCGCCGATGTGTCCGTCGAGTCCCGTGTTCTCCCAGTTGGGATAGTTCTCGGCTTTCGGTGTCAGTCCGGCACCTTTCAGGTAGGGAGCCAGCAGACGGTCTGCGTCGAGTCCCAACAGATAGCATATATCTGCCTGCTGATTGCGCAGGAACTGACTCTCTCCGAGTCGAACGCTACTGATGGGGAATGCTTCAACTTTAGGAGCCTGTTGCGCCTGTACCGCCACTATCGAACATGCGGTCAGGGAGATCATTGTAAGAAAATGTTTCATGTTTGTAGAAATATTCGTTTAGTCAATACCAAATTCATGATGCTTATCGAGGGCAAAGTTACGAAAAATATCCGTATTGCAGATGATTTCTGTAAAGTTTTTGATGTAGAAATGGAAAAATTGTCAAAATTGCTTTGTTATTGAAAAAATCTCCAAAAAGGATGTGGTTTTCTCAGATTTTATTGCTACCTTTGCCCTGTTAATGACTAACTAACTGAAAGATGAAGAAGTTTTTTATGTTTATTTTCTGCCTTGGTCTGCCTCTGTTTGGCATGGCTCAGCAGAACTTTGAGAGAGGTAAGCCTAATGACAGCAATTATCGGTATCTTGATGATTATGCCGACCTCAAGGAGTATATCAACAGAGACAAATATCCCCATTTTCGCATGGGCATTGCTACCATCGTGAATGACTACCTCAACAACACGACGGTGCGCAACTGCATCAACCGAAATGCCAACGAGACGGTGGCCGGCAATGCCATGAAGATGGCCAGTTGCGTGGATGGGAATGGTAACATGAACTTCAGCAATGTGGCCAAATTCGTCAACACTGCAACAGCGGCCGGTCTTGAGGTCTATGGTCACACGCTGGCCTGGCATTCGCAGCAGCCCAAGGGATGGCTGCTCAAACTGTTGCAGGACAAGCCGGCTCCTGAACTTACTGATGGTGATGTGACGGTCTATGTGCCTATTTACAGCAAGGACTTCCGTACCACCCAGAACGTAGGCTGGCAGAGCAGTGAGTCGCAATATGGCTATAAATTGTCGTTCAGTTCAACCGACGGACTTAATATCCACTGCACAAAGAAGGTCAACTCGTGGGAAGTGCAGTTCTTAGCTTGTACGGACATTCTCACGGAGGCCGGAAAGACCTATCGCATGAGCATGACGGTGAAAGGTTCGAAGGCAGGCAAGCTGCACACGAAGCTGGGCGACTGGAACGGTGGCCCCGGCGGTGACGTGTCGTTTACCACGGCCTGGAAGACAGTAACCTTCAACTACAAGGCTACTGTGGCCGGCAGTTTCTATCTCCTGCAATGCGGTGATTTCGTCGGTGACATCTATATCCGCGACATCAAGTTTGAGGAACAGAGGAAGGGGAAGACGATAGAGGAGGAGCGTCGCTGTCTGAAAGTGGAAGCAACGGAGCGTGTGGACGAGGTTTGGGATAATCAATTCTGGTTGGTGCCCGGCAGTTTCAGCGCAGGCGCAAAGTATGAGTTCTCTGCCGACGTGCGAGCCGACAAGGCAGCCACGGCAAGTACACAGATTCACAGCGAGCCCGGCACCTACGTACACAGTGAAGCCTTCGGCAACATTCCTTTCACCACGGAGTGGAAGACGATAAAGCTGTCCGGCACGCTCAGTAAGGCCGGAAAGAGCATTGCCTTCAACCTGAGTGAGTTGGCCGATGCCAACAACTATTACTTCGACAACGTGAGCTTTAAGATTAACGGTGTGGAGAAGATCAAGAACGGTGACTTGGAAGGCACCGACGTGTCGTCCTTCAAGGTCAAGGTGAACAGGGGCAGCGTGACGGCACCCACCATTTGCGAGCACCTGACATACGTCTATACACCCACCGGCATCCCCCTCACACAGGAGGAGCGTCACGACACGCTGGTCTATGCTATGGATAAATGGATCAAAGGCATGATGAATGCCTGTGGCGGCAAGGTCAAGGCATGGGACTTGGTCAACGAGGCCATCTCCGGCGGAGGCAACGACGGCTCGGGCAACTATACCCTCCAACACTCTGAAGGCTACAATCCCAATGGCACTTGGGATGTGGGTGGAGATGCTTTCTACTGGCAGGACTATATGGGCGATCTCGAATACGTGCGTCAGGCCTGCCGTCTGGCACGCAAGTACGGCCCTGACGATGTGGTGCTCTTCATCAACGACTATAACTTAGAGAGTTTCTGGGACGACAACAAGAAACTGAAGTCGCTCATCAACTGGATCAAGAAATGGGAGGCCGACGGCGTGACCAAGATAGACGGTATCGGTACGCAGATGCATATCTCTTGCAGTATGAGTGACAGCGAACTGAACAACCGCAAGAAATACATTACCCAGATGTTCAAACTCATGGCCAACAGTGGCAAGTATGTGCGCGTCAGTGAGTTGGATATGGGTATGGACGATGCAAACGGAAAGGCTGTCAGTACGGCTAACATGACGGAAGCCATGCACAAGCGTATGGCTGATTACTACGAATGGATCATCAAGCAGTATCTCACCATCGTTCCTCCTGCACAGCAGTGGGGCATTTGCCAGTGGTGTCCTACCGATGCACCGGCTAATAGCGGATGGCGAGCCGACACTCCCGTAGGCATCTGGGACATCAACTACTATCGTAAGCACGTCTATGCCGGATTCGTCCGTGGCTTCGGTGGTGTCACATCGGGCATTGATAATGTGGAGATGGAGAATCGTCCCGCAGCCATGAAGGGAATCACCGACCTGTCGGGACGTCGCTTTGCAGAGGGCACCGACTTCTCGTCTCTCCCGGCCGGTGTCTATATTGTAAACGGAAAGAAGGTGATAAAGAAATAAATCGCGTTCCGACTCTCTGAGAAAATCGTATATCCTAACAAGAGAATATGAAAAGATTCTTTATGGCTTTAGGCTTTGCGGGTATTCTGCTGTCTGGCCAGACGATAGCGTTCGCTCAGGATACGTCTGCACAGAGTGTCCTGGTTGATACGACGGCGGGCGACCTGACTATTGAGGAAATGGTGGGTGAAGACGATCTGGCGGCACTTGAGGCAATGGCTCTTGAGGAGCAGGGACTGCACTGGCAACTGAAAACAAAGTTTGTCGAAGGTTCACCTTTCTATATGTCGTTAGTGGCCATCACCTTGGTGCTGGGACTGGCACTGTGTATTGAGCGTATCATTTATCTGACGCTGGCCGAGATCAAGACCCGTAAGTTGCTGGCCGACATTGATAAGCATATAGAGAACAACGATGTGGAGAGTGCGAAGGCCATCTGCCGTGATACGCGTGGCCCTGTGGCGTCGGTGTGCTATCAGGGGCTGATGCATATCGGGGACGATATGGAGACCATCGAGCGCTCCGTCGTCGGTTACGGCTCGGTGCAAGCGGCAAAGTTGGAACGCGGCTGCTCGTGGATTCGTCTCTGCATTGCTGTGGCTCCCTCGCTCGGCTTTCTGGGCACGGTCATCGGCATGGTGATGGCTTTCGATCAGATTCAGGAAGCGGGTGATATTGGGCCTACCATCGTGGCCGAGGGTATGAAGGTGGCGCTGATTACCACTATCTTTGGTATCATTGTGGCCGTGGTGCTGCAGGTGTTCTATAACTTCATTATCTCGAAGATAGAGCATCTGACGTTGCAGATGGAGGATTCGGCCATCACGCTGATGGACATCATCGGGAAATGGAAGACGAAAGGAGGGTGCAAGGCATGATTGACGCATTGCTCTATACCATCTACGTGATGTTCGTTCTGCTGGTGGGCTTGGTGGTCTGGTCTTTGATTCATCAGTATCTTACTCGCGACAGATAAGACTATGTTTGCACGGAGAAGAAGGGAAGTGCCTGAACTGAACGCTACATCGACAGCCGACATCTCGTTTATGCTGTTGATCTTCTTCCTCGTGACTTCATCGATGGACACCGACAAGGGGTTGGTGCGCCTGCTGCCACAGCCTGACAACCGATTGGAGGAGCAGGATCTGCTGGTGAAGAAACGCAACGTGATGCAGCTGAGGCTCGATGCCGAGAATGTGTTGACCTGCAATGGTGAGCCGATCACTGCTGCCGACCTGACGCTGAGCGTGGCCGACTTCGTGGCCAACGAGGCTGGCGATGCCGAGAAACCGGAGATGAGCGAACGTGAGGTGCATCTGCTGGGCAAGCGTATGGTCAGCGATCGTCATGTCATCTTCATTGAGGTTGATCCGAAAGCCACCTACAATGCTTACTTCGATATGCAGAATGCCATTGTGGCCGGCTATGCCCGACTGCGTAGTCGATTGGCGCAACAGAGCTTTGGCCATGCGTGGGAACAGTGCTCGCAGGAAGAGCGCGATGCCATTAGCCTGGTCTATCCGCAGCGCATCAGCGAGCAACTGCCGGAGGAGAGAGGAGGTGAGTCATGAGACGTGGCCTGTTTCGCAGGCGAGAACACCCGCTGCCGAGCCTGAACACCTCGTCGCTGCCCGACCTTATCTTCACGGTGCTCTTCTTCTTTATGATCGTTACTCACATGAGGGACGTTGACCTGAAGGTGCACTATGTGGTGCCCCAAGGCACGGAAGTGCAGAAGATGATGCCCAAATCGGCAGTCACGCATATCTATATAGGACGGGTGCAGGGGCTGCCTACCGACAGTTTCTGCATTCAGTTGAACAACCAGCTGGCTACGGTCGGCGACATTCGTGCGTTCGTGGAGACGGAACGCGCCCGTATGTCGGCTGACGACCGGGCCCGTATGCTGGTCAGCATCAAGGCCGACCGCGATGTGCCCTACGGCATGATAGCCGAGGTGAAGCAGGCCTTGCAACAGTCGTTCGCCCTGAAGGTCAGCTATTCGGCCACAGAGACGGGCGGCAGTGTTAATTCGCAACAAGAAAACAAAACAAAATGACGTTATGGCAAAACCGAAATTAGACAAATTGGACAAGCAAATTCTGAAGATGATCTCAGAAGATGCGCGCGTGCCATTCCTGGAGGTGGCTCGTGCGTGCGACGTGAGCGGTGCGGCTATTCATCAGCGCATCCAGAAACTGACTAACATTGGGGTGTTGAAAGGCTCTGAGTTTATCATCGACCCTGAGAAGATAGGCTATGAGACTTGTGCTTTCATCGGCCTGAACCTCAAGGAGCCAGAGTCGTTCGATAGTGTTGTGGAAAGATTGAAGGAGATATCCGAGGTGGTGGAGTGCCACTATACAACGGGCAACTACGACCTTTTTGTCAAAGTCTACGCCAAGAACAATCACCACCTGCTCGACATTATTCACGACAAGTTGCAACCATTGGGACTGAGCAGTTCGCAGACGCTTATCTCGTTCCACTCAGCCTTCGACCATCAGTTGCCGGTCATGAATATTATTGACAGCGAGGAATAGGACTCTTCTCCCTCACGTAGTCTACAAAGTCATAGGCGTGCGAATGGCGCTCATCTGCCGGGTGATGTTCGCGCGCCTCTTCCTGCCAGTCGCTGTAGTCGGGGAAAAACTTGTCGGCTTGTTCGGGCGTGTCGTCGATCTCGGTCAGGCAGAGGCGATCGGCTTTGTCCAGAAGGCTTTCGTAGATGCTGGCACCACCGATGACGTAGATGTCTTCATCGGGATCGCAGGTAGAGATGAACTCACTCCATGAGGCAAAACATTCACAGCCCGGCAGTTCTTTTACACCGGTGGTCAGCACGCAGTTGCGACGGTTGGGCAGTGCTCCTTTGGGCAGACTCTCAAACGTGCGACGTCCCATCACGATGGTGTGGCCTGTAGTCAGCGCCTTAAATCGTTTCAAGTCGTTGGGCAGCCAGTAAATCAATTTGTTTTCAAAACCGATGGCTCTGTTCCGAGCCACTGCAGCGATTATGGATATCATATTTCGATTCTTGATTTTCAATTATACAGATACTTCCGCTTTAATGTGAGGCCAGGGGTCGTAGTTCTCCAGTTGGAAATCCTCGTAACGGAAGTCGAAGATGCTCTTCACGTCGGGGTTAATCTTCATGGTGGGTAGCGGGCGTGGCTCGCGGGTGAGTTGCAGACGGGCCTGCTCCAAGTGATTCAGGTAGAGGTGGGTATCGCCTGTGGTGTGGATGAAGTCGCCGGCCTTCATGCCTGTCACCTGTGCCATCATTTGCAACAACAGGGCATAGCTGGCAATGTTGAACGGCACACCGAGGAAAGTGTCGGCCGAGCGCTGATAGAGTTGTAGCGAGAGGCGACGCGTCTCCCCTCCGTCGGTGGGGTCGGGGGCAGTGTAAAACTGGAAGATGGTGTGGCAGGGTGGGAGAGCCATCCTGTTGACTTCGGCCACGTTCCATGCGGAAACAATCATGCGGCGTGAGTCAGGATTGGTCTTCAGCATATTGACCACATCCTGTATCTGGTCGATGACACCCCCGTCGTAGTCGGGCCATGATCGCCATTGATGACCGTAGACAGGCCCCAGTTCGCCATTCTCGTCGGCCCATTCGTTCCAGATTCTTACTCCGTTTTCCTGTAGCCAGTGTACGTTGGTGTCGCCACGCAGGAACCACAGCAGTTCGTAGATGATGGACTTCAGGTGCAACTTCTTAGTGGTGAGCACGGGGAAACCGTCATCAAGGTTGTAGCGCGACTGAGTGCCAAAGATGCTGATGGTGCCTGTGCCTGTGCGGTCACCCTTTTGGGTGCCTTCGGTCAGTATGCGGTTAAGTATGTCTAAGTATTGCTTCATACTCGTTAGGTATATGAGTTGTCTTGATTTTCCATTCCTTGGGATAGAGGTTGTTGGCCCTTGAGCCGATATTCTTCGCCAGTCCGAGTGGTTCGCCCATGAAGCATACCTCTACCAGTTCTCGTGGAGCCTCTGGCGACAGCACGATGGCTTCGCGGCGGAGATAGGCGAGGGCCTGAGAGTAGGAGAGGGAGACTTGGGGAAACTCTGTTTGGGGCGTGAGAGAGGAGGCTTGCTTAGGGAGTGAAAGGGGTTGAAGGGGGCTGACAGACTTGTTTCTATGGCCGTTGTTCCTTTCTCTTCCATTCGTCTCTCCACGTTTTCTCATCACTGCCATGAACAGTCCCTCTCCACGCGAAATGCCGGGAATGAAGCGATAGACCGGCTCATTGAAGCCGGGGAGCAGAGAGCCGGTGATGTGCCAATCGTCGGCAGTCTCCACGTTCAGCACACGGGCATCCAATTCCGAAATCATCCAACGGATGTTTTCCTCGTTCTCTTTTGTGTTGAATGTGCAGGTACTATAGATAAACAGACCGCCGTCGTTAAGACACTGCCAAGCCTCGTTGACGATGTCGCGTTGCAACTGCTGGCATTTTTCCACGTTCTGCGGACTCCATTCGCGGATGGTGGCCTCGTCCTTGCGGAACATACCTTCGCCTGAACAAGGCACGTCGCAGAGGATGATGTCGAACTTCATCTTCGACTTGCGATAGTCCTTGGGGTAGAGATTGGTGACAAAATGATCGGCATAGCCCCATTTCTGTACGTTTTCCAGCAGGATGCTCGCCCGCTGACGGATGGGCTCATTACTATAGAGCACATACCCTTCGGGCAGGGCCGACCGCATCAGCGTCGACTTTCCACCGGGAGCGGCACAGAGATCTAAGGCAAATCCTTCCTGAGAAGGATGGAAATGCTGGCGCAACACTTCATCGAGAAACATGGAGGCGGCTTCTTGCACGTAATAGCAGCCTGCATGAAACAGGGGATCGAAAGTGAAGTTGGGGCGTGTGGGCAGGTAGTAGCCCTCACGACACCAGGGGACAGGCTCACCGCCAATGACCTCAAAACCCTTGCCGCCTGTCTTTCTTGGATTGAGACGAATGCTCACAGGAGCATCCTCACCGAACGCTTTCAGGTATCGCTCGAAACGCTCGCGTCCCATCAGGGCCTCTGTACGGCGGACAAATTCATCGGGTAATTGCATAATCGTTTGCAAAATTAAAAAAAAAATCGCACCTTTGCAACTAATTTGATAAAAGATACATCTAACGGTAAAAGAAAACTAAAAAGAAAGAAAAGAATGAAGAAAATTTTGTTGACAATCGTATGGCTGCTCTCGTTTGCAGTGGCAATGAATGCAGTACCTAAGGACACAGTGGTGACTGACACTGCCACAGTGGATGAAGTGGAAGTGTATTCTGATACTACCACAGTCGATTCAAACGGTATGTTTTCGGCAGTTAATGTCTGGGATGACAAAGACGACCCTTGGGATGATGGATGGAATAGCAGCTTCAATTTGGGCAGTTCCATCGATGTCGACGACCTTATGCAGATGGCTTTCGTCCTTTGTATGACTTTTATTGTCTTTGTGCTGGCACCTGTGCTCATCATCGGTATCATCCTTTATTTCGTCTATAAGAACAGACGGGAAAAGATACGCTTGATGGAGATGGCTCAGAAGAGCGGCAAGGGGCTCCCGCTCAATATGATGGTCGCGCCTAACTCGCAGGCAGATGCGCTGTGGAACAAGGGCATCAAGCAGGTATTCTTGGGGGCAGGTCTCAGTTTCTTGCTTATGGTTCTCCTCGGCAAATTGGGTCTCGCTATTGGTGCTCTCATTGTGCTCATTGGCTGTGGCAATCTGGCCATCGCACAAAATGCCAAAGAGAAGCAGAAGAAACAGGAGTTGCACGATCGCATTTTCAACAAACCGAGCGATAACGAAGACTTGGAATAGGACTTAGACAATGGAGTCGATCAGTGATATCTCTCTCGTAGCACAGGTGGCTGTGTTTCACAACCGACGGGCTTTCGACCGGTTGGTGCGCAGATACCAGTCGCCAGTGCGGCGTTTCCTGCTCAATCTTACGCTCGGCAACGAAGCACTGAGTGATGATTTGGCGCAGGACACGTTTTTGAAAGCCTATGAGCATATCACGCAGTTTAAGGGTCTCTCCTCGTTCCAGACTTGGCTTTTTCGCATTGCCTATAACGTGTTCTATGACTATAGACGGCGAACAAAAGACGTTCAGCAGATGGTGGACGAACGGTCGGGTGGAAGTAGTTCCTCTGCATCATCGATCGCTTTCGACCTGCATACGGCTCTTGCCGTCCTGAAAGAAAAGGAGCGCGTATGTATCACCCTGCAAATGATTGATGGCTATCCGATAGATGAGATCGCGCGGATGATGGGGATGAACGAGAATACGGTGAAGTCGCACCTCAGACGAGGGAAGGAGAAACTGACAGATTATTTAAAAAGAAATGGATATGACGGAAATAGATAATCAATTGTTGGAACAGTTCTTTGAGCCGGCACGCAACATGCAGTTGGAAGACCGGGGATTTACCGATAGCGTCATGAAGCGTCTGCCTGATCAGGCCATCCGCCTGTCATACTGGTGGACGGCTTTCTGTGTTGTGATGGGACTGCTGCTGTTTGTGGTGTTCAAGGGATGGGAACCGCTGTTGGTCGGAGTTTGGACAACGGCGCGTATGCTGATCACCAATGTTCGTCCCGTGCCTTTTTTCCTGACGATGGGTGTGCTCAGTTGCCTGGCTCTGTTGGAGTTGGCGCATCGGCTGGAGCGGATGCAGATTTAAGATCCATGCCATAGGTCGTGCGCAACACGATGAACTCCGTGCGGCGGTTTAGTTGGTTGCATATCTCCTGCTTCTCCTCATCGTCGAGGGCTTTGATGAATTCTTCCGTCAGCACATCGCCCTCCTTCAGCCATGTGTAGGTTTCGGTCAGTTTACGCTTCACGATCTTGGGCTTCTGCTTGCCGTAGCCCACGGGCGACAGACGGTCTTGGGCGATGCCATGCTCTATCAGATAGTTGACCACGCTCTCGGCTCTTCGCTGCGACAGTCGCTCGTTGTAGGCTGCGCTGCCGCGATAGTCCGTGTGGGCACTCAGTTCTATGGTCACGTTGGGATTCTCATTCAACAGATCTATCAGCTTATCCAAAGCCTCTGTGGACTCAGGCCGTAGCGTGGCTTTGTCGAAATCGTAGAAAATATTGTCGATGAGCACAGGGGCGGTGATTGAAGCCAATGGGAATTGTAACACATACTCCTCAGACTCCAGCACGGGCTCCACGCGCAGTTCTTCCTTATGATTCAGGTAGCCTTTGCAGGTGCCTAAAAACACATAGTCGACACCCGGCTGTATCATCTCCGTGAAGGAGCCGTCGCCTTTTACACTGATCTTCTTGTTCGTACCGTCGTTGCCCACCATATACACCAGTCCTTCGGGCAACTCATAACCGTCTTTCTCATAGACCCAGCCTTTTACGGTCTGCACTACCTCGTGCTTCTCAAACGAGTAAATATGATCCCAGCCTCGTGCATCACCGCGATTTGAACAGAAGTAGCCCCTGTTGTGTAGCCCTTCAAATGTCATGCCGAAGTCATCGCTCTGAGAGTTGAGAGGGAAACCGGGATGTTCCAGTGTGTAGTAATTCTTTGAGGAGAGGCTGCTTGTCGGTGCATCTCCTTTGGCCTGTTCCTCATCTTCCACGGGATGCGCAATAAATATATCCAGCCCACCGAAACCGGGATGGCCGTCGCTTGAGAAGTAGAGGTCGCCATTGGGACGAAACGTGGGGAACATTTCGTTGCCGGGAGTGTTGATAGTCTCTCCTAAATTCTCTAATCCCACCGGTCCGTGGGCGGTTAGCTGGATGCGCCAGATGTCGTAGCCGCCAAATCCTCCGGGCATATCGCTCACAAAGTAGAGCCACATACCATCGGGCGACACTGCCGGATGAGCGTATGTGGACAGCGTGTCCTTTGTCAGTTCCAAAGGTGTGGCTTTGCTCCACGAGGCATCGCTGCGGTTCGAGGTGGCTATCTGGGCATATCGTGGATACTGGGGATCGGTCTTACATACTGTCAGGTACATGGTTTTGAAGTCGGGTGTGAAGCAACAGGCACCCTCATCATTCTCCGTGTTCAGTTCGCTTTCTATCGGCTCCGGCTTCGACCATTTGCCTTTATCGTCCTTTTGCGAGAAAAATATGTCTGCATTTTTTGTGCCGGTGATACCGCTCAGTTCATCACCCTGTGCCTGATTGCGTGTCGAAGAGAAATAGAGTTGATCGCTGTCGTCGCCTGATAGAGCAGGGGAATACTCGGCACGGCGTGAGTTGAAAAGTTCCTGTTTCTTGATGGTGTAGCCTGAATATTCGGCCTCCTTCTTCCATATTGGTGCCATACGGGCCGACTCCAGACCGTTCTTCACCAATAAGTTCTTTGCCATTGAGTCCTGCAGGAGAGTAAACGTCTTTTCTGCATCCTTGTATGAGCCATTCTTCAACTGCAACCGTCCCAGATGGAACAGTGCAGTGCTGTCGGCCTGCTTGTAACGTATAGCATTATTGTAGGCAGCGATAGCTTTCTGTGTGTAGTTGATGCGGCGGTAGCAGTCGGCCACCTTCAGTGCCCGCTGTCCGCGCAGCGATCTTTCTTTAGACTTGGTCTGTGAATAAGCCTTCTTATACTGGTTGGCCGCATCATAGTATTCGCCAAGGGCGAAAAACTTGTCTCCCTTCTTCACGGCCATATCGGCTCCACATCCCACGAGGAGCAGACAGCACAATGTATATAGTATAGTATAAGCATTTCGCATACTCCCTATATAACGCAATATTGTTGGGATTATTGCAGGAAAAGGGCAATTGAGGGACGAAGAATTTCTTATGTGTATGTTTTCATGGCATTTTTAATCTATTCAAGCACAATAACGGAGTCTTAAATAACTATATAACTATTTCTCTTCTTGTTATTTCTATTATATCATGTTTTTTTGTTTGGTACTATCCTTATTAATAAAAAGAATGCCACGCAATAATTTTTTTTCTAAAATTTTTTTCGGATTCTAACATCACCTCGTCACTTTCTTTGTAAAGCATTGAATATAAGATAGTTCTGAGTGATGTTATGTAGTGACGTTATGAAACATAACGTCACTACCGTGTGAGCCGGTTATACAAGGGTCGGCCTCTTTGTATTAATGTATGATACACAGAGAGTTACTCTCTGTAAGTATGGCACTTTCCCTATGAAAGTATGGTGGTTTTGAGGCAGAAACATAGTGTTTTCGTATGTGAAACGTGGTGAAAACACGCCTTCCGCTGGAGGCTCCAATCAGGTCTGTTGAGGCTCTATTTCCCCAAAAAGTGACGTTATAGTGACGTTTAGTGACGTTTAGTGACGTTTCAAAAGCATAACGTCACTTCGCAAACGGTTGATATATAGCGCGATAGGTCAAAAAGTGACGAGGTGACGTTAAAAAACGAAATTTATTTTGGAAAAGTCGTCAATTGATAATCAAATGCCGAGCAAAAGATAATCGAAAAAATAAGTGTAATAGTTCTTGACGGTAGCAGTTATGTTTTGACGTTGATTTCTGGGTGAATGAAGCCTCCAAACGGATGGTTTGCAGGCTTCAAACAATGCGTTTGCAGGCTTCAAATGGCTGCATCTTCCCCATCCTTGCTGACGGTGACAGCAATATCAATACAACATACTACTTTTATTAAGCAGTAGTATGTTGTATTAGTATCCACTCATATAAATTGTTTTGAACAATTTTCTTATGTTGAACTCACATGATAGGAAGAGTTAAGTATATGCAAAGTTAATTCTACTAACATATTGTCATAATATTGGAGGTAAGAAGTGCATTAATGCACTTCTTACCTCTTAAAAAATATGATTGGAATGCATCTGCTTTTTCTAAAGCTAACCAAATAGTGCCCCGAACAACCATATGAGAATGTAAAGACAGAGTCCGAAAATAAATAAGCGAAATAAAAGATAGCCACATCCCAATCCACTGGCGAGTGCGCCACTGAGAAATCCTTCTCCGCGTTCTCCATCTTTTGAACTGAGAAATCCCCAAATACCACCAATAATAACTACAATAATTAGAATTGTTAACCACATAATAATTAAAAATGCGCCAACCAGCCCCCAGACATCAGCGGTTAATAGTAAAAGGCGTGGGAACTCTTAACTCATTACGCTGTTTGGCTCTGGACTGCCTCCGTATGTAATAAGCAAAACCCACGCCCAACGATATAATATTCCTATAAAGGAGATATAATATCATCTGCGTGGGCGTTCTTACTCATTATCCATACGAAGTGAATTGTCCAGATTCAACAGCGGATAATTTTGCTAAACGCCCAGTCTTGACGAACTCTACACAAAGAGTTGTTTTGACCGTACAAAAGTACAAAAAAGCGTTTAAACTTGCAAGAACTTGCTCAATTATTTTATGATTCAACTCACAATTAAAGAGTAGTTAGGGGTGTCAGTTCTATATAATGCTATAATAAATATTTGCATGGATGTGCTTGTTTGGATTGTCAGATGGTTTTAAAAATATGAATGTATGCGTACATTTGTTATCCGCATTCTTGTAAAAATGGCAAAGTCGCGGAAGATAAGCTATGTTCTATTACAGAAAAGTCTACTTGTTAGGTGTCAATGGGGATTATGATTTTGTACATCCTCTGCGTCGTCGGCTGCTCCCCATTTCGTATTCTGTAATAATTTTGTATGCGTCCTTTCTCGCTGGTTTCGAAACCACAACAGCGATAAAATTTGACAGCACTATACTTTTCCGTGTCTAACGCCTCAACAGTTAGGAACAAAGTAGCTGAAAGTCTATCTGTCAGGGCAAACTGCTCTATCTTAGCAATGAGAGCCGTCCCCAAATGCTCGTCCTGCTCTTCGCGCTTTTCCTTGCACACGGCCAAATAGTCAATTTCAATGGCAGGGAACTTCTCCCGCTCCCAAAACTTGTCATCGTCTTGTTCGGGCAATGTTACAGCCTTCTTCCCATCGCGACAGATTGTGCGTATATCATCGCTATTGAGTACCAATGCGTCCTTGCTTAAGGCGAAAAAGGCAACGACTTTATTGCCTTCATACACAAGCCACAAATTAGATAACCCGTATTTGATGAACTTTGCCAGCCCATTTTCTTGGTTGTGTATGAAATCGTCCATTGATTTTACACCGCACCTGAAATCAAGAAGGGCCGACGTGTCATCAGCCCTTCTTATGTCTAATCTTGTCTTACTCATTGTTCCCAATGAATTTCATAGCGGTTCAAAGCCTCTTTGGAGCGTTTTACACTTGCCCTTTCGCGCTCATTAAGCTGCCCAGTGGCGACACGGGCAACGGCATCGCGGATGTCCCTTGCGATGTCTCCATCAATAGGGGTGCGCCTTGTCTTTATTCCTAACATAATTAACTTAATGACTCTAATGTCGCTGCAAATTTAGTGATTTTCCATGAAACGGCAAAAAGAAAGTGGTAAAAAAGTTTTTGAAAGTATGCCGTTAGGTACCTGTATTATGATATGTCTACTAATGATTTTCTTCGGACTCAGTGAAAGATTGTCGCCATGTGCAGCCCTCTTTCCAGCGTGAGCAACCGTAGGCGGTCTTGCCTTTGATGACGGTGCCTTGACCGCATACGGGACAGGGTTGGCCTACTAATGGGTCGGCTGCTGGAGTATCGGGATTCTCTGTGGCCTTTTTGCGAGGGGCGCGCTTTTTCTTAGGGGCTTTCTTCTCCGGTTGCGCAGGGGTAGTCTCCACAGGTACACGGCGGTTGCTTTGGTCGCCCATCACCTCGCGCACGATTTCCGTCACTTGAATCTTCAGTTCGTCAATGAACTGCTGCGGGTCGTATTTCTTGGCTTCGATGTCGCGGAGTTTCTTTTCCCAGATACCTGTCAGTTCCGCACTCTTAAGCAGTTCCTCGCGAATGAGGTCAATGAGCTCGATGCCCGTAGGAGTGGCCAACAGGTTCTTACGTTCCTTGCGGATATAATGGCGCTTGAAAAGCGTTTCGATGATGGCGGCACGTGTGGATGGACGGCCAATGCCGTTCTCTTTCATAGCCGCACGCAACGTCTCGTCTTCTACTAATTTGCCTGCCGTTTCCATTGCGCGCAACAGAGTAGCCTCTGTGTAGTATTTGGGTGGCGTGGTCCATTTCTCTGTGAGGGTGGGGATATGGTCGCCACTCTCACCTTTGACGAAGGCGGGTAGTGTGCGCTCTTCTTCTTCGGGCTTCTTCTCTTCATCGTCGCCCTGCGTGTCTTTTGCATAGACGATACGCCACCCTGGGTCAAGGATAGTACGCCCGGTGACTTTGAACTCGATGTTTTCTGTCGTGCCTTCTACGACGCCAAGCACGGTGGTCTGTGCAAACTTACAGTCGGGATAGAACGCGGCAATGAAGCGGCGAGCCACTAAGTCGTAGACATGGCGTTGCACGTCGGTGAGGTTTTGGGGGACGATGCCTGTGGGGATGATGGCATGGTGGTCGGTGACCTTCGAGGAGTCGAACACTTTTTTCGACTTCAACAGAGGCTTACCGCCCAGCGTTTTCACCAGCTCCGCATAAGGAGCAATGCCTGCAAACTTCGTCTGAAACAGGCCGTTCATCGTTTGCGGACACTTGGCATATACATCGTCGGGCAGGAAAGTGGTGTCGACACGTGGATAGGTGGTCAGCTTCTGCTCGTAGAGTTGCTGAATGATATTGAGTGTCATCTCTGCCGAAAAGCCGAATTTCTTGTTGCAGTCTACCTGTAGCGAGGTGAGATCGTAGAGTGACGGAGGGGCCTCCTTGCCGTTTTTCTTTTGCACATCGGTGATGGTGAATGGTTTGCCATCGATGGTGGCAAAGGCTTTCTCGCCCTCTTCCTTGGAGGTGAACTTACCCGAAGTGGCCGTAAAGGTCGTGTCGCGATAGACGGTGGCCAGCACCCAGTAGGGTTCGGACTTGAAGTTGTCTATCTCTTTTTGGCGGTTGACGATAAGTGCCAGTGTGGGAGTCTGCACACGACCGATGCTGAGCACCTGACGGTTCTGTCCGTATTTGATGGTATAGAGGCGCGTGCAGTTGATACCCAATAGCCAGTCGCCCACGGCACGACTCAGGCCGGCCAGATAGAGCGACTGATATTCCGACTGGTCTTTGAGGTTTTGGAATCCCTCGCGGATGGCCTCGTCGGTCATCGACGAGATCCAAAGTCGTTGTATGGGGCATCTGGCCTGTGCCTTTTGCATGACCCAGCGCTGGATGAGCTCACCCTCCTGACCAGCGTCACCGCAGTTGATGATACCGTCGGCGGCCTGCATCAGTCGTTCGATGGTGGCAAACTGCTTCTTGATGCCCGAGTCCTCCTTCAGACGAATGCCGAAGCGCTGGGGTATCATGGGCAGAGTCGAGAGGCTCCACGTCTTCCATAGCGGCGTGTAGTCTTCCGGCATCTTCAGTTCGCACAGGTGTCCGAACGTCCAAGTCACCTGATAGCCGTTGCCTTCCATGTAGCCGTCGTGGCTGTTGTTGGCTCCGATGATGCGCGCTATGTCCTTGGCTACGCTGGGTTTCTCTGCAATACAGACAATCATTCCGTTCTCTCAAGTTTATTGCGTGCAAAGGTACTAAGAAAAAATGGAACCGCAAAAGGTTTGCAGTTCCATTTTCAATGCTAATATGCGTGGTCGTCTGCCGCTATTTCTGCCCTGTCAATCTTTTTGCTGTCTATCTTGCGCCAGCAGTAGATGATGTATGCCAAGACGAAGGGCACGAGCAACGACACCCAGAACATGGTGTTCAGTGTGAAGTAGCTGCTGCACGAGTTCTCCAGCGTGAGCGACGACTGTAGGTCGGCTGTGGAGGGATAGTAGGCCGTGTGGTTCCATGCACTGGTGAGCAACAGAGCCAGTACGGTGAGCACTGTGCCGACACCTGCGGGCCAGATGCCCTGGATAAAGGTCTTCGACAGCAGGGTTTTAGCGATACCGAAGAGCACCAACACGACACCTAAGAGCAGCACAATGGTGATATACCACATATCAATGAGGTTGTGCAGATACTTGTTTGGCTCCATTGAGATAATGCCCTCGTCACTGTAGGCAAAGCCGTCCTTTAGCAAGAGGTGGATCAGATAGACGACAAACAGCACGACAAAGATGGCGGCAGCAATGCAGAGTTGATGGCGGCAGCGCGTGCGAACGGTGTCATCGTCCACGTTGTTGATGATGTAGAGGATGCCCAGTGTGCGTGCCAGAAACATGACGGCCACACCTAATACCAGCACCCAAGGATTGAGCAGGGCATCGAGGCCGTGGGATCCGTTGGCCCAACTGCTGATGACTGGTGCACTGATCTCGGTCAGATTGTTCTTTTCGATGATGAAATTGCTGCCCTCGAAGAAGGTGGCTACGGCTCCGCCTAACAGCAGTGGCCCTATAATACCGTTGAGCACGAGGAAGCACTGAAAGGTGGTGGGGCCGAGGAAGTTGCCAATCTTGTTCTGAAATTCATAGCTGACAGCCTGAAGCACAAACGAGAAGAGGATGATCATCCACAGCCAGTAGGCACCGCCAAAACTGGTTGAATAGAACAGCGGGAACGAGGCAAAGAAGGCTCCGCCAAAGGTGACCAGCGTGGTGAACGTGAATTCCCACTTGCGACTGGTGGAGTTGATGAGCATACGGCGCTCCTCCTGAGTGCGGCCCAACGAAAAAATGGCAGCATTGGCTCCCTGCACGAAGAGCAGGAAGACGAGCAGTGCGCCTAACAGTGATACGATGAAGCACCAGTAGTGTTGCAGAAACGGGTATGTCATAGTTGCGGTCCTTTCTTGATTTGTTTAAGCAGAATGTTGATTTCCACGGCAAGCATCGTGGTGAAGAGGATGAGGAAGAGCACGAAAGTGATGGCTACGCTGCTGGAATGCAGGTCGCTGACGGCTGCGCAAGTGGGCAGCATATCCTGAATAGTCCAGGGTTGACGACCGAACTCGGCCACAAGCCATCCGCTCTCCGAGGCTATATAGGCCAAGGGCAGCAGGGCAATGGCAGCCCAACAGAGCCAGCGTGGCAGTGCGGCAGGGTCGTGCTTGTCGGCTTCGGTCTCAGACAACAGGCCAAGGGCAGCAAACAATCGGCGTGAGAACATTGATATCAGGGGCACCTTGAACAGCAGAATCAGCAGTATGGCAAAGAAAGCGATGAACAGGCATCCCAGTCCCACCATAGCACGGAAGGCCCAGAAGTTGATGGGCACTGAGGGCACCAGTTCTGCTTTATCGCGAATATAGCCATAGCCGAAATACTTGTAGTTCTCGTTGAGGATGGAAAGATGGGCGTTGAGTATCGAGTCGGCAACACCTTCGGCTTTTGCCTTGCGATAGTCGGCCAAAGCCTGAATGGCCAGTTTTCCACGTTCTATCTTTTCGTCAGCCGAAGGTTCCACCTCGCCAGTTACGGGATTCGTCCAGCCACCTTCTAAGATATCCTTGATGCCCGGCACATAGCCGTCGGGCTGATTGGTAGCCATGATCGACAGACCGTAAGGTATGGCAATCTTCAGTGAAGGCTCCTCACCGGCCATGATTTCTTTCATTGATGGTTGTTCGAAGGGATTCACCATTGAGACAATGGTCAGCCCCTGCTCTGTGCCGCCCTCGTAGAGAGCCTCCATTGCGGCCAGCTTCATGGGTTGTACCTGAGCAACGGTCTGCCCGGACTTATGCCCGGTGGCCGCAGCACCCAGCGAGGCTACCAGTCCTACAATGGCTGCAATCTTCATGCTCTGGATAGCCATCTCGGTCTCACGCTTTTTCAGCAGATACCAGCAGGAGACGGCCACCACAAAGATGGCACCGATAATCCAGGCCGATATGACGGTATGGCAGAATTTGTCGATGGCGAAAGGCGAGAGGGCCACGTCGAAGAACGAAGTCATCTCGTTGCGCATGGTGTCAGGATTGAAAGTACAGCCTATAGGGTACTGCATCCAGGCATTGGCCACTAAAATCCACCATGCCGAAATCGTTGCACCCAGACCCGTGAGCCACGTGGATGCCAGATGGAAACCGGCTGATACTTTCTTCCAACCGAAGAACATCACGGCCACAAAAGTGCTCTCCATGAAGAAAGCCACGATGCCCTCAATGGCCAGCGGAGCACCGAAGATGTCGCCCACGAACCAAGAATAGTTGGACCAGTTAGTACCAAACTCAAACTCAAGGATGAGGCCTGTGGCCACACCCATAGCGAAGTTGACACCAAAAAGCTTTTGCCAGAACTGGGCCGTCTTCTTCCAAAAGTCGGTGCGCTTCTTGTAATAGATACTCTCGGCAATGCCCATGATGACCGCCAGGCCGAGTGTGAGCGGTACGAAGAGCCAGTGATAGATGGCCGTGAGCGCAAATTGTGCTCTTGACCAGTCGATGGTTCCTGGGTCGATGTTGAGAAAGATGTTTTGCATATCGTCAGTATTTTTGTTGGAATTTATTAGGACTTGCAGAAAAGAACTATGGGGTGGGGATGGCTCGGTCGATAAGTTCTGTGGCCACGAAATCGGCTTCGTCTCCCTCCTCAGCGTGCCGGTCAATATAGTTTGGGAAGAAGAACAACTTGAGAACGGCGAAGATGATAACGAGCTTAACGATGATAATCGCCCAAAGCGTCTTCCCCAACGTCATGTTGCGGAAACCGTCGTAATAGAGGTCGAAAGCTCTATACAAAAAGCTGTTTTTCTTCATAGGCGTCCTTAAAAGGATTTTTTCAAGCCACAAAGATAGATAAATAATTTGATAGTTCCAAATTTTTTGCGTGTTTTGTCTTTTTACATCTTTTGAATTTGCTGTTTCTTAAAATGTGTTACTATGGTGTTTACGTTGTCTAAGTATCATATTTACGAGGCGTAAGTATCATGTTTACGAACCGCAAACAGCATCCTTAGACTGTGGGGGGCGAATGAAGCTCCCCCTCATATCTAAGTCCCCCTTATAGGGGGACA
>CAMWKM010000044.1 GCA_947174835.1 uncultured Prevotella sp.
GTTTCGAGTGACGTTATATTAGTGACGTTTATTTTATAACGTCACTTTCGTATAACCCTATTATATAAGAGTATTCTTTTTATGCTTAGTGTCTGAAAAACAACGTGTTACATTCAGTAAAGATGGTGTTTATTCTATAAAAACATGGTGTTTATCCTGCATAAACACCATACTTACCTATGTGAAACATGGGAGAAACACGCCCCAACTGACTGCCTCAATGAGGCTTCTGGGGAGCATTATATCACCAAAAAGTGACGTTTAGTGACGTTTTAAACACATAACGTCACTTTGTAAGCAACTAATATTCAATGATATATGTCAAAAAGTGACGTTATGACGTTATAAAACAATATTTTTTCTTGGAAAAATGTTTTTTTGTATCTTTGCACAAGGTCTATATTATGAATTAACTCATCAACAG
This sequence comes from uncultured Prevotella sp., assembly GCA_947174835.1. Taxonomy (GTDB): domain Bacteria; phylum Bacteroidota; class Bacteroidia; order Bacteroidales; family Bacteroidaceae; genus Prevotella. Next base: position 425 of record CAMWKM010000044.1, read on the forward strand.
AAAATGAAGAAAATATATTCTTTTACTTGAGTAACGACTTCTTTATTTGTATCATATTCTTTTGTTTGGTTTTATACTCCAAATAACATTTGACCAAGTTCTTCCTGCTTAACCTCCACTCGTTCGGTAGGAAATATTGTGGAGATAGCCAAAGATGTTTTACGAGAGAGTAATTCGTCAAGCGTTTCATCAAATGACTTGAAGTCTTTACTAACCGCCATAGGATAATATACAAATACATCCTTTTCCTGACCTATGCGATATGCACGGTCTGTGGATTGGTTCTCTTTTGCTGGATTCCAGTGTCGGCTATAATGAATTACATGGTTTGCAGCCGTTACATTCAAGCCCATACCTGCTGCAACAGGCGACATGATAATCACGTTAAACCCGTCAACAGACTGAAATTCATCAATACTTGCCTGTCTCGATAGCTTGTTTGGTATCTGCCTTGTGACAATGGAAGGTGTATCTCCATTGATAACCTTCGCTGTTAAACCATATCGCTCGTGGCAGATTCTCCATAGCATCTTTTGGGTTTCCTTGCGTTCGGCAAAGATAATGGCTTTCTCATTCCTTACTTTAATTATATCGAGGAAAGTAATAGTTACCTGAAGCCTTGCTGATGTGTCTGTCAATTCGCGCATAGTGCGCTGCGATAGAGTGGAGTCGTATAGGTATGGGTGTTCTGAAATCTCACGAATATCCATAATTGTCAATAGCATATTGGGTTGTGCTCCAGAAATATACTCGTTTACAACACGTTTGTACGTATCAGATTGAACTGTTGGCATTTCCATCTGCTGTTTAAGTTCAATCTTTTCTGGCAAGTCTTTAGCTGCATCACTCTTTAATCTGCGCATAAAGTATATGCCCATTTTGTCATGGATTTCATTTCCCAATGCTACTATATCAGTATCTTCCTTCTTTAATGGAGTTTGATATTGAGATGCAAAGGCTTTGGCATTACCGAGAAGCCCTGGAACGCAAAAATCCATAATGCACCATAAGTCGAGGAGTGAATTCTCAACCGGTGTTCCTGTCATTGCTATTTTGAATCCGCCTTTCAGAGCCTTGGCTGCATTTGTAACCAAAGTGCCTGGCGATTTGATCTTTTGAGCTTCATCAAGTGCGACAATGTCAAAATCCACAGCACAGAAGTTAAGTTGCGAGATACGGAGTGACTCATAATTTGTAAGTATGATGTCCATCTTCTGCATCTTATCTACTGCAGATTTGTCAAATTGACGAGGTACATTCTTGGATGTAAAACGAGCAATATTAAGTCGTGGTGATTCAAAGAAACGCTTGTATTCGTTTTCCCAGTTATCCAAGAGAGAGACAGGTGTCACAATCAGATAGGGTTTATGATTGGCATACTTTCGTGAATGCCAATCTATGAAATACAATATTTGTAGTGTCTTTCCAAGTCCCATGTCATCAGCCATAAGGCAGCCGCTTGCTTTGCTCTTATACAAGTGCTGAAGCCATGCGATCCCTTCTTCTTGATGAGATTTCAGTTGATACTTCTCATTCAGGAAAGGGTCTTTGAACAAGGTGTATTTGTCGCCTCGCTCAATGATTCGCTCTTTAACAGCAAAATCCATTTCCTCGGCATTTTCTTTGATGATTAGCACCTTTCTACTGTCATCTTCTTGATTGCCTTCTACCTTTATAGGCTGCTTTGGATTTTTCAACTGCTTTTCTGCTGTCTCGGCCAAAAACTTTGCATCATTAATGTCTATTTGGGTGTCTTTATAATCTACGATGCCATGTCGCTTCTCTACGGCATCCTGTATAGCCAGTTTCAAGTTGTCCAATTCTTGTTCGCTGTCAATGGTAAGTTTTGTTGTACCATTTTGGGGAGTTTCAATAGTGGCACCAGCAATCCAGCATGACTTGTATGGGCACACAAATGGATAGAACTTAGGCTTGTAGATACCTATTTCTATCACGCGGTCGCTATATAAATCCGTCAGGTCAAAGACATCAGGATCAAAGTATTCTGTAGGATGCTCTACTATGGATTGTATCTCTTCACGTGTCTTATGCCGTCCTCCATTCTTTATATGGGTCAAATTTTCTTTTTGTTCTGGATTGAGTACCACACGTACACGTTCACCATTATCTCTTTCTACGGAATAGACACCTTGAACTCTTCGCATACGGTCAAACGTATGTTGAAATTTGCCATTCTCCTCGATGTCTATCGCAGGATCTATCAAGAATCCGTCTTCGTCACGTCCAATTTCTATTTTCATGCGATTGGGAGCATATACATTTTCATTCTGCAAATAGCTGTCCAACTCGCAACCTGCTTGTATTGCAAGTGCTTTTATGTCAGCAAATTGGCGCAGATTGAAATCTGTTGTCTTTTGTTCTTCAGGAATGCCATTGAATGCTTCGATCCTGTTCATCAGTTCATATTGGGCTTCTGACAGTAAATACTCTTCACCTTTCGTGATAATGATATTTCCACCACGTTCATGCGCAAGAAGTTCCCCGTCTGGAATATGGCTCAATAGTTCAATCTTATACTGAAAGTCCTGTGAATTAAGCATTCCTTCTCCACGGAGTCTCATCGCCTTATTGTAAGGCCGTGGTACACCAAGTATGGCCTTCTCCTCATCATCAAGAAGGTATATGTTCTCGAATGGAACAGTACATTCGCTCTTGCAGAACTTGGCGTGCCCGTTATCTACAAGTGTTGCAAGTGGCTGATAGTAGATACAATCGTCCGTAGCACTCCATTCTCGGAAATGAATGACATGTCCATCAATATTGACGGAAAACACCATACCTATATGATTATAACTTTGTTTCAGCATATCAATATATTTTATATTTCGTTTTACCTGCAACAGATAATGATTCCTTGTAAATCACCCCATCAGTTGTAATTCTTATGAAGCCTATAGAACGGACATCTGAGCCGAGGTAGTTATGAACTATTTCATCCCATCCATTCAGGGACGCTTTCTTTATCCAAATGCTTCCTGTCGGTGATTCTCCAGAAGCAAAAGGCTTAATTATTTGGTAATGATTCTTTCCTAAAGAAAGATAAAAGCCTTTGGCATTTGCAACAACTCGGACATTGTTGTCAAGCATTTTACTTGCAATCCTATAACTGAATTGTGTTTCGTTGATCGTGGATTGGCTCGTGACATTCTGTTGGTTAATTTCTGTCACAGAAGACTCAACTTCCTCGTTTTCAGTATACTCCATCATTAATAGCTTGAAGTCTTCTGCTGGTAATGGTTTTGCCTTGAATATATCGTCATGTTTATTCTCCATAAATGATACACTTGTGTTTTGTGACGAGAATAATATATGATTCATCCATGCTGTTAGCCTAATCTGCCAATTACCCCTATGGTGAAGTTTGCCTTGTTCATTGTATATAGAATAGTCTCCCCAATAATTCTTCTCTACAATTCCATCCATTGACGGTATCTTTAAATCGTTTGTTGATGCGAGACCATATCGCGCATTGGTTACGGTTTTCACCATTGGATGTGTTTGATTATAAACATATAAAGCACCAGTGTCAGAAAATTCTACAATCATTTTATTCTTGATAAACAACACCAATGCAGATGTTTGGGATGAGTATGAATTAGTTTCGATATAATGACGTAGGAACATGCTCCCAATTTTACTGTTGCTCTGCAGCAATCGTTTAGTCGCTGTAGAGCCAATAATCTTAAAGGCACTGATATTATTCACATATTTCAGCCAGAAGTTCTTACGTTCCTTATCTTGTACACATATCTCAAAGAATGACTCAATGATTTGCTGAGCAAACCACATGTTCACCAGTTGCATAGCCTTCTTCAACTTCTGTACATCAGTCTCTGTAGCCCCAGCAAAAGGTGCCCATGATGTAGCCAATGTTACATCTCCAAGTTGTGTGTTAGCGAATCGACATAGTTGGGCACGACGAAGCCCATCACCCATTTGGTCTTCCTTTTCAACCAAATAGGCAAATACCAGTTTTTTTGTGCGATCAAGATTGTGCAACTCAAAAATATCCTCAATGCTATCGCGGTCTGTAATACCATTGTTTGCTATGTATTTGATGATGGCATCTGAATAGTAGGGTTGTTTAATGGATGATTTCTTAAACCCAAGCAATGTGGGGGCTTCTTCTATGTTCATCTTTTTAGCCGAAAGCATGGCTGCCATACGTGTAGGACCATTGCTGTCAAACAGGTTTAATCTGTTTTTCCATAAGTTGTATCTGCGATTGGAATCACTGTATTTTTCAAGTTTACGTATAAGGAGCTGGCTCGCCAATGTTCTAAAATATGGCTCAATACTATGCCATGAATTGGTCAGATAGAAAGCCAGTCCGTTAAAGAACATATTTTTCCAGTTAACGTTGAGCAACTCCAAAGCATACGTGTAATTGATGCTGTCATCGCGTAGTTTCATTAGATAGTAAGAAACTATTCTCAGTTCCCTCACTGTCCATTTGTCTGCTGATGTATCGCCTGTCGGGGCCATACAAATCACTTTGCTGATAACCTCATCTATTGACTGTTGAGCTACTTCAAGTCCTTTATCAACGAGCATACGTTCCTCAATCTGCTTGAGTTTAGACATGTTTTTATTGACCACCTTTTCTGTTTGGTGGTCAGCTACACGGTCTGCCAGAAGTCGGAAATCCTGAAGCATACCTTGGTTGATATTTAATAGACTATATACGTCACTCATTGTTTGCTTCTGTTCGTTTGTTAGCAATATCTTCAAGATGCTTTTCGGCATTTGTTCTTACTCTAAACTCTACACGGCGGGAGAGACTCTTGTCTTCTACACCATGAACGAGAATAGGCTGACTTGACGAAAGGCCATTAGCCGTTATAAGACTTTTTGCCCAAATAATCTGTTCTTGCGTCATCAGACCAAAGCAGTATTCCAGCACTGAACGTGTCCTGTTTTGAGACAGTTCCATATTGTGGAAGTAGCCACCATTACTATCAGTATGTCCTTCAATTCTGATTTCTACAATATTTTCTTTATATTCCGGGCGGTTGAGAACCTTGATATATCGTGGAAAGAAATCGTTAAGAATATCTTTGAATAACGGTTTCAGCACAGCCTTGTTGTTGTCAAATAGCATGGCTGGTTCTTGAAAGCGAATACACAGGGTAGAGTCTATTGTGGCGCGCCAGACTTTCAAATCTTCCTTGAACTCTTCTTGAAGGTCAATATACAGTTGTGTCTTGATTTGGTCGTATTTTTGCACAATCTGTTCATCTTCTTCTGCCTTTTCCTGCACTTGAAGGAGTGCTCCCATAAGCAGAAGAATGAAGATGAACAGTAAGCCGGCCATCAAGTCACCTGTAGAGAGCGAGAAAGCATTCTCTTCTCTGCTTTCATATTCTATTTTTGTTTTTTTGCTCATGCTTATTTCTTCTTGGCGTTCAATGATTCTACAAGCATCTCAACAACCTCGTTCTGCTGTTGTATGGTACTTGAAAGAGCATCCGTTGTATTTGTCAGACTTGTACTGTACTGGTCAAGATACTTTTGCGTAGTTGCCTGAACTGTGCGGCTATATTCCGATAAGCCAGACTGCAATTGCTGGAAAATACCACCAAGTCCTTGTCGGATAGTCTCAAACTTTTTTACGTAGTCCTCAGACAAATCACCCGAGTTTTTCAGGAGTTCAGTGACGGTATCAATTCCACGTTGGCTATTGCGCTGCATCTCTTCCATTTTGACCGCATAGTCTGTTTGATTCTTGTTGAAAAGTTGAGTAGCAAGTTTCATATCTCCAGTGATAGTCTGAAGATGGGCAGTGCTACCAGTAATCTGTCCTTGTGCCTGTTGGAACATATTCATCGTACCTGTGATGTACTCGTTCATCTTTTCAAGACGGTCAAGGCCAGCATTGAATGCTTCCAGTAATTTCTTGGTTTGTGCAGTGGTATCTTCTTGCAAGGCTATAAGGTCTGCTTGCTTATTGTTAACATCATCTGTGATGCTCTTGACAGACTGTTGAACAGAAGAGGATAATGTGGCAATTGTACCACTTAGGAACGTACCCATCTTTTCAGCGGCATCTGCAAGCTTGCTTACCATCTGTCCTGTTTGTTCCTGAGAACTTTGGGTTAATCCGCTCATTACGTCTTTTACCTCAGATATGGCATTACTTATGGCTCCAGTTGCAAAGGTTATTTGTTCCTGCATCTGTTGCATAGCCGTAGAGTTGGCATTGGCAGAAGTGTTGGAAATTTCTGAAACGGCATTCTTGACTTCCTCTATCGTAACTTGCAGAGTAGAGGATATATGTGCCATATTATTAGGAAAGTCTGCCATCGACTGTGCGGCTGTACCGAGTTGATGAGCAAGTGTTTCCAGCTCATTAGTTGCAGAACCAGACAGACCTGAACTGAATTCTTTCATCATTTCCGACATACTGCTCTTCAACTCATCTACAACAGCCTGAATCATATCTGTTGCCGGAGACGATACCTGTGAAGCCATTTGATCAATATGTTCTACTATGGCCTTTGTGGTGGCATCCACATTCTCCATGAGAGGCAAAATCTTCTGTTGCATCTGACGTGAAAGCACTTCATCAAAGCCATTATTCAATTCCATTGCAAGGTCGGTTGAGAATGACTTTAATGCCTTGGATTGCTCTTGGTTTTCCTTCAATATTTCTCTAATAGCATTCGCTACAGTTGTCGCTTCTCCTGATTCACTGTTGTAGGTGAGCTTCTCATTGAGTGCATTAACGACAGATCTCATTTCGTGTTCTACAACTTCCTTCATTGTATTTGCTATTGATTTGGCCAATGCTTGTTCATTAAGGTCATCCAAAGTTCTATCATCAATATAATACAAAGAGTCCAATTTTTTTGTCAAAACATGGAGGTGCTTAAACAGTCTGTTTCTCCAGTATTTGTCACAAAGGCTATAAATCATAGAAAGGAGCATACCTACCAATGAAGTTATGAAGGCTGTGCCCATACCGCTCAATAACAGTTGGATGCTTCTCTGGATATTTTGTGTAGAGGAACTGTCGAAGTCCCTAATTCCCAACGTCAATCCAAGGAAAGTACCCAAAAGACCCAATCCGACCAAGATGCCTGCAGCGGTGTCCAATAGTCTAAGATTTATCTTATGGGCACTACAAGTGCTGAACTCAGAGAAGAGTTCAAGTGCTGGAGTATTGGTCTGTTTCCTTTTAGTAATGTCTATGCAGATTGTCTCTGCATATGAATCGGCAATTGAGGCAATCTTTGTCTCCTTCAATGCGCTTAGGGTATCATCACTGTTTGTCGCCTTCTCAATCAGTTTGTATAAGAGACGCACTTTGTATGCTTGCCACACAAACATACCAAATACAATAACTATAAATACTACTGATACGTTGGGAATGTTAATATATTCATTCATAACTTTTTCTATAACCTTAATTCTGTAACACTATAGTTTAACATTATTTATAAGAGCCTGAGCAACAAAAAGTTCTTGCAAAGCAAGCGGCAAAGCTGAGCAGCACAGGATTTTGTCATGTCAGAAATTTTACTTATCTTAGTGTTGCGATTAGAAAACAAGCAAAATCATAACAAGACATGGTAAAGGTACAAATAAAATCCGAGAAACTCACTCCTTTTGGAAGAATATTGTGACTAACGTGAGTTCGATGAAATCTAATCGTTGTTTCATTGTTCTAATGTTATTGAAACGAAAAAGGCGTCAACCATTCGATTTGCTTATTCTCAGTTTCTTGGTTACCGGCAAGTGACCATACAATACAAACAAGCAAGAACAGTTCACGCCCCAACGGACGTGAACCTTCCGAACTGCTTGCTCTCACGTGCGAATATTGCCGGTATTCAAGAATGAGAGAACAAGAGCAGAAAGCTCAAGTTATATTAAGTAAGTACGAGTGGAGGGGCGACGCACAATTCCATTGTTGTTAATTGTTTGGTTTGTTTGTCCCGATTCCCTCTTGGGAGTGCCTCGCTGGGCGACGGCTATCGCTCCCCGTAGTCGTTGCGTACTGTCTGTTTCTTAGTCCTGTTTATTTAAAAAGTTATACATTATGTCTCGTTGATTTCTCCTTGCAAAGGTAGACATTATTTCTGAAACGGACAAGAAAATCAAGGGAGTATTTTGGTTTTGCTACGATATGATGTGCAGAGGCAACCGTTTGAAGCCTCCAAACACCTCGTTTGAAGCCTGCAAACCATCCGTTTGGAGCCTCCATTCACCCTGAAGTCAGCATCAATACACATTGGATGCACGTTACTTTTATTCAGCAGTAGAATGTTGGTCGCATCACTTGATACAATGCTCGCGCAGAAATTCCTCCCATTGTCCTTGGTAGCCATTGAAGGCATCTATATCGACATCGGGCGTGATGCCGGTCACCCGTCCGTCGGAGCATAGCTGCCAGAAGGCGAGGTGGATGTCGGGCTTGTATTCGCCATAGCGGGCTATCCAGAATTGGTAGTTGCGCTTCAGGTCGGGCGCGTAGTCGAGCCATACATTGACGAAGCGTTGGTTGACGTAGAGCAAAGGACGGGTGCTGGTGTGTCGCTCCACTATATCGAGCCAGATGCGGATATTGCGGAATAGCACTTCCGGGCCTCCCATCTGTTTGATGTGGGCATCGCTGGGCTCAATGTCGAGCATCGGAGGCAGATCGCCATGCTTGAAACGGGCGTTGTTGATGAAGTGTGATGCCTGCTCCCGTGGTGCTTGGCGGGTGGAAAAGAAGTGATAGGCTCCTACGGGAACACCCTTGCGACGGCAACTTTCGTAGTCGGAAATGAAATATTTGTTGGAGATGGAGATGCCCTCTGTAGCCTTCACATAGACAAAGGAAATGGGATAATCGACCGTGCCGGTGACGCGCTCATTGCTGATGCGCCGTCCCAGGCTGGTAATACGCATCCGATTCCAGTCAATGCTGTAGCGTTTGCGGCCTCTTTCATGTTGATAGCGCGAGATATCAATGCCATAGATGCGGTCACTATGGTAATTCATGCGCTCGCCCCTGAAGCGGTCATTGCGCCACTCACCGGCCTTCAGGTTGTCATTGTAGATGCAAAAACCGAAGCCGTTGCGTTGGTCGTTCTCCCAGTGTCCCTCGTAGAAGGAGTTATTGGTGTACAGGAAAGAACCGTGTCCGCTTGCTTCCATGAAGCGGTTGAACTGTCCGGCATAGGTGCCAAGGGAGTCTATTCTGATGCCGCTGACAAGCGTGTCGGCATGGAAAGTGCCCATGATGGGTCGCCCCTTCGGGTCTTTGACGATGCCTGTGCCTTCTCGCGGGAAATCTTTCCAGTTGAAGAACATTCCGAAAGGCGATATTTTTCCGTTGGGCTTGTAGACGGTGAGTGTAGAGTCACCTTTGTTGGCATAGCGGGCCACCATGTCGAAGCCTTCGTCTTGCACATCGTGACGCTGCAAATAGTAGTTCAGTTCTGCCTTCACGTGCGGCTTTTGATGGTATTGGGCATTGGCTCCGCAGGCAATGGCGTAGATGAGTAATGTCAGAATGTAACGCATATCGCACGCAAAATTACAAAATAATCTGATCTTTTCGGCAAGAAGCAACTGTCATTAATGCTGCGAGACTGCTTTTAGGAATGTAGATAATCGCGTTCCCACGAGAGCAGGGCCTTGATGAATGTTTCGCATGGATTGTTGCGGAACCTTTTTTCTCTGACGATTTTGATGAGCGTATAGACGATATAGATGAGCAGACAAAGCAGGAACCCCGTTGCATAGGCATAGAAGGGCATATTGTCGATCTTTACTAGCAGGCTGAAAAGCGCAAGGGGAATGGTGAAGGCCAGTCCGAAAATGAGCAGGCGATATTTGTGCCACGACTCCTTGAAGTCTTCAAACTTCTGCTTGCGCTCAAGATATTGTTCAAATTCGTCTTCGCTGGCAATATGATAGTGCTGGAGTTTTGGCAGGGTAGGGTCGTCCTTATGGTCTGTGCGGATGTCCCAGATATGTCCTTGGAGCGTGTCTAAAGAGATGTGGTCTATGTATGATCGGTCGATTTGGAACATGGTCTTTCAATTAAAAAAGGAGTTAGGAATCGTAATTTCCTAACTCCTTCTGTCTGTGTGAATATTAGCAAAGCTTGCGAGAACCGTCGCCGATGACGACATCAATCACCTCAGGCTCATGGCCGTACTTGGCTGCAAACTTCTTTTTTGCGTCAGCAATGAACTTGTTGTACAGGTCGGCACGCACCAGGTTGATAGTGCAGCCACCAAAGCCGCCGCCCATGATACGCGAACCGGTTACTTCGTTCTCCTTGGCGATGTCGTTCAGATAGTCGAGTTCCTCGCAGCTGACCTCGTATTCCTTGGAAAGGCCATAGTGGGTTTCGTACATCTTCTGACCAACGGTCTCGTAATCACCGGCCAGCAGGGCATCGCAGACGGCCAACACACGGTCTTTCTCTCCGAGAACGAAGTGAGCGCGGGTGTAGTCTTCCTCGCCAACCTCTGCACGAACTTCTTCCAACTGTTCCCAAGTGCAGTCGCGCAGCGTTTCAAACTTACCTTCTGGATGTTTGGCCTGAATATGCTTCACCACATTCTCGCAAGAGTTACGACGATCGTTGTAGGGTGAACCTGCCAACTCGTGTTTCACTTTGCTGTTGAGCAGCACCAGACGGTAGCCGTCGGGTTTGAAGGGGAAGTATTCAAATTCACGGCTTCGGCAGTCGAGACGCATCAAGCAGCCTGCCTTGCCAAAGACTGAAGCGAACTGGTCCATGATGCCGCAGTTCACGCCGCAATAGTTGTGCTCAGTAGCTTGACCAGCCAATACCATATCCCACTGACTGACCTTGTTCTCGCCAAAGATGTCGTTCAGGCCACAGGCGAAACAACTCTCCATAGCGGCAGAAGAAGACATACCGGCACCGAGGGGCACATCACCTGCAAAGGCAATATTAAATCCCTTTACAGGAACACCCAGTTTCTGGAACTCCTTGGCGATGCCATAGATGTAGCGGGCCCATGAAGCCTTGGGACCTGCGGGATCGCTCAATTTGAAGTCCACACGGTCTTTCAAGTCAATGGCGTATGCCATCACGGTGTCCTCTGTACCATTGGCGCGCATTTCAGCCATAATGCCCTTGTCTACTGCTCCGGGGAACACGAAGCCCCCATTATAGTCGGTGTGCTCACCAATCAGATTAATACGGCCGGGAGATGTGTACACATTTCCTGTCTCGCCATCAAAGTGCTTGATGAAACGACTTCTTACAAATTCAATGTCCATCATAATTTTTTTGATTTATTATGGTTAGTATTATTATAAATATTCTTTTGGTTATTTCAGTTTCAATCCGATCTTGCTACCCCAGTTGCAGAACCAAAGTACATAGGCATAGTACACGAACATCAGCATGATGGCTACACCTACACCGAGTGCTGGATTGTCAACGATAGCTCCCATGACGAGCGGCAGGGTTGCACCACCGAGCACGCCCATATTGATAAGACCAGAAGCATTCTTCGTGTGAGGGCCAAGCTCTTGCAGGCCGAGATTGAAGATGAGTGGCCACATGACTGAGTGGAACAAGCCGGCTGCAAGCATTGAATAGACTGCATACATACCTGGCAGGAAGAATGAAATACCTACGCAACAAGCACCGAGAATCAGACAGGCAGTAAGCAATTTGCGGGCTTCAAACTTTGCAAGTATAGCTGAACCTACAAAGCGGCCAACCATCATACCGCCCCAATACATCCACAGGAAATCGGTAGCAGAACCGGGCAACGAGGAATCGGCTTTCCAATATGCGGGTAGCATGGAAGGAATACCAATTTCAAGACCCATATACATGGCGATAGCCAAGGCACCAAACCACACATGAGGATATTTAAATACACTTGACTTATAGCTTGACTGGTCGTAGGCTTCTTCTGTATCACCTGCTTGTTTGTCCTTATCTGGGTCTGGCAACTTGATGAAGAATAATATTGCGGCAATTACCAAGGCGAAAATACCGAGCATGAGGAATGGGCCAGGCACGTTTTCCGGTAGTTTAGGTTTGTCGGCAATAATCACAGCCGTGATAAAAATAGGGGCAACAGTTGTAGCCACCGAGTTCAGAGCTTGTGAAAGTGTCATGCGGAAAGCACCACTCTCAGGTTTGCCCAGCACCATCACGTAAGGATTGGCTACCAGCTGAAGCATCACCACGCCTAAGGCCACGATGCTCATGCAACAGAGGAATATGGTGTAGACGTTTGCAGTTCCTAATGCAGCGGTAACGCCTAAGTTGTTGGCAATAAATCCGATACCGACAACCGTAAGACCAAGTACAAGTGTCGATTTGTACCCAATCTTATTCATCATCATTGCAAACGGTATGGAGAAGAAGTAGGCACCATAAAAGAACGTGTTGACTAACTGACCTTGTGTGTCGGTTAATTCAAACGCCTCCTTGCAGAATTCTATCATGGAGTTGTTCATCGTTGTAATGAATCCAATGAGGAAGCATACGATGAACACTATAATCAGTGGGAACAAATAGTTCGGTGTTTGCTTTTGTGGCATAATTCTAATTATCTTTTAGTTTAGAACCCATATTTATTATTCAGTAACACCGAATTTATAGACCGTCTTCTGCTTGTAACGCTCACCTGGATTCAGTACAACGCTGGGGAAGTAAGGACGGTTGGGAGAATCGGGGAAGTGCTGTGTTTCCAAACATACAGCCGAACGGCGTGGGAATGTTGCACCATTTGCTCCCTTGTAACCTTCCAGATAATTACCTGTATAGAGTTGCATACCTGGTTCTGTGGTATAGCACTCCAACGTGCGGCCACTCTTGGGTTCTGTCAGTCTTGCTGCAAAGCTCAGTTCGCCTTCTTCCAGCTTGTTCAGCACATAGTTGTGGTCATAGCCGTTGCCAAACTTTATCTGCTCATTGTCAGCATCAATATCCTTGCCGATAGCCTTTGGTTGACGGAAGTCGAATGGTGTACCTTCCACTTTTAGGATTTCACCTGTAGGAATTGCTGTTGCATCGGTGGGCAGGTAGAAGTCTGCGTTAATCTCGCAAATCAGATCATCAATCGTAGGTGTGGGGTCTGCTGTGCCTGCCAAGGAGAAGAATGCGTGATGCGTCAGGTTGACGATCGTCTTTTTGTTGGTTGTTGCCAGATACTCTAATACAAGCTCATTCTGGTCGGTAAAGGTAAATTCTACGGTTACGTCAAGTTCTCCTGTGTAGCCTTCCTCACCGTATGAAGAGATGCGATGCAGAGCCAGTGAACGGGGACCCATCTGACGGGCATCCCAAATCTTGGCGTTGAATCCTTTCAGACCGCCATGCAGGTGGTTGGGGCCGTTGTTGATTGCCACTTGATATTCCTTGCCATTCAGATTGAACGTGCCTTTGCAGATACGGTTGCCCCAACGACCAATCAAGGTAGAAAGGTAAGGCTCGTTGCCACTCATCAGCTGCTGGATATTGGCATGTCCTTGAATGACGTTACCGACATTGCCGTTTTTGTCGGGAACCATAATAGCACAAATAGCACCACCATAGTTTGAGATAGCTACTTCGTACCCCTTGCGGTTGCGTAAAATGTAAAGGTCGGTCTTTTTACCATTGATAGTGGTCTGGAAGTCTTCGCGTTTCAGTCCACACAGATTTGCATTTTCAGATGTGTTTGTCATTTCAAAAAGTTTTTTAGTTACTGTAATTGTTTGCAAAGTAACAAAAAAATACCGACTTGTGCAAGCAAATCGGTAAAAAGTTGGTGTTAAAGATAACTAAATGTGTGCTTTCAGAAAGTCGGATACGATGTAAGCACTACCGCCTACGAAAATCATGTCTTCGTTTGTGGCTCCTTGAAGAGCCGCCTGATAGGCTTCTTCTACGTTGGGATACGTTTTGCTGTTGAGGCCTAAATGGTCACCGAGTGACTTTAGCGACATTTCGGAGAGAGCCCGCTTGTTGTTGCTCTTAGTAAAGAAATAGGTGGCGTTTCGGGGAAGTTTCTCCAAGACTGATTGGACATCCTTGTCTTCTGCAATGCCGAAAATTATGCGTAGTTCGTGGCAGTCGATGTTTTCCAGTTGGTGACTCAGATATTCCCAAGCTCCAGAATTATGCCCCATGTCGCAGATGACGGTGGGATTTTCCCTGACTTTCTGCCAGCGGGCCATGAGTCCCGTCATTTTTCTGACGTTTTGGAAAGCATTGTCCAGGTTTTGTCCGAAATCGTTTAAGTAGCCCATATCGGCCAGTTGGTGGAGTGCGCACAAGGCTGTATTCATGTTTCGGGGTTGGAACTCACCTGTCAATTCACAGCGAAACTCGCCCATACTCTTATGCCGATAGTGCATCATTCCATCGCTCTCTAACGATGCCTCGGTGATTTCCTTGCAATCCTCATCGTCAGCAAAAACAATCTTCGACCTGTTTTCCTGAGCGGTGGCAGCAAACACCTGACGTGTTTCCTGTGTGGATTCACCGATGACAACGGGTACATCGGGCTTAATGATTCCTGCCTTCTCGACTGCTATCCGCTCAATGCTTGAACCCAGCAAATGGGTATGGTCAAGCGAGATATTTGTAATCACGGAGAGGATAGGGGTGATGATGTTTGTACTATCTAACCGCCCACCTAAGCCAACTTCGATTACAGCGATGTCTACATTCATATCTTGAAAATACTTGAAGGCCATTGCCGTTGTAATTTCAAAGAATGAAGGGTTGAGCGGTTCAAAGAATGAACGCTCTTGTTCTACAAAGTCTATGACGTAGTCTTCCTGAATAGGGATTCCGTTTACTTTGATGCGTTCACTGAAATCAACGATGTGGGGTGATGTGTAGAGTCCTACTCTGTAACCACATACTTGAAGCATAGCGGCTACAAGGTGACATACAGACCCCTTGCCGTTGGTTCCTGCTACATGAATAGAGCGGAAATGCTTATGTGGGTGTTCTAAATGCTCACTAAACGCCAACATGGTACCGAGACCTTCCTTGTAGCCTGCGGTACCCTGTTGCTCAAAATTTGCCGTTTTGTTGAACAAGTAGTTGGTGGTATCTTCGTAGTTCATTGGAAATAGTTCCTAAAACGCTGGAAGATGGATTCTTTTGTCTGGTTGTCGCCCTTGAAATTATCACTGTCCTTAAAGGTTTCAATGGCTTTTTTCTCTTCGCGTGAAAGCGTCTTGGGTACGTAGACACTGATGTTAACCACCAGATCACCCCGTCCGGAACCATAGCCCTGAACGGCAGGCAGTCCTTTACCTCTGAGGCGCATGGTCTTGCCTGGCTGGGTGCCGCTGTCGATTTTTACTTTCAATGACTTTCCGTCAATAGTGGGAACATCTATCTCACCGCCCAACGCTGCTGTCGGGAAGTCGAGCAATAGATTGTAAATGAGGTCGTTGTTATCGCGTACGAAAGTGCTGTGGTCTTCTTCTTCTATGAGAACCTGAATATCGCCGGGTATGCCACCTCTGAAACCTGCGTTGCCTTTGCCCGGCACGTTGACCACCATTCCTTCGGCCACGCCTGCCGGTATGTTGATTTCCACCAGCTCCTCGCCCTTGGTAACGCCGGTGCCTCCACACTCATGGCACTTGTTTTTGATGATCTGACCCTCTCCTTGACAAGTGGGACAGATGCCTTGTGTCTGCATCATGCCCAGTATACTCTGCGTGGTGTGAGTAATCACACCTGCACCATGACAGGTTGGACAGGTCTCCCTGCTGCTTCCTTCCTCTGCGCCAGTGCCGTGACAATGGGTGCAAACAGTATCTTTTCGCACCTTGAATTTCTTGGTCACTCCCTGGTTGATTTCTTCTAAAGTCAGCCTGACTTTTAGCCTAAGGTCGCTGCCTCGGTGCTGTTGTGCACGTCCACCTCTTGAACCGAAACCTCCAAAGCCTCCGAAACCAGCCCTTCCTCCGAAAATATCGCCAAACATCGAGAATATGTCATCCATATTCATAGACGCGCCTCCGAAGCCTCCGAAACCGTTGTTATCCATTGGGCCGTTGAAGCCGAACTGGTCATATTGCTGACGTTTCTGTGGATCGTGGAGTACGTTGTAAGCCTCTGCTGCCTCCTTGAATTTCTCTTCTGCTTGTTTGTCGCCGGGGTTTCGGTCCGGATGGTATTTGATGGCGATCTTTCTGTATGCCTTCTTGATGTCGTCTTCTGAGGCAGTCTTGTCAATGCCCAGTACCTCGTAGTAGTCTCTTTTCTGCGCCATTGGGGTATATTATTGTCCTACAGCTACTTTTGCGTAGCGGATTACTTTGTCGTTCAGTTTGTAGCCAGTAGCCATACAATCAATGACTTTACCTTTCTTGTCATCGCCCATACCAGGGACAAGTGCTATGGCTTCATGCAGTGAAGTGTCGAAGTCTGCATCTTGGGTTTCTATCTTGGAAACGCCTTGGGCTTCAAGCACCTTCATCAACTTCTGGTAGATGAGTGTTATACCCTCGCGAAGCACCTGCGGGTCATCTGTTTTCTCACCGTTGGCAATGGCACGTTCCATGTCGTCAATGACAGGCAGCAGGGCAGTGATGGTCTTTTCGCCACCGTTCAATATCAGTTCAGCCCGCTCCTTTAGCGTGCGCTTGCGATAGTTGTCAAACTCTGCAACCTGACGTAGATATTTGTCCTTTAGGTCAGCAATCTGAATCTGAGCCTCGGTCAAAGGATCTTGTTCCTCTGCCACTTCGTTCGATTCCTGTTCTGCCTCTACCTCATTAGCAGTCTCGTTAACGGGTTGTCCTTCCTGCAGTTCCTCGTCTTCTGTGTTTATATTCTTTTCTTTCATAATTGCTGTGGTTTTTAATGCCGTTCTACAATCTTTGCAAAGCAAATACCGTGCCGATTTTAAGAGTAGAGTTTTTCTTTCTGAGCCTTGATGGCTTCATCATAGATGTAATCATCGTATTGCATCAGCTTGTCAATGGTGCCTTTAGGTGTCAGCTCGATGACTCGGTCGGCTACGGTCTGTATGAACTCGTGGTCGTGGGAAGCGAAGATCACATTTCCCTTAAACTGTACCAGATTGTTGTTGAAAGCCTGAATAGATTCCAGATCAAGGTGGTTCGTTGGGGTATCGAGAATCAGACAGTTGGCATTTTTCAGTTGCATACGGGCAATCATGCAGCGCATCTTCTCACCACCAGAGAGCACGTTGACATGTTTGAGTACGTCTTCCTCGCGGAAAAGCATACGGCCCAAGAACGATTTCATCGTCACCTCGTTGCCGGGCCCCCATTGCGAAAGCCAGTCAACCAAGTTCATTTCCGACTGGAAGAACTCCGTATTGTCAAGTGGCAAATAGGCAGTAGTGATGGTGACGCCCCACTTGTAGGTACCGGCCTGAGCCTCGCGGTTGCCGTTAATGATTTCGAAAAGAGCCGTCATGGCCTTGGGATTGTGAGAAAGGAATACAACTTTTTGGCCGCGTTCGATAGTGAAGTTCACGTTGTCGAAAAGCGTCGTGCCATCAGCGTCAACAGCTTTCAGTCCCTCAACCTCAAGAATCTGGGTACCGGGCTCACGCTCCATCTGGAAGATGATGCCAGGATATTTTCTTGTTGAGGGGGTAATCTCTTCCACATTCAGCTTCTCCAGCATCTTCTTTCTGGAAGTTGTCTGCTTCGATTTTGCCACGTTGGCAGAAAAACGGCGAATGAACTCCTCCAGTTGTTTGCGCTTTTCCTCTGCCTTCATCTTCTGATTCTGAGCCTGACGAAGTGCCAACTGTGACGATTCGTACCAGAACGAATAGTTACCAGAGAACAATGTCACCTTGCCGAAGTCAATATCGACTGTTTGTGTTGATACGGCGTCAAGGAAGTGACGGTCGTGTGAGACGACCAGTACGCACTGCTCCAATGAACTCAGATATTCCTCAAGCCACTGCACGGTGTCAAGATCAAGGTCATTGGTAGGCTCATCAAGCAACAGATTGTCGGGATGACCGAAAAGAGCTTTAGCCAGCATCACGCGTACTTTCTCATTGTTAGAGATATCTGCCATCTGGGCGTAATGGATTTCCTCCTTAATGCCCAGGTTTTGCAATAGTTGCGCAGCCTCGCTCTCTGCCTCCCAGCCGTTCATTTCGGCAAAGGCCATCTCCAATTCTGCTGCACGAACACCGTCTTCTTCTGTCATTTCGTCCTTGGCATAAAGTGCTTCGCGCTCCTTCATGTTCTTCCACAGAGGCTGATGACCCATCAATACCGTGTTCATCACCGAAAATTCATCGTATTTGAAGTGGTCCTGCTCCAGCACACTCATACGTTCGCCAGGCAGCATCTCTACCGTTCCCTTGTTGGGCTCTAACTCACCGCTGATGGCACGTAGCAGGGTTGACTTGCCTGCACCGTTGGCACCAATGATACCATAGATGTTGCCGCTTGTAAATTTCAGGTTAACATCCTTGTAGAGAGTCTTCTTTCCAAATTGTATTGCCAGATTTGTTACTGTTATCATAGCTTTGTCTATACCTTGAATATTATATAATTGGGTGCAAAGGTACGAAATATTTATGAATTATCATTCTATCTGTTGGAAATTCTTTTATAGACTCCACGATTGTCTTTATGGAAGTAATGGTGTCAATGGGTAGGAGAATAAGGAACGGGCAGGTTGATGAAGTGGCTGTCAATGTCCTGCAATTCCTTTATGATAGCTTGGTCAAGGTGTTTGCGCATGAATTCGTCCTCAAGTGTTGTCAGGTAGGATACGTCTTGTATGGCTCTTGTGGCTGTGACGAGCAGACCACCTAAGTCGAGTTTCATCCATGCTTCGGTACCGGCAGCTAATGCCACATTGCTGCTTGATGCTATTAAGTTCGATATCAGCAGGATCTTGCGGGTGCGGGCATCAAAGAACTCATGCGGCCCGTCAAGTTCAGGATTGTACATGAGACCATGAAGCAGCCCTATGGCCATGTTGATGATCAGTGGGATGGCAGCCTGCTGGCCCACAAGAGTCAGTTCGCGGATAGAGGCCAGTTGCTGCACTTGACTTTGATAAAGCTCGCTGTTCATCTGTGGCGCAAAGGTCTCGGTGAACGGTTTCAGTACATCGGTCGTCTCACCATGTGCGGCTTTTTCCTGAGCATACAGGGCATAGACGGCAGCAGACAGGCGGCGTGGGTCTTCTTGGATGCTGCGGAAAGCTTCAGCAAAGACGACCGGGGTCTTGACGGGTTTCCCGTTTTCGTCCACGGATTTGAAGTTACTATTGGTCTGGGTGCCGGTGATGGCATTGATAAGTCCGAATATCCAGTTCATAGCATCGTTGTTGAACGTCTTCACTGGCATGTTGTCTTTGGCTTTGAGAATCTCTTCCCAACTCTTGTGTCCCTCGTGGATCTCTTCGGCTTCCCATTCCGCTTCTTCCTGAAACTCTTTATTGGCTTTGTCGATGACAGTCAGGTCTTTTTTGCCTTTGGGCTTTGCTTCGAGCATAGCCATAGCCGAGGGGGACAAGGCCGCCAGTACCTTGCCGGACTTGCCTGCTTTGTTGATCAGTTTGGGAATCATGGCCCAGCGTGCCGTCTGGATGCTTGTGGCTATGGTAAGGAAAGCCAGATCGCGCTCTGTGAGTGCTGTGCGATGGGTGTATTCATCGTTGATTTGCTTGACTTGAGCCTCTGTGCGTGCAATCTCTTCGTTACTGAGCAGGTCTTCTATTGCAACATGACTACTGACACCGTTGTGGCGAGCCCGTGCTTCCAATTCATCCCAGTCAGGCACCTCATCGAGTTTCATTCTTTTTCGTTCGCGATGGGTTGGGGTAGGGATGTGATGTTCTTCCGGTATGTCGACACCCTCGTTCTTTGCCAGTGCCTGCGCACGTTGCTTAATTTCGTTGAGGCGTTCGTTCATTTTGCTGAGTGCCTCTTGTTGGTCAGTCGTCTGACCGGTCAGTTTGTCTAGATCGTCCTGCTGCATCTTCAGTACACGCAGTATTCGCCTGTCGTCTGCATCGTATTTTCGCTTGGCCATAGTCTATGTGGATTTTTATTCTTTTTTCTTTTTCTGTGCTGCTTCGATGCGATTGAGTGTTTCCTGTAGGAAATCAATGGTCTCCTGTAGGTTCTTTTTCTGTTCTTCGTTCTGGATGTTCTCTTCTTCCATTTTCTTGATGATGGCCTGCTGCTTGGCGATGATGTTGCGTTTCATCATTTCCATTTCTATGCGTTGGCGCTCTTTGTATTTCATATATTTATAGAGCACACGGCTTGCCAGTCCGAGGGGCTGGCTCATCAGAATCAGGTTCCAGGGGTCGGTGAAGAAGCCCTTCAGTCCTTTTTCGTAGCCCAACTTGTTCTTCAGTATTTCACCGACGTTCTTCATGGGGTCTTTCAGCACCTCGTCGGTCGCCTTGATGGCCATGTTGTAGTAGTCCTTGATATTCATAGCTTTATTCTGTTATGCTTTTCATCAACTGAACAACGCTGGCATCGTTGAGCCAACTGAAGTTTGGCTGGCTGATGATGGTGTGGAATATGCGTTTCTTCTCCTTGGACAGTCTTCTCAATATCTCCCGTTCATGAACCAGCACCAGTTCTCCCTTGTAGAGCATATAATATTTATGTACGAGGGGGAACTTACGGTCTTCTTCGCTGGTCAGGTCGACGGCATCCGTGTTGACGAAGTCGGTCATGCTGAGGTGGGAGAGTTGGATGTTGTTTTTCAGTTGGGCATTGTAGGCCTCGATGTCGAGGTAGTCGATACGATAGAGCACGCTACTGCCTGCACTGTCGACTACGGAAGCCAATTGGTTCTTGACGACCACAAAAGAATTGTCGTCGAATGTCACCTGTCGGATGTTAGTCATGTTGGCTTCCATTGTATAGCTATTGTTCATGTAGAGCAGACTGCTGTTCTTTAGGAACACGTTGGTCAGGGGATTGGTGATGGTACGTCCATCGGTCAGTGTGATGACGGCAGGTTTGAACTGGCTGTAGAGTGTAGCCATAGCAGTCTTTTCTTGGGCCATTGCTTGGCTTATTGCCAGAAAAGCCAACAGGCCGATTGCTGTTAGTCTCAGAGATGTTTTCTTAATATTCATAGTTTTAATATAGTTTAAAAGCCCATCGATTCGATCAATCAATGAGCTTTGTTTTCTTGCGGTGCGTACGAGATTCGAACTCGTGACCTCCTGCGTGACAGGCAGGCATTCTA
>CAMWKM010000045.1 GCA_947174835.1 uncultured Prevotella sp.
GTTTGGAGGCTTCAAACGAGGCCTTTTTACTGACCAAAAGATAATCAAATCGCGATCAAAAGATAATACGTCGGTTCGGGATAAGAAAAGTTTCACAAAATTTGGTAATCTCGCAAATAATAAGAATCTCAAACTTAAGATAATATTCCGTAATTCGACGGAAAAGTTTGCTCAATTCAAATTATTTGATTACCTTTGCACCAATCAGAACATTAAACACATTAAAAGACTAAAGACAATGATACGGAAAATGCTGATAGTCATGATGACCTTGCTGCCAATGGTTGCTATGGCTCAAGACAATTCGTGGGAACAAACCCAGTACGACAACGGTGATGCGAAATACTTGGAGGGAGCCGTGCCTGAAGTAAACGGTCGTGTAGTATTCTCAACAACCATCAACGCACCCGGCAAGAGTGCACAGCAAATCTATGACCTGCTGAAGGAAGACCTGACCAAGATGACCAAGGAAAGCAATCAGCTTGAGCAGAGCCGAATTGCATACGAGAATCCGGAGACAATGCAGATTATCGGAAGCTATCAGGAATGGCTGGTTTTCAAGAACAAGCCGCTCAATCTGGACCGCACACGCCTGCTCTACAACATCGTAGCAGACTGCCGCAATGGCGAAGCCGACATCCAAATGACTCGCATCGTGTACATCTACGACGAGGAGCGCAACATGCAGACTTACAAGGCAGAGGAGTGGATTAACGACAACTATGGGCTGAACAAGAAAAAAAACAAGCTCGCTCGTGTCAGCGGGAAGTTCCGCAGAAAGACCATCGACCGCAAAGACTATCTGTTCAACCGTTTCACCCAGTTGTTGCAGAAATAAACCGAAGCCATGAGCAAGAGCGAGAAGCCGTTTAGCATGGTGGAAGATCCGGAGAAAGTGCCCCACCCCAAACGTCACCTATTGGAGCCTTTCCGCGACAGCAGCAAGACCCGTGTGCTGCGCCTATGGCTCAACATCATCTTCATGGTGGGAGCCATCGCCGGTCTGGCAGTCTATTTCTATGCAGACAGAGAGGTAGCCAAATATATCCTGATTGTTTCGTGTGTGTTCAAGTTCATCGAACTGATACTGAGAATCCTTAAAATATAATCAAGACATGAAGACTTCTGTCCGTATCGTGGCATTCCTGCTGACAGTTATGCCTCTTCAGATTTCTGCGCAAAACTATAACCAGATTGACGAGGATGGCAACGTGACAATGGGCAACGAACGAAACGAAAACTTCAATCCATACGACAACGATACAACCAAGAAGTCAAAGATTGTACCCAAGGGAATACACGTGTGGACGATAGACCGCAAGTTTGGCGACATGATCAAGGCCGAAGTCGATACGATGCCTCACCTCTATCCTAACACGACGATGTCAATGGGCAAGTACGGCCAGTACAATACAATCGGTTCAAACTATCTGGCTCGCCAAAATCGCATATTCATCGATCGCCCAGCCTTCAGTCAGTTCTTCTTCACCGACGTTTACGACCAGTCTATCATACAGCCCGACCAACTACATTTCACCAATTCGCTGTCGCCCATCACTAACCTGAGCTACGACAACTGCGGTGACAAGACAGACGGCGAGGACCACCTGAAGGCTCTTTTCGCTGCCAACTTCGGCAAGCGTCTGGGCATTGGCTTCAATATTGACTACCAGTATGCCCGTGGTTACTTCCAGAACCAGAACGCATCACATTTCGGTGCCACATTCTACACCTCGTATCTCGGTGATCAATACCAGTTGCACGCCCTATACTCGACCTATCACGAGAAAGCAACAGAAAATGGAGGCATCACCGATGACAACTACATCACTCACCCCGAAGTGGCTACACAGACAGCAGGACAGTCGTATTCAGACAATGAAATCCCAACCATACTGAACAACAACTGGAACCGTAACGATCATCAGCATTTCTTCCTGACACACCGATACAATCTGGGATTCTATCGTAAGGTGAAGATGACCGACGAGGAAATTAAGAACAGGGAATTTGCAAAAACAGCCCTGCAAGACACGAAGGATGATGAGACGCCTCAGCGGGAATTGTCGGAAACAACGGTTCCCAAAGGCCGCCCGAAGGATGCAGTCATAGCCGGTGACGTACCCGATATACAGCAAAATGCCGACACCACACGCATCAAGGTTGACTCGAAAGCTGTTGCCGACTCGCTGCTCGCCATTCAGGCCGAAGCAGACTCATTGGAGGCACTGATGAAACGGGAATTTGTGCCCGTGACCAGCTTTATCCACACCTTGGACTTCAGTAACTACGACCACAGGTATCAGGCCTATTCCACACCCACAGACTACTATGCCAACAACTACTTCACCAGATACGAAGAAGGCTTTTCCGGTGATTCTATCTACGACCAGGTAAAGGTATTCGATATACGCAACACACTTGCTATTGCCTTGCTGGAAGGATTCAACAAGTATGTGCCGGCAGGACTGAAAGCCTTTGTCACTTTCGACCTGCGCAAATACAAGATACCCGAACTAAACGAAGACGGCATAGCATGGCTACAGAACGAGAATGAGCACAACATCAGCATAGGCGGACAGCTGCAACGCACACTGGGACATACGTTCCACTATAACCTACAGGCAGAAACATGGCTGACAGGCGAGGATGCAGGACAACTGAAACTGGAAGGCGAGACCGATCTCAACTTTCCTCTGTTCGGAGATACGGTACACTTAGCTGCCAAAGCCTACCTCTACCGCCTGAATCCCTCATACTTCGAACGGCATTATCACGGCAAGCACTTCTGGTGGGACAATTCACTGGAAAAAAGCACACGCACACGGATTGAAGGCAAATTCTCCTACGACAAAACAAAGACCTCGCTTCGAGTGGCCATTGAGGAGATACAGAACTACACGTATATAGGAATGTCATACACCCGGACGGACAACAAGAACATCGGAATGACGGCTGCCATTCGTCAGCATAGCAACAACATCAACGTGCTGACGGCTCAACTCGACCAGAAACTGAAAGCAGGCCCACTGCACTGGGACAACATCATCACCTATCAGTCGTCAAGCAATAAGGATGTGCTCCCCCTGCCCACACTGAACGTATTCAGCAACCTGTATCTTGACTTTATGATTGCCCGCGTACTGAAGGTAGAGCTTGGTGCATCAGCCACTTGGTTCACCAAATACTATGCTCCGGACTTTTGTCCGGCATTGAACCGTTTTGCCATTCAGGAGAATGAAGACTCACGAGTGGAAGTAGGTAACTTCCCATTTGTTGATGTCTATGCCAACCTGCACCTGAAGCACACACGTTTCTTCGTGATGATGAACAACGTCATGGGCGACTCGCTTAACCGACAGGAGTTCTTAGTGCCTCACTACCCGATGAACCGCTCTGTACTACACATCGGTGTATCGTGGAATTTCTTCAACTAAAACACTGGTTCTTCACTCTCCCTCCACATGAACTCTTTCAGAAAATCAATACCTTTCTGAGTGCAAATGCCACGTACAATAATAAACACGTGATTATAGAAAAGGGATTGTAGGGAATATTTCTCAAGCAGATACTCAATCTTGACTTGCTCATAGAAAGAAGTAAACATGAAAGCCACCAATTCGTAGTCAACGTCTGACCGGAAATAACCTTCTCTGACGCCACGCGCCATAAAACGAAGGAAGTCGTCGCGAGTCTTTTCATGGTTACTGCGAAGCATCGTCAACACACTGGGATATTTCTCCAAATCAATGAAGAACTGAGGGTTTGTATCTTTCATCTGCTCTATCCTTAGATAGAAAACACGAAGGATAATCTCCATCACATTCCTGCTACGACCGGCCAATATCTTTACAGCCTTCTCTCTATCGCATTGAGACTTCTGCATCACCTCTATCAAAAGAGCCTCCTTGTTGTCGTATATCTCATAGAGTGTTCGCTTAGAAATGCTCAGCGAATGGGCAATATCATCCATTTTCACAGCCCTGATACCCTGCTGGGTAAATAACTGGAAAGCCTTCTCAACGATACGGTCTTTCAGCGAGCCACGATAATCAGTCCATTTGGGGTTTTCTTGCATATTTATTAATTTGTGCGCAAAGATAATAAAAAAGCGAGAAAAACTTTTTGTTTTAGTCGGTTTTTTACTAATTTTGCACTCCGAATAAGATATTTTGATGAAGAAGAACTATGGTAAAGATTTCGAAAGAAGCCGCGCTCGAGTATCATGAATGCGGCAGACCCGGTAAAATTGAAGTGAAGCCAACCAAGGCTTATCGTACACAGACAGATCTTTCGCTGGCCTACTCCCCTGGTGTGGCCTATCCCTGTCTGGAAATTCAGAATGACCCCAACAATGCCTATAAATACACAGACAAGGGTAATCTGGTAGCAGTTATTTCCAATGGTACTGCTGTGCTGGGACTGGGTGATATTGGTGCCATGAGCGGAAAGCCCGTAATGGAAGGAAAGGGACTGCTCTTCAAGATTTATGGCGGTATTGATGTCTTTGACATTGAGGTCAACGAGAAAGATCCCGAGAAGTTCTGCGAGGCCGTTGAACGTATAGCTCCCACTTTTGGCGGCATCAATCTGGAGGATATCAAGGCACCTGAATGTTTCTATATCGAAGAACGCCTGAAGCGTACACTCGACATCCCCGTGATGCACGACGACCAGCACGGCACGGCCATCATCTCGGCTGCCGGACTGAAGAATGCACTTGAGGTCATCGGCAAGGACATTGACAAAGTCAAAATTGTAGTAAATGGTGCCGGTGCTGCAGCAATCTCGTGCACAAAACTGTATATGGCTTTGGGAGCCCGCAAGGAAAACATCGTGATGCTCGACTCGAAAGGAGTCATTAGCAGCGATCGTGAGGACCTGAACGAACAAAAACGCTTCTTTGCTACAGATCGTCGTGATGTTCACACGCTGGCCGAAGCCGTCAACGGGGCTGATGTCTTCGTTGGTCTGTCGAAAGGCAATGTGCTCTCGAAGGACATGGTGAAGACGATGGCCAAGGATCCTGTTATCTTCGCCTTGGCTAATCCTGTACCGGAAATTTCCTACGAGGATGCTATGGAGGCTCGTCCCGACGTGCTGATGTCAACCGGTCGTACCGACTATCCCAATCAGATTAACAATGTGATTGGTTTCCCCTATATCTTCCGCGGTGCACTTGACGTACACGCCACAGCCATCAACGAAGAGATGAAAATGGCAGCCGTACTCGCCATCGCAGAACTGGCCAAGCAGCCTGTTCCAGATGTTGTGAACGATGTCTATAAAGTGAACAATCTGACCTTTGGCCGTCAGTATTTCATCCCGAAGCCCGTCGACCCACGACTCATCACAGAGGTCAGTGCTGCTGTAGCACAAGCTGCCATTAAAAGTGGCGTAGCCCGCAAAAACATTGAAGACTGGGATAACTACAAGAACTCATTGACCGTGCTACTCGGACAGGAAACAAAGCTGACACAGAAACTCTATGCCACAGCCGCAGCACATCCGCAACGTGTAGTGTTTGCAGAAGCCATCCATCCCACGATGCTCAAAGCTGCCGTACAAGCCAAAAATGAAGGAATCTGTCAGCCTATATTGCTGGGCAACGATGAAGTTATTGAGAAACTGGCAAAGAGTCTCGACCTTTCGTTGGAAGGTATTGAGATTATCAACCTGCGCCACCCGTCAGAACAGGAGCGCCGAGAGCGCTATGCTCACATCCTGACAGAGAAACGCCAGCGCGATGGCTATACCTTCCAAGAAGCCAACGACAAGATGTTTGAGCGCAACTATTTCGGCATGATGATGGTTGAAACAGGAGAGGCCGATGCTTTCATTACCGGTCTCTATACCAAATACTCCAACACTATCAAAGTCGTCAATGAGGTGATTGGTATTCGTCCTGAATACAAACACTTCGGCACCATGCACATCATCAATTCGCCACGCGGCACACTCTATGTTGGCGATACGTTAGTCAACGAGAATCCTGATACCGATACGTTGGTTGACATTGCCAAATTATCAGCCAATTGTGCACGTTTCTTCAATGAGAAGCCTGTCATATCCATGATTTCGCACTCAAACTTCGGTTCGTCTCAAAGTGACGGTGCCCTGAAAGTGCGCAAGGCTGTGGAGAAGATGCAAGAGCTTTATCCCGATCTGGCTATCGACGGTGAGATGCAGATCGGCTTTGCCTTGAATCGTGAATTGCGCGATGAGCAGTATCCTTTCACTCGCCTGAAAGGTCAGGAGGTAAATACATTGGTGTTCCCCAATCTGACATCGGCCCGCTCCAGCTACAAGATGTTGCAGATGCTTGATTCAAACGTGGAAATTATCGGCCCGATTCAGATGGGACTGAACAAGGCCATCCATTTCATTGATTTCGGTGCTTCTGTCCGAGACGTAGTCAACATCGTGGCAGTTGCGGCCATTGATGCTTACGTGGACAAGATCAAAAAACAAATCAACAATACTCCCGCATAAGTTTAGCGAATGCATCAAGTTATCATCTCACTGGCTTCCAATCATGAAGCCAAAAAGAATCTGTTCGAGGCCCAAAGGTGTCTCGAACAGATTCTTGATGAGGTGAACTATTCCGATTGCATTCAAACCAAGTCTATAGGTACCCACCAGCAATGCATCTATCACAACCAGTTGCTATTCGGCTCTACAAGTCTTACTGTCAACGACCTGCTATCGTGTCTAAAAGCTATAGAAACCGGAATGGGGCGCACGAAAGAAGCTCGTGAACAGGGTATCGTCTGCATTGACCTTGACCTGATGCTCTATGACGATCAGCGCTATCATTTGCGCGACTGGGATCGCCCCTATATACAGCGGCTTCTACCTTAGCCTCAAAGCATCTCCCACACGAAGAGTGTAATCGGGAGACATGTGATTCAACTTATAGAGCGACTTCAGCCGGATGCCATATTTCTGGGCAATAGAATACATAGATTCACCCGGTCTCACATAATGCAGATATTTTTTATACTCCCGAGGTGCTTTCTTTTGTTTCTTCTTTAACCAAATAATCTCCCCTTCCTCCAACGTGTCGTTCTTGCCACGCTCGTTATACCTTGCAATCTTCCTATATGAAATGCCTATCTCCTTGCCAATAGAGCGGAATGTGTCACCACGACGAGCATTGAGATAGTAGTTGTCGTTATACATTTTTATTGGATGCAAAGGCAGATTTCCCACCTGAGTGTCGCGGGCGTGTTCCATGATAAACTTGTCGTAGGTCTTTGCATGATCGTATTCATAGAGCTTATACAACTGGATAATGTCAATCAGACGATCAGCATACTGCGGATTAGTAGCATAGCCCGCAGCCTTCAGTCCACGGGCCCATCCCTTGTAATCAGTCAGGTTCAGTTTGAAAAGCCCCTGATAACGCTGACCATTGACCAAAAAGCGTGAATGATCCTCATAAGACTCAAATGGCGACTTATAGGATCTGAAGCACTCACCGCTCTTATCATCATCATGATAGATGGTTTTTCCAGACCACCCATGACACTTTATGCCAAAATGGTTATTGCCTTGCGTGGCCAGACGGCTCTGACCGGCAGCACTCTCCAGCAGTCCCTGAGCCAATGTGATAGAGGCAGGCACTTTCCATTTCAGCATCTGCTCTATAGCACAATCCTTATACTGATCAATGTACTGCTGATAACGCGCATTCCATCTGGACTGCGCCCAGCCAGAAACCGTTGTAACCAACAAAACTATCACCAATGCTATGCGCCTTCTCATCATCACTTTATTTACGAATGACACATACTTCACCATCAGCACCCAGTTTGATGATGCTTGATGGCTGATGAGGCTTATGCTCTTGACGACGCGTCCAGCAGACATAGTCAACCTGCTCAAGAATACGCGGGTCAATATCACAATAATTCTGTGCAGCAGGTTCACCACTGATATTAACCGAGGTGCTGACTATAGCCTTTTGGAAACGATAGCATAGTTCTTTGGAGAAAGCTTCCTGCGTGATACGGATACCTATTGAGCCATCCTCGGCAATCAGGTTCGGAGCCAAGTTGACCGCTCCATCAAGAATCAGCGTCGTGGGCTTATCAAGACAATCTATCAGTTGCCACGCCACATCGGGCACATTCCTCACATAGCGCTGTAGACGGGCATCACTATCCACCAGACAAATCAACGCTTTCGAATCATCACGCTGTTTAATGGCATACACTTTCTTCACAGCCTCAGCATTAGTCGCATCACATCCAATGCCCCATACCGTATCTGTCGGATAGAGTATCACCCCACCCTTTCTCATCGCCTCTATGGCGTTTTTTATATCCTGCTCTTGTGTCATAAAAAAATACAATAATTATTGATAGGCATCTACACCGATGGTCTCCTGACTGCCAATCGTCAGTTGACGGAGATCATAGAAAGAGCCGTTATATATATTGAAGTCTACGGGACCTTTGATACCAGGAAGACTGCCGGCATCAGTATGTTGCCAAAACTTCCATTCGCCTTGATATTCAAGACTATCCACATAGTAGTGGGCAATCCAATAGGGATACTGGTCGAATACAGAATCATTGAGGTATTGCATCTTGAATTTATAATAAGTATAGAGTATCGGCTTTACACCATAATGGTTCTCAACAACCTGAAGCCAGTGAAGAACACTTTTCTTAAACTCCTCATTTGTCTGCGAACGTGGTTTTTGCTCCACATCAAGAACAGGAGGCAAATCTCCCCGTTCAAGAGTGACGTTACTAATGAAATGACAAGCCTGTTCTCCTGCAGTCGACTGCGTACCATAATAATGGTATGCCCCACGCGTAAAACCATACTCACGGGCCTGATAGAAATTATATTCAAACTTGTCGTCAATCTTGTTGGCTCCCTCAGTAGCCTTAATCATCACGAACCGAATGGGACAATCATCAATCGTACCCTGATTGCGAAGCAACTCCCAGTCGATGTTACCCTGATAGTGACTGACATCAATGCCATGAATGTCATAGCCTTCTGGATAATTGACCTCACCATAGAGAGCACGCCAACGAAAACCGTATGGAGAAACGAAGAAGTAGTAGAAAAACCAAATATAAATTCCTGCAACAATCAATCCACCAATCCACCACGCCCATCCCGGCACAAGGTCATAAAGCCAAACTGTTAATCGGCGGAGAAGACCTGGTTTCTTATGCCGTACAGGCGATGTGAGTCGACGTTTCTTTTTCTTCAAGGTAAAAAATTCTTAATAAAGCGAAGAGGAATGGGTAAATCACTTCTCCCCATTCCTCATTTTAATTTTATGCCTGCTCAAGGGTTAGTGTCTTCGTAGGCTGGTCACAGACCTCGCTGGGTCCCCAGTATTGGATGGGGCCCGGATAGACATAAGCAGTCTCGCGAGCCCAACGATCACGCTGTGCTGCAAAAGCCTTGAAAGGAGCTCCGTCCAGTTCAACAAGAGCCTTGCGGATAACAGGCTTCATCTCACCGTTACGACGTTCCATGTTCATCATCATGGTGATAGGCACACCACCTGCTTTCCACTCATCAGCAGGAGCCGTTGTATTCTTAACGATAGCCATATAACCCGTCTTGCCAGCAGCAATAAGCTGTGCAGCACTGGTGCCAAGAGCATAACAATAGTCTGCATCGAAATTAGAAGGAGCAGCGCAACGTCCCTCGTAACCGAAGAAATGGTGCTGGGTGGCAAACTTACCCTTGAACGTGCCATCCTTCTTCATTTTCTCCAACTTCTGAGCTACCATAGTCGACAACAATTTCTCTGTCTCAATCAGACTCACCTGCACATTTCCATGAGGATCACGATCGAGAGCCAACTGACGAGCTACACCGACTGGCAAACTATTGAACACAGCCAGATTCTCATCGGTCAGATGACTCTTAGCAAAATCTACCTGTTCATCGCGACTGATATCCTTTGCCTCGGGCAATGCCAACACGTCGTTGAGTTGTGCGATAAGTTTCTTGATGGCAGGGATAAACTCAATGACTCCTTCAGGAATGATAACAGTACCAAAATTGTTGCCATCAGCAGCACGCACAGCTACAGCCTCTGCTATATAGTCGACAATATCATCAAGACTCATACCCTTCTGTTCAATCTCTTCAGAGACAAGACAGATATTGGGTTGGGTCTGCAAAGCGCACTCAAGGGCAATATGAGAAGCCGAGCGACCCATCACCTTGATAAAGTGCCAATATTTACGGGCCGAGTTACAGTCGCGCTCAATATTACCAATCAATTCTGAGTAAGTCTTGCAAGCAGTATCGAAGCCAAAAGATGTCTCAATTTGCGAGTTTTTCAGGTCGCCATCAATTGTCTTTGGGCAGCCAATAACCTGCACACCATATTTCTTAGCAGCATAGTACTCTGCCAACACACAGGCGTTAGTATTTGAATCGTCACCACCAATAATAACGATAGCTTTGATGTCCAACTGACGGATAATCTCAAGCCCTTTCTCAAACTGTTCTACCTTCTCCAACTTGGTACGACCGGAACCGATCATATCAAAACCACCCGTATTACGATACTCATCAATAATGTCTTTGGTCAATTCCATATAATTATGATCAACCAGACCACCAGGCCCAAGGATGAAACCATAGAGACGATTCTCTGGATTCAAGCACTTCACGGCATCAAAGAGACCCGTGATGACGTTATGTCCACCAGGAGCCTGACCACCACTGAGGATGATACCTACGTTCATCTTTTCGTGAGCCTTGGCCTCGCCTGGAACGAACTCAACAAGAGGCATTCCATAAGTATTAGGAAAGAGAGCCTTAATCTCTTCCTGATTGTCAACACTCTGTGTGGGAGCACCCTCCACTGCCTTCACAGCACCTTTCAAACCGCGTGGTAATTTGGGCTGATAGGCAGCTCTTGCAATCTGCAATGCACTTTTTTCCATAAAAATATGATATTAATTAAGTTCAATAATTTCTTTTTGCGATGCAAAATTACATAATTCTCGCGAAAAAACACCACGTTTAACGCTTTTTTTGTGTTTAGGTTTTGCCGTTCCAGATATTTTGCCTATCTTTGCTGAAACGAAATAAAAACACTTGACATCTATGGCAAACAAAAGAACATTGAAACACGCTATCAACCTTGTATGCGACGATCTGTTTACAGAGGCCGTAGCGGCATCGCTCTATGGCAATGACAACAACCAAGAGAATACGGAAGCACTGCTCTTCAGCATTATTAAAACGCAAAGCGATTTTGTCTGCCGTGTCTCACATCCAGAGCCAGGAATGGCCGCACACCTTTATTATAAGGATTTACGCGAGAAATTCTCAATGCAAGTCAGTGAAATAATAGACCAAATCAACAACTTGTGATGTGGCAGAAATTTTGTAACTGGTTCCTATACAAACATTTGGGATGGACTTCTGAAGTGACGGAGGCCCATCCTGATAAGTATATCATCTGTCTGGCTCCACACACCAGCAACTGGGACTTTCTATACGGTCAACTTTATAATGGAGCCCACGGGCTGCATAGCAATTTTCTGATGAAGAAAGAATGGTTCTTTTGGCCATTAGGTCCTATATTCCGCGCTATGGGCGGTATTCCGGTCTACAGACAAAAGCATACCAGCATGACAGATTCGATGGCTGACGCTGCACGCAAAACCAAGACTTTCCATCTCTGCGTCACACCAGAAGGCACCCGATCAAGGGTTGAGGAATGGAAAAAAGGATTCTATTTCATTGCTCTCAAAGCAGAGATCCCTATTCTGCTCTATGGCTTAGACTACAAAAAGAAACATATCCAATGTACCAAGACCATCATTCCTTCAGGCAACCTTGAGAAAGATATGCACGATATTAAACTCTATTTCAAAGACTTTGTTGGAAGAATACCTGAAAACTTCACTATCGGGAATGTATAGGCTTTTTCTTTTGTTGGCCATATCAGCCATATCCTTCATTGCTCAGGCACAACAGCCTTGGGTTAAAAACATCTCGCGTCCCTACTCCATTGACCACGGACTGGACGGCAGGCATCTGTCTGTCTGGGCCAGCCACGGACGCTATTACGACAATGAAAAGGGCTATTGGAAATGGCAGCGACCAGCTTTATTCTGCACTACTGAAGATTTATTTACTCAAACTATCGTAGTGCCCTATCTAATACCTATGCTTGAAAACGCAGGAGCTGTGGTTTTCACTCCCCGTGAACGCGATTGGCAGCGCAATGAGGTCATTGTCGACAACGATGACAACAATACTTTGATACAATATCAAGAACTGAACCTTAAAAATCCTTGGTCAACAGGGCCTCAGCCTGGGTTCGCTCAACATCCAGGGCACTATCAAGATGGCGAAAATCCATTCCTGGCCGGTACTGTGCGTATAGCAGAAACCACTCATAACAGATCGAAAGCCAGCACAGTAAACTATCAGCCACACATTCCTGAGGATGGTAGCTACGCTGTCTATGTAAGCTATCAGACCTTACCTTCAAGTATCGACGATGCCCACTACACAGTCTATCACAAAGGACAAAAGACCGAATTCCACGTCAACCAGCAGATAGGTGGCTCCACATGGGTCTATTTGGGTACTTTTGAATTTTCCGAAGGCTGCTCCGACCAGAACCGTGTTGTCGTGAGCAACCACAGTGAACAGAAAGGCTATATCACTACAGATGCCGTGCGTTTCGGTGGTGGTATGGGCAACATAGAACGAGGGGGCGATGTGAGCGGACTGCCACGTTGTCTGGAAGGAGCACGTTATTATGCGCAATGGGCAGGTATGCCTTATGAGGTCTATTCATCGAAACAGGGCACCAATGACTATGGCGATGACATCAACGTCCGCTCCCTGATGACAAACCTGCTATGCGGAGGCTCGGTCTATGCCCCCGACTCTACAGGACGTAAAGTTCCCATAGAACTCTCACTGGCAGTCCATAGCGATGCTGGACATACAGATACCGGCTTAGGTGTCTATGGATCACTGACCATTTGCACGACTCGGTATGGCGATTCGACATTAGCTTCAGGTGAGAGCCGCGAGGCATCGAATACACTTGCTGCCCAACTGTTGGAAAACACAACGCGCGATCTCCAACACAAGTATGGCGAATGGGTGGCACGCAACCTCTACGACCGTAATTATTCTGAGACACGTGTACCCATCGTACCAAGCGTCATTCTCGAGACCATGTCCCACCAAAATTTTGGCGATATGCGCTTAGGACAGGATCCGAACTTCCGTTTCACACTGGCCCGTTCTATCTATAAGACACTCCTACGCTATATCAACCAACGCCACGACGAAAAAAGTATCATCCAGCCCCTGACACCTGACAACTTCCACATTGAGTTTACTGACAAAGAAGGCGAAATCAAACTCAGCTGGCGAGGTATTATCGATAGTCAAGAGCCCACAGCCGAACCGACAGGCTATGTACTCTATATGGCTCAAAATCAAGGTGGATTTGACAACGGAACCCATCTACGTGGTTCCTCATGCACAATTCGACTTGTCCCTAACGTACTCTACAGTTTACGCGTGACAGCCACCAACGAAGGCGGTCAAAGTTTTCCTACCGAGGTATTGTCAGCCCTCTATAATCCTACCGCTAATCGAACTGTCCTGATCGTCAATGGTTTTCATCGGCTATCCTCGCCAGCTATCAGCAATTGCGGACAAGGTTTCTCGCTGGCCGATGATATCGGTGTCAGCTATGGACGCACGGCAGGATGGTTAGGACAGCAAAAAGTGTTCGATACCTGTCGTATCAACTGCGAAGACTCCACTGGCTTAGGCTATTCATCCAGCGAACTGGCAGGAATGTTTATTGCAGGTAATGATTTCAACGACGTAAGGCGTCATGCAGAAGCTCTGCAACTTGCCGGCAGCTATAATATTTTGAGCACATCGGCACAGGCCGTTGAAAATGGAGAGATCACCCTTGGTCCAGACTATGCCACCGTAGACCTGTTGCTCGGACTGGAACGCAACGACGGTCATAGCCTCGTTGCCTACAAAACATTCACGCCATCACTTCAGGCGCAATTAAGAGGTTATACATCCTCTGGTGGCAATCTGATGGTCAGCGGAGCATACGTCGGCACCGATATGCAAGCACTTGAAGAGCAATCATTCCTGAGCCAAGTACTCAAAGTAAGACTCGATGGCGTAAACACCGATGATAGCGGCAATATCCGCGGTATGGGAACAACCTTCAACTTCCATCGTCTGCTGAATGAACAACATTATGCTGCTACACAGAGCGACCTGCTGATGCCTACATGTCAAGAGGCTTTTCCTGCACTTGTCTACGCCAACGAGACCAGCGCAGCTGTTGCCTATCAAGGAGCCGACTACCATGCCTTCACGATGGGCTTCCCCTTCGAATGCATTACAGACCCGCAAAAGCGTGCATCCATTATGCGCGGAATCATGAATTTCCTAAACAATAGATAGTAATGGCAAAAATAAAGACTAACGTTTCTGGCACAAGAAGCATTGAAGTGACCGAACTGCATCTGTCTACTATTGAGCAGTATCAGTTACTGCGCGATCTCATTGACTCCAATGGATATATTGACGAAACAGTACTCGAAAAATTGCGTCTCAACATCCGCGCCCTACTCGAATCAGAGGGCGGTAGTGACAAGTCCCTACTTGACCTATGTCTTGATGTAGTCTACCATCCTAACATGAAGGCACTTGGACTACAGAATCTGCTGCAACTCTACATTGACTGGCAAAAACAACAAGTTACCTCCAATGGAGTATCGACTGACTGATTTCCTGCCAACTACCAAAAAGGAATTGGAACTACGGGGATGGGATGAACTTGACGTCATTCTGTTTTCGGGCGATGCCTATGTAGATCATCCATCATTTGGAGTAGCAGTCATTGGTCGTATATTGGAGGCAGCAGGCTATCGTGTGGGTATTGTCCCTCAACCCGACTGGCATGGTGATTTCCGCGACTTCAAGAAACTGGGGCGTCCCCGGCTTTTCTTTGGCATATCTCCCGGCTGCATGGACTCAATGGTCAATAAATACACTGCCAATCGTCGATTGCGCTCCGAAGATGCCTACTCACCTGACGGTCGTCATGATATGCGTCCTGAATATCCAACTATCGTCTATTCCAACATTCTCCGGCAACTATACCCTGATGTACCCATTGTGCTGGGGGGCATTGAAGCTTCATTACGGCGACTCACCCACTACGACTATTGGCAAGATTCCCTGCGCAAATGTATCCTCTGCGATTCAGGAGGCGACATCATCAGCTATGGTATGGGCGAGAAGACAATCTTAGAACTGGCCCGACGAGCATCTGAAGGACAGGATATCCGACAGATAGAGACTATTCAAGATCTGCCACAAATAGTCTACCTCTCGAAGGATGTCAAGGTGACTGCCAACGATATTGTGCTGCATAGTCATGAAGAATGTCTACGCAATAAACGGGCTGAGGCAGAGAACTATCGTCACATTGAGGAACAGTCAAACATGATGCACGCCCAACGCATCCTACAGCATGTAGACAATGTCTACGTGGTGGCAAATCCTCCTTATCCCCCGATGACGACAGAAGAAATTGACGCTTCGTTCGATCTGCCATACACTCGTCAGCCTCATCCCAAATATAAGGGCAAGCGCATCCCTGCTTACGACATGATCAAGCATAGTGTCAACATCCATCGCGGATGCTTTGGCGGTTGCGCTTTTTGTACAATCTCAGCCCATCAAGGTAAATTCATTGCCTGCCGTTCAAAACAAAGCATATTAAAAGAGGTGGAGCAGGTGACGCAGATGCCCGACTTCAAAGGCTACCTCTCCGACCTGGGTGGTCCTTCGGCCAATATGTACGGTATGCACGGACGCAACATAAAAGCCTGCAATAAATGCAAACGTCCCAGTTGTATTCATCCACAGATATGCCCCAACCTCAATACCAACCACGAACAACTACTCAACATCTATCGCGCTGTTGATGCCTTACCCGGAATAAAGAAAAGTTTCATTGGTAGTGGCGTGCGCTATGACCTCTTATTATATAGAGGTAAAGACGAGGTTGCCAACCGTTCTGCCGAAGCATATACCCGCGAACTCATCTGTCGACACGTCAGCGGCCGACTGAAGGTGGCCCCAGAGCATACTGCCGACCGCGTGCTGATGCTAATGCGTAAACCCGCATTTAATCAGTTCGGAGCCTTCAAACGTATCTTCGACCGCATCAATCGCGAAGAAAACCTACGCCAGCAGATCATTCCTTATTTCATTTCCAGCCATCCCGGCTGTCATGAGGAAGATATGGCCGAACTGGCTGTCTTGACAAAGGACATGGACTTTCAACTGGAGCAAGTGCAAGATTTCACCCCCACACCTATGACCATTGCCACAGAGACCTGGTACACCGGCTACGACCCTTATACCCTGCAACCCGTCTTCTCAGCCAAGACACCTAAGGAAAAACTTGCCCAACGCCAATATTTCTTCTGGTACAAACCTGAAGAACAACGCAACATTGAGCAGAGCCTGCACCGCATAGGCAGACCCGACCTCATCAAAAAACTATTCCCAAATGGAAATCATCGAACAGAGCATCATCCCGAAAGACCCGAAGAAAAAAAGCGAAGACGGCATCATCGTCACCCCTGACTTCATTGCCGTCATTGATGGTTCCACGTCGAAAACCGATCGTCGCCATAGTTTCTTCAACAGCAACGGGCGCTATGCGATGCTACAAATAGAAAAGTTCATTCGTAAGGCACCGAAGAATATCACCTGCCACGACTTTTGCATTGGTGTGACTCAAAAGATACGCAAGTGCTACAGCAAGTCGCTCATCACCCGACTGACGGAACATCCTGAAGAACGTCTCGCGGCCAGTGCCGCCATTTTCAGCCGTGTTAATCGTGAGATTTGGATGATCGGTGACTGCCAATGCATGGTTGGCAACACCTATTACGACAATCCGAAGCCTTACGAGCAGGAACTGGCCGAACTACGAGCCGAAATTATCAATCATAGTACCGAGCCTCAAGAGCACTTCTTAACCGAAGACACCGCCCGTCAGCAGATCATTCCCCGTATGATTGAGACGATGAAACAGCAAAACGTGACATACGCGGTGATTGACGGTTTCCACATTCCTGAACAGTATGTGCGAGTTATCACGCTTGACTTCCGTCCTTGGGAGATTATTCTGGCCAGCGACGGTTATCCCTTTCTCTGCCCTACACTCGAGGAATCAGAACAGAAACTAAGCCAACAGCGCGAGACCGACCCACTGAACATTGGGCGGTTCAAAGCCACCAAGGCATTCAAAGAGGGATTTAATTCATTTGACGACAGGGCCTATATCAGATTTAAGGCATAAAAATTTGGAAGTGTCAGGGAAATTATGTACCTTTGCACTCGATTAAAAAAGATTATGGTGAGGTTCCGTAGCTCAGCTGGATAGAGCAACAGCCTTCTAAGCTGTGGGTCTCGGGTTCGAATCCCGACGGAATCACCAATCAATGTGCGGAGCCCTTATTCTACCAAGGATGGGGCTTTCTCAATAAAAAGGCTTGCAGATGAAACTCATCATCATGACAAAGGCCACGTTTTTCGTGGAAGAAGACAAGATTCTGACCACCCTCTTTGAGGAAGGTCTGGAGAACCTACACTTATACAAACCCGGTTCGGAGCCCGTCTATTCCGAACGACTACTCACCTTATTGCCAGAAGACTACTACAAAAGGATTACCGTGCATGACCACTTCTACCTGAAAGAAGAGTTCCGTCTGCGTGGCATTCACTTGAACAATCTTGATGATCCCCTGCCTTTCGGCTATAAGGGGAATCTCAGCATGACCTGTCATCATCTGGAAGAATTGAAGGAAGCCAAGAAGCGATCTTCCTATGTATTCCTGAGAAATATCCTCGATAGTCAGGGTGAACCTAACGAGAAGCAATCGTTCACAGAAGAGCAACTGCGGTTAGCAGCCCGTCAGGGACTGATAGACAAGCATGTATATGCTCTGAGCGGCATTAATCTTGACAATATCAAGCGGATGAAAGACCTGGGGTTTGGTGGTGTAGTGATCAGTACAGACCTTTGGGAACGCTTCAATATCCATCAAGAACAGGATTACAAAGAACTGATAGCCCACTTTCACAAATTGTGTAAGGCTGTCGGATAAAGACAAAGAATATGCAAACCTATAATAGAGCAATGACTACACAAAACTCCTACATGGTATTCTCCGGCACGGCCACGAGATACCTGGCAGAGAAAATCTGTCAAAGTCTGGGTTGCCCCCTTGGCCAACTGCAGATCACCAAATTCTCCGATGGAGAATTTGCTGTCTCTTATGAAGAGTCCATTCGCGGACGTGACATCTTCCTGGTGCAGAGCACATTCCCTAACAGTGACAACTTGCTGGAACTGCTATTGATGATCGATGCTGCCAAACGTGCCTCGGCTCGCACCATCAATGCCGTTATCCCCTACTTCGGATGGGCCCGCCAAGACCGTAAGGACAAACCCCGCGTGAGCATCGGTGCCAAGCTGGTAGCTGACCTTTTGAGTGTGGCCGGTGTCAACCGTGTCATTACCATGGACTTACATGCTGACCAGATTCAAGGATTCTTTAATGTCCCCGTTGACCATTTGTATGCCTCCGGCGTGCTGCTTCCTTATTTGCAGAGCCTGAAACTGGACGAACTTGTCATTGCCTCTCCAGACGTAGGCGGCTCTAAGCGCGCCAACACCTATGCTAAATATCTGGGCTGTCCGCTTGTGCTTTGTAACAAGACCCGTGCTTGTGCCAACGTGATAGCCTCAATGCAGATCATCGGTGATGTCAAAGGCAAAAACGTAGTGATCATCGATGATATGGTTGACACGGCAGGCACCATTACCAAGGCTGCCGACTTAATGATGGAGGCCGGTGCCAAGAGCGTACGAGCCTGCGCCTCTCACTGCGTGATGAGCGGCCCTGCCAGTGATCGTGTGCAAGAATCAGCTCTGCAAGAGATCGTATTCACAGACTCTATCCCCTATACGCGACGTTGCGACAAGGTCAAGCAGATCAGCGTAGCCGATATGTTTGCGGAGACCATTCGTCGCGTCATTACCAACGAGAGTATCAGTGACCAATACTTAGTATAAACCATATTTATCATGAAAACAAAGAAGTTCCTACTGGGACTTGCAACTGCAATCCTGACAACGACTGCCTGCCAGTCAAACAGTTACAAAATCAATGGTGTAGCAGAAGGTTTCACCGACGGTGATACACTGGTTCTTTATGAAGCAACCACCTACACGGCTTTAGACACTATTATCGTCAAAGACGGAAAATTCTCCTATAAAGGCGACGCAGACTCCGTACAGGTCTGTACGCTGGCCTCTCTTGACCAAACAGCTGGCGCATTATTTTTCACAGAGCCTGGTACTATTAGCATGACACTATCCCGAACAGATATGTCGAAAGTCTCTGGTACCAAAGCCAACGATGCCTGGCAGGCTATGAACGACCAACAGGCTAAGATTCAGGAGAAAGTTCAGGAAATGTACTATGATGTAGACAAAGATCAGGACGAGTCCAAGCAAAATGAAATCATGGAGCAATACAACAAGCTGCAAGAAGAGATGTCCAACTACCTATTGCAGTCGGTTGAAGACAATATTGACAATGAATATGGCTATTTTGTTCTGACTCAACTGGGTGGTAGCGGCACGTTCAGCGACGAGAAGGTAGAGGAACTCATCGCCAAGTTGCCTGAGAACTTCAGACAGCGCCAAGCCGTACAGGACTTACAGAAAATGTTCGACGACTCAAAGAAGACAGCCGTGGGTCAGACATTAGACGATATTATCCTGCCTACGCCTGATACGATGGAACTGAACGTGCTTGACGAAGTGAAGAAGAACAAGGTGACCGTGATCGACTTCTGGGCTTCATGGTGTGGCCCCTGCTGCCGCGAGATGCCTTTCATGAAGAGTCTGCTCGAAAAGAATCAGGAAAAGGGCTTCGGAATTGTCGGTATCTCGCTCGACCAAGATTCTGATGCCTGGAAAAAAGCCATTAACGAACTGGGGCTGACTTGGCCACAGGTGTGGGACAACCAACAGAAGACGGCCACAGCTTTCCATATCGTCTCTATCCCCTTTACGGTGGTAGTCGACCGGCAGGGCAAGATATTGGCCAAGGAATTGCGAGGCCCTGAACTGGAAGCCTTCGTCAACGAACAATTAGAGAAATAACATACAAAATAGGGGGATGCTCATTGGCATCCCCCTATTTATATTCCTATACCCGATTGTCACGGGGAAAGACCACATTCGGCTTGAATGTCTTTGCCTCTTCGAAATCCATTAAGGCATAACTGATAATAATGACGGTATCGCCCACCTGTACCTTACGTGCAGCAGCACCATTCAGGCAGATACAGCCAGAGCCACGTTCACCTTTTATTATATAGGTCTCAAAACGCTCACCATTATTGTTATCCAGCACCTGAACCTTCTCACCGGCAATCATATTGGCAGCATCCATCAGATCCTCGTCGATGGTAATACTGCCCATATAGTTTAGATTGGCCTCAGTCACCTGCACACAATGCAGCTTTGACTTCATTACTTCTATCATCATAGCCGTCAATCCTTATATTTGATATGGTCAATCAGACGGATAGGTGTCTTGCCGCAATAGACCGTAATGCAGCCCACCACATAGGGCGAATCCTCCCATTCCGTCACCTCCTGAAGCGTGTTGCCATCGACAATGGCAAAATACTCCACCTTCAGACCGTTCACACTATTAATGTCACTAATCACTTTGGCGTGAGTATCCTTCAATGTGTGTGTCTTGGCATAACCGACACTATCCTTCAAAGCTTTATAGATAGCGGGCGCAATGGCACGTTCATCGGGAGCAAGCAACGTGTTACGACTGGAACGAGCCAAACCATCGCTGTCACGCACAATAGGGCATTCCACGATCTGAACATCCAACTGCAGATGGCGCACCATAGCCTTCACCACGGCTATCTGCTGCCAATCCTTCTCACCGAAATAGGCACGGTCAGGACGTACAATATAGAACAGACGGCTGACCACCTGACACACACCGTTAAAATGACCGGGGCGGTGAGCCCCCTCCATCACGGTTGACACTGGCGGATATTCAAAATGACGATTATCGGGAGTAGGATACATCTCCTCAACCTCGGGTGCCAACACATAGTCAGCATTACACTCGGCCAGCAGACGGCAGTCGGCCTCCAGGTCGCGTGGATAGTTTTTCAAGTCATTCTTGTCATTAAACTGCGTTGGATTCACGAATACCGATACAACCGTGATTCCATTCTCCTTGACACTACGACGCACCAGCGAGGCATGGCCCTCATGCAGAGCTCCCATCGTCGGCACCAGTCCTATCTCCTTTCCCTCTTTGCGAGCCTCAAAAAGAGCATTCTTCAAGTCGACAATCTTATGAAATATTTTCATGCCTAATTTCCTTGTAGTCTGATTTGAGGGTGCAAAATAACAACAAATTTTGCAAATATGGAAAAAAAACACTAAAAATAACCC
>CAMWKM010000046.1 GCA_947174835.1 uncultured Prevotella sp.
GTTTGAAGCCTCCAAACCAACCGTTTGAAGCCTCCAAACACCCGGAATTCAGCATCAATACACTATACAACTACCGAGGCAACCCTGCAAACCCTATTGCACTAAACTCAACGAACGATGTCTGCCAATGTCCGACAATAACTGACAATAACTGACAATGTCTGCCAATAACTGACAACGACTCACGGAAATTCATATCTTTGCACCGTCAAACAACACGTCTCATTAAACATTCAAAAAATTTATGCCAGTATTCACCCAATATTGCAAAAAGCAACAACATCAAGACAGACAGGAGAACGTAAGCAAGAAATACATAGACAATTATGAAATTTTTGATTAACATTTTTGTGTTCATTAGAATTTTATCTAATTTTGCACTGAAATAAATGCAACAACCCAGTAAATGGGTACCGAAAGAGATACAATTTCAAATCAAAGAAAGACATGAAAAGAATAGGACTGATAGCACTGGCATCCATCATCGTTCTGCCGCTTGCCGCACAGAAAACGCAATCATCGGCTCATGGATATCCCATCAATCCAGTACCGTTTACCAGCGTGAAGGTTACCTCAGACACCTTCTGGGGACAACGACTTGAGACCAGCCGCGAGGTGACCATTCCCTTGGCGTTCTCGAAATGTGAGGAGACAGGACGCTATACCAATTTCTCGAATGCCGCTGCACATCAGAAAGATTCATCAAAAGTGTTCAATGTCGGGGGGCTTTCCTTCGATGATACCGACCCCTATAAGACCATTGAGGGTGCCAGCTATATCCTGCAAACCTACCCCGACAAGAAACTGGTAGCCTATATTGATTCCGTACTCGATATCATAGCCTCAGCCCAGGAACCCGACGGCTACCTCTAC
The DNA here is from genome assembly GCA_947174835.1 of uncultured Prevotella sp. Taxonomy (GTDB): domain Bacteria; phylum Bacteroidota; class Bacteroidia; order Bacteroidales; family Bacteroidaceae; genus Prevotella. The sequence goes on from CAMWKM010000046.1 coordinate 874, forward strand.
ACCTCTCGCACGCAGAATCCGAAAGCCCCCCATGAGTGGGCCGGTGACAAGCGCTGGAGCAAAGAAGAGTATCTGAGCCACGAACTCTACAACCTCGGCCACATGGTGGAGAGTGCCATCGCCCACTATCAAGCTACGGGCAGCCGTAAGTTTCTCGACATCGCCATCCGCTATGCCGACTGTGTGTGTCGTGAGGTAGGCCCCCATTCAGGACAGGCCTGTGTGGTGCCGGGCCATCAGATAGCCGAAATGGCTTTGGCGAAACTCTACTTGGTGACAGGCGACAAGAAATATCTCGACGAGGCGAAATTCTTCCTTGACTATCGCGGCAAGACGACCATCGTCCATGAGTATTCGCAAGCCCACAAGCCCGTGGCTGAGCAGAATGAGGCCGTGGGACACGCTGTCCGTGCTGCCTATATGTATGCCGGTATGGCTGACGTGGCCGCCCTCACCGGTGACGAGAACTATATCAAGGCCATTGATGCCATCTGGGACAACATTGTCACTAAGAAACTTTACATCACGGGCGGTATCGGTGCCACTTCCAACGGTGAAGCCTTCGGCAGGAACTATGAACTGCCTAACATGAGTGCCTATTGCGAGACTTGCGCTGCCATCGGCAATGTCTATGTAAACTACCGTCTGTTCCTACTGCATGGCGATTCGAAATATTACGATGTATTGGAACGTACGCTCTACAACGGCTTGATCTCCGGTGTTTCGCTCGAAGGCAACGGATTCTTTTACCCCAACCCTCTGAAGTCGATGGGTCAACACCAGCGTCAGGCTTGGTTCGGCTGTGCCTGCTGTCCGAGCAACATTTGCCGTTTTATTCCCTCGCTGCCCGGCTATATCTATGCCGTCAAGGACCATGATGTCTATGTAAACCTGTTCCTGTCGAACAGCAGCAACCTGACGGTAGATGGCAAGAAAGTGACCCTGAGCCAGTCGACGGAATACCCTTGGAATGGCGATATTGCAATAAATATAGACAAAAATGCCGCTGGTCGGTTTGCCTTGAAAATCCGCATCCCCGGCTGGGTACGCAATCAGGTGGTTCCCTCTGACCTCTACCGATATACCGATGGCAAGCATCTTGGCTACAATGTTCTGGTGAACGGACAGGATGCTGCCGCCAGCATGACGGAAGATGGCTATTACACCATCACCCGCAAATGGAAAAAAGGCGACAAGGTGCAGATACACTTCGACATGGAGCCGCGCACTGTCCGGGCTAATGACAAGGTGGAAGCCGACCGAGGTATGATCAGCATAGAGCGTGGCCCGCTGGTGTATTGTGCCGAACATCCGGACAACAACTTTGACATCATGAGCATCCTCGTCAACCAAAAGCCCCAATTTGCCCTCGGCAAGACCGAGATAGCCGGTACACCCATACAGACACTGACAACGGACGTCCAGATTCTGAGCTTCGACAAACAAGGAAAATTAGAGACAGAAGACCAGACACTGACCCTGATACCCTATTACGCTTGGTGTCATCGGGGCAGTGGCAAGATGCGAATCTGGCTGCCGCAGGATCTCAACGCTGCCTTATAACTTCTCACCGTAGCAGAGATCGCCACAGTCACCGAAACCCGGAACGATGTATTTGTGCTCGTTCATACCTTGGTCAATAGCAGCACACCAGAGAGTGGTGTCCTCTGCCACGTTCTTCTGCAGCATATCAATGCCTTCAGGAGTTCCTATAACACAGGCGATATGCACCTTGGCAGGCACTCCTGTCTTCAGCAGAGCCTCGTAGGCAGCCACCATCGAACCACCAGTAGCCAGCATGGGGTCTGCAATGATAACCGTCTTACCCTCCACCGACGGGGCTGCTATATATTCAGTATGGATGCCTACCTCCGTATGCTCACGGTTGGTGTAGATACGGAAAGCCGACACAAAGCCGTTCTCGGCATGATCGAAGACATGGAGGAAACCTTCGTGGAAAGGTAATCCGGCTCGAAGAACCGTAGCCAACAGCACCTCATCCGCAATGTGCGGGATGCTTAGCGTGCCCAGCGGGGTGGTCACAGTCTTCGGCTGGTAGTTCAGAGTCTTCGATATCTCGTAGGCCATTACTTCGCCGATGCGCTGGATATTATTACGAAACAGCAGGCGATTCTTTTGATAGTTCTTGTCACGAATTTCTGCCATATACTGATTCAGACAGGAATTTCTCTCACTTAGATTGATTACTTGCATAGCATGAATGTCATTAAGGAAAATGCTCATTTGTCGGCAAAGATAAGCAAAAAAAGACAAAGAAGAAAAGAAAAATAGATTTTTTTAAAGAAAAGTATTTGTAAAGTGCGGGTTGCAAATCAAAAGAGACTGCCCGCACTTTTTTTGTTTTTTATCAATAAAACGATATGACGTATGCTAATAAATCATAATTCGTCGTTCATTGTTCGCAGAAAATTAGTAACTTTGCAGCCGTTAGAAGACCGAAATATATCATCTTTAATTTAAAAAATAGTAATAAAAATGGCAAAGTTAGATTTGACACAGTATGGCATCACAGGTTCTACCGTGATCGCCCACAACCCGTCGTATGAAGTCCTCTTCGAGGAAGAAACCAAGGCAGGTCTGACTGGCTTCGACAAGGGTCAGAATACCGAGCTGAACGCCGTGAACGTGATGACCGGTATCTACACCGGCCGTTCGCCTAAGGACAAGTACATCGTTGACGATGCTCAGAGCCATGACAAGGTATGGTGGACTTCTGAGGAATATAAGAACGACAACCACCCCATGAGCGAGGAGGTTTGGAAGACCGTAAAAGAGATTGCCATCAAGGAACTCTGCAACAAAAATCTGTATGTGGTCGACGCTTTCTGCGGTGCCAACGAGGCTACCCGTCTGTCTGTCCGCTTCATCGTGGAGGTTGCTTGGCAGGCTCACTTCGTGACAAATATGTTCATCCAGCCTACTGCTGAGGAACTGGAGAAGTTCGATCCCAACTTCGTCATCTACAACGCTTCCAAAGCAAAGGTTGAGAACTACAAGGAACTGGGTCTGAACTCTGAGACCTGCGTTGCCTTCAATACTACTTCACGTGAGCAGTGCATCATCAACACTTGGTATGGTGGTGAGATGAAGAAGGGTATGTTCTCTATGCAGAACTACTATCTGCCCCTGCAGGGTATCGCTTCGATGCACTGCTCGGCCAACACCGACATGGAAGGTAAGAACACCGCTATCTTCTTCGGTCTCTCCGGTACTGGTAAGACCACGCTGTCTACCGATCCGAAGCGTCTGCTCATCGGTGACGACGAGCACGGATGGGACGATGAGGGTGTGTTCAACCTGGAGGGCGGTTGCTATGCCAAAGTTATCAACCTGGACAAAGAAAGCGAGCCCGATATCTACAACGCCATCCGTCGCAACGCCCTGCTGGAGAACGTGACTGTAGCCGAGGACGGTAAGATTGACTTCGCTGACAAGAGCGTGACCGAGAATACCCGCGTCAGCTATCCTATCAACCACATCGAGAAGATCGTGCAGAAGGTGAACGGCAAGAGCGCCGGTCCCGATGCCCAGAACGTCATCTTCCTCTCTGCCGACGCATTCGGTGTGCTGCCTCCCGTATCTATCCTGACTCCGGAGCAGACCAAATACTACTTCCTCTCTGGTTTCACTGCAAAGCTGGCCGGTACAGAGCGCGGTATCACTGAGCCTACACCAACCTTCAGTGCTTGCTTTGGTCAGGCATTCCTGGAGTTGCATCCTACGAAATATGCCGAGGAACTGGTGAAGAAGATGGAGAAGAGCGGTGCCAAGGCTTATCTGGTGAACACCGGTTGGAACGGTACCGGCAAGCGTATCTCTATCCGCGACACTCGTGGTATCATCGACGCTATCCTGGGTGGTGCCATCTTGAATGCTCCTACCAAGAAGATTCCTTACTTCGACTTCGAGGTTCCCACAGAACTGGAGGGTGTAGACACCAACATTCTGGATCCCCGCGATACCTATGCTGACGCTGCTCAGTGGGAGGAGAAGGCCAAGGATCTGGCTGCCCGCTTCATCAAGAACTTCAAGAAGTATGAGGGCAACGAGGCTGGTAAAGCACTCGTCGCTGCAGGTCCGAAGCTGTAAAGCAAAAGCGGCCATGAGCAACGAGCATTCTCAATTGATCGTTGCAGGCCCAAAACTATAAAAAAGAGAGCCAACCTTGAAGTTGGCTCTCTTTTATTATTGTTCATAACCGCCAAAGGAATTATCACCATCACCGCCCCCTTGACCGTCTTCATGGTCGGAACGCTTCTTCTGATTGGTCATATTACCGAAGTTCCAAGTCAACTGCACATTGAAATTAGACTTACGCCAGTTCTTTTGATGACGCCAGAAAGTGGGGCCTTCCGTATAGTTCTCAAAGCGTCTGGTGTTTAGCACATTACGCCAGTTGACTGCCAACGAGAATGTCTTATTGAGGAAACTCTTGCGCAGTCCCAGATCAAGCGAACCATTAGCCTTGCGATAGCCCTGAGTGATGACAGAACGTGAGCGATAGTTGCCCGTAGCCTGAACGGTGATGCTATAGGGCAGGATGACGGAGGCCAGCACACGGGCATCCCAAGCAAAGTTCTCATTGCCTTCGCCACTGACCTGCTGTCCCTCGATAGTGGTATTGAAACCATCGAGCTTATAATAATAAGCATTAAGGGTGGTGGTCAGGTCAAGGATGCGGAAGAGTTTGTCCTTCAGAATCAGTTCGGCACCTGCACTCTGACTCTTAGCCACATTGAAGTTCGTCATATACATCACAGCCTGACCGGTAGCAGGGTCGGTACCCTGATAGCGTATGCGCTGCATCACGTCGGTGGTGGGACGATAGTAAGTGCTCAAACTGAGTGTGTGAGCCGTCCAAGTCTTCAGATAGTTCAATGAAAAGGCATTGGTATATTCCGGTGTCAGCAAGGGGTTACCGAACTCTATCACCGAAGCATCGCGGGTATTCTTGAACGAATTGAGTTGTCCACCCCAGGGGCGTTGCAGACGACGAGTATAGTTCAGTTGCACCTGCGAGGTCTCTGTGAGTTCGTAGTTCAGGAAGAGTGAGGGAAACAGTTGGAAGTAATCTTTCCGGAAAGACTCCTCATTCTGATAGTAATCGAAACTCTTAGTGTCGACCTTCCAATATTCACCGCGCAGACCGGCCATCACACCCAGACGCCCCAACTTCACGTTGGCCGTAGCATAGAGGGCATGTACATCTATATCGTAGATGAAGCGATTATAGAAGAAAGGATCCTCCTGCAAGCGAGCATCGTCTTCGGGGAGCCGCTCTGCAGTTCCTTGGGCAGCATACTCAAAACTCTGCTGAGGTGTGTTCTCGTGAGAGAAGCGACCATTGTAGCCGGTCTCCAACTTAAACGCCTCCGATATCTGGTTCTCATACTCCAACTTAGCCTCCCAGTTACGATTGTTGATATTCATGGGACGGTATTGATAGGAATAGGCCGAATAGGAAGGTTCTTGCAGATAGGTTGTATCGTTGAGATACTCGTTGGAGCCATCGCTCGACCATTTGTTGAACGAAATATTGGCATCAAGTTTGTGGGTGCCCTTCTCATTGAACTTGTGGGTATAACCCAGTTCACCATTATACATACGGTTCTTGCCGTCGCCCCAAGTCTGTCTGCGCAAATTCCTGTTAGGCACCTGAACGCCCAGGGCATCGTATGTACCATATTCATAGGTGGTCAGGTTATCGTTGGAGCGATTGCCGCGCATCATCATGCCGGAGAGCGAAATATCATCAACATCGGAAAGGTGGAAGGTCAGTCCGCCACGAGTGAAAAGTCCGCCACCATTATTATTATTGTCACCCCTACTCTGCTGATAACTGCTGAAAGGAGCCATTTCATCACTGCGATAACGCTGGTCGCTCTCGTTGCCACCCTCGCCCTTGCGATGGCGATAACCTATATTGGCATAGGCATCAATCCACTTCGAAGAGTAATTGATATTACCACCCACATTCCAGCCACCCCTGGTGTTGGCTCCCGACTGCAACGATCCGTAATATCCTGCCCGACGATCACGCTTCAGGATGATGTTGATAATGCCGGCCGTACCTTCCGGGGAGAACTTGGCCGATGGATTGTCGATAACCTCAATACGCTCAATGCTCTCTGCCGGTATCTGCTGCAATATCTCTGCACGGTTGTCACTGGTCAGTCCGCTGGCCTTGCCGTTGATCCACACTTCCACGCTGGAATTGCCACGCAACGAGATCTCACCGTCGGTAGTGACCTCTACAGAGGGGATATTTTCCAATAGGTCAGTCACGCTACCACCGGTGGCAGCCAGCATTTCGTCGACGGTGAAGGTCTTACGGTCCACTTCCAATTTCATCTGCGACCGCTGTCCCATCACCTGCACCTCCTTCAGTGTTTTGGTATCTTCAGCCAAATAGATGGCAGCGAAGTTGGCTGTTCGCTTCTGCGGTGTGAGCACTACCTGTCGCTTGACGGTCTTGTAGCCCATGAACGAGACTTCCAGCACATACTGTCCATCGGGTATATCATTCAGGACAAACTGGCCTTTCACGTCGGTCATTGCTCCCCGCATCATCTTAGCGGTGCCCGACACCGTGAGTTTCACGTTAACAAACTGTACGGGTTCCTCGGTCAACTTATCAATAACACGACCTCGGACCACGCCTTGAGCCTGTATGCCCATCACGGCACACAGCATAAGAATAAGAGTAATAATACGATTCATCATGCACCTTTATATCATAAAAAAATCCCCATGCAGGGTTGTTTCAGGGTACAAAGGTACAAAAAATCTCTGAGAACCAACAGGATTTGAAAAAAAAGTCGTAACTTTGCACGCATATTTCACAGAACAAATAAATCTGTAATCTATAATATTTTAGGAATAACAGTAAACTAAAAAACGATGGCTTATACACGTATGACTGCTGCAGAGGCTGCAGCACTGATCAAGAATGGCGAGAATATCGCCATGAGTGGTTTTACTCCCGCCGGTGTGGCCAAGGCCACGACCAAAGAACTGGCAAAGATTGCCGTTGCCGAGCACGAAGCTGGTCGCGAATTTAAGGTAGGCATCTTCACCGGTGCATCGACCGGACAGTCGACCGATGGCGATATGGCCAATGCACAGGCTATAAAGTATCGTGCCCCCTACACCACCAATCCCGACTTCCGCAAGCACGTAAACTTGGGCGAGATTCCCTACAACGACCTGCACCTGAGCCACATGGCACAGGAACTACGCTTTGGTTTCTATGGCGATATCGACTGGGCTATTCTGGAAGTCTGCGACATTGAAGAGGTGGGCAACGACTATCATGTCTACCTGACCGCTGCCGGCGGCATCAGTCCTACAGCAGCACGTCTGGCCAAGCACGTCATTTTGGAACTCAACTCATTCCACAATGCCAACGCCAAGTTCATCCACGATGTCTATGAGCCACTCGATCCTCCCTATCGCAAGCCCATCATGATTGAGAAGGTGGGCGACCGCATCGGTGTGCCTTATGTATCCATTCCCAAGGACAAGGTTGTAGGTGTCGTGGAGTGCAACATTCCCGATGAGGCACGCGCTTTCAAGGACAGCGATCCTGTAACGGAGAAGATCGGCTATCTGACAGCAGAATTCCTGGTCGAGGAGATGCACAAGGGACGTATCCCCAAAGAGTTCCTCCCACTGCAGAGCGGTGTAGGCTCAACGGCTAACGCCATTCTCGGTGCACTAGGTCAGGACAAGCACGTGCCCGACTTCAACATCTATACGGAAGTGATTCAGAATGCCGTCATCGAAATGATGCTCAACGGCCGTGTGAAAGACGCCTCAGCCTGCTCGCTGACCGTATCGAACGACTGTCTGATGCAGGTCTACGATAATATGGACTACTTCAAGAGCCACCTGACGCTGCGCCAAAGTGAGATCTCAAACAATCCGGAAGTGATTCGCCGATTGGGTGTCATCGCCATCAACACAGCCATCGAGTGCGACATCTATGGCAACGTCAACTCAACGCACATCTGCGGCACAAAGATGATGAACGGTATCGGAGGCTCTGGCGACTTTATTCGCAACGCCTATCTCTCCATCTTCACCTGTCCTTCAACGGCCAAATGCGGTCTCATCTCGTCGATTGTGCCTTTCGTCAGCCATCAGGATTCGTCGGAACACGACGTGAACATCATCGTCACCGAACAGGGAATTGCCGATCTACGCGGCAAGTCGCCTGCACAGCGTGCTGAGGCCATCATCGAAAACTGTGCCCATCCCGACTATCGCCCATTGCTGCGCGACTATCTGAAGATGACCAATATGGGCCAGACGTGCCACAATCTGACGGCAGCTTTCGCCATGCACGACTCGTTGGCTCGCAAGGGTGACATGCACTTGACCGATTTCTCGGAGTACGTGAAATAAAAGTCTTGTCAATAGTCAGCATGTAATATAAGGAGGGGGAAGTCCATTTTCCCCTCCTTTTGTAATTACCAATCAACGTTCGATAAATAGAGCCTTTTTAGTAAATAGCCTAATTTCTCATAGAGATCAGGCAACTTTCCATGAGAAATCAGGCAACTCTCTAAATATAGTCTTTCTGTCAATAAGTCCCAAATCCTTTGTGGAGACTCATCACCGAAGGGATGCAAGCAGAGAATATTTGGCATGACCTGCACAAAAATCGGGCTTTTCTTTGTTATTCTGAAATTTTATTTTTATCTTTGCAACGCATTGTGGCGGTATGCCACTTTGCAAGACATATTGATAAAACGAAGCGTTATGCTCGACTTGTAATTGGAAACGTGAGAAATTTCTATGATATGCAAGGAAAGTGTGGCGGTTCGCGCGTATAGCGTGGACTGGTTACAACATCTTACATATCAAGGTAATTCTCACGACCTCCAATTAGAAGAAGTGGTATATCAGTGCCACGCTTCATAACTCTTAACTGTTCTTATGGTGCTGGAGGACATAAAAATAGACTATGAAAAAGTATTTACTTGTTGCATGTGCATTATTGTTTGCAACGTATGGAAATGCACAAGATGTGTTGATGTTACACAATGGCGATAGTGTCAAGGGTAAAGTTATAGAGAGGAGAGATAAGTATATAACCTTTATTTATCAAGGTGAAGAGTCTATAAATACTATAGGTGTTAATGCAATTCATAAGATTCACAATCAAAGCGGACGTACCGAATTGCTTACAGAAAGGATTGCTGTCACATCACCGCAAGATTGGAAGAATGTGCGCGTAGTATATGACAAAGAAGAAGTAATAGGATTACGTTCGTTAGGACAAGTGGAAAAGCATTCTTCTGGAACATGGTCTCTCTCTGTTACAGCTGGTCATTTCTTAGAAAAAACATTAAAAAAACTTCGTCAAGAGGCAGCCAGACGTGGTGGTTGTATTGTGTTGGTGTTCAATAGTCAAAGTCAATCTGGTAGTTTATATCAAAGAGGACATGCTTCCATGACAGGAGAGATATATACTTACTAAATAATCCCCCTGTAATGTACAGTTGCGGAGTGCATGAGCCTGTCTGTTCTGTAACATAGATATGGAAGCAATGAAATTATTCACAAAAAACATAGCACTGAGAACATTCCTCTTTGAACTATGTTGGGACTTCAGAAATGTTTTTCTCCAGTTCTGATAATGGATAATTCAGTTTTTCTTGGTCTACTTGATAGTCAGGACAATTATTAGCCATTGTTTGTTGAAGATAGTGGTATTTTTGTCCAAGGGACTTGTAGTGGGTACAGACATAAATGTCATTCCATTCATTATACTTTCTAAATTTACATAAGATGCAGTTCTTAATCAACCAATTCTTTTTATTTATCAGATAAACAAGCCCAGACATGTAAGAATCCAAAGTATTGTTGCGTTCATTTTCTCCCCAAAGTTCACTGCCAGAATCTTTCATGTTCAGTTCGCAGACAGAACGAGGATAGATTTTCTTGTTCAGTTGGTCGCATAGAATTTCATAATTACATACTTTGTGTACTTTGGCCGCACCACTTCTAAAAAGTACAAACCTTTCAATGGGCACATCGTTTTTTCTGACATCTGGCAATTTTGGTTTGAAATTAAAAGTCTGGCAGTTTTCACCCTCAACAAATCCCCTATTGATAATATCCTCTACATCACCCTCTGATTTGAGTTGGGTGGTTTCAATGATTTTATACTCTGACTCCACCTTTGCATTTTCTGAGCGATGGGTTTTGTAAACCTCAATAAAAATAGGATCTCTGTTTGGCTTCTTTGAGCAGGTTAATAACAAATCTGGCCGAAACTCTCCTTCTTTTTCCTCTTCTTTACAAGTATCATACCACTCTCTGAGGTCAAAAGGGATACGCTTTCCTTTTACTTGGCACTCGGAGTCATGGAAAAACAAACATGTTTTGTGTCGATTACATGGAACATCTCTTACAAAAGTTATTGGAAAATTATCTGTCGAATCAAATTTTTCTAGAATCCTGCGCTTTGCCAATTTATGTAGGTACGACTCTCCATCACAGGCAGTTTCTGCTTTATGGGAGAAATACCAAGTTTTCTTTGTTCCGAGATTGGCAACCATCTCCCGACCACATTGTAAGCACAACAACCTGCACTTATGGCGTGTTTCCGGTGTTATACTTTGTATATGGACGAGATTGTCTTCCTCATCAACACAATAACTGTATTTTATCTGCTTCATTATAATATCATATTAGGTGCAAAGATATAAGAAGTTTAAGAATATTGCAACTTTTATTGCTTTTTATTTATCATTGTGCATGACAATTTTAGAACGGTGCGGAAGAGGAGAAGTGCAGGCGTTCTCCGGTGACGGGATGCATGAAGGCCAGTTCTGCGGCGTGCAGACAAAGCCGCTGGGCTGGCTTTCCATATAGACGGTCGCCAACAATGGGACAGGCAAGTCCTGACTGATGAGCACAATGCACGCGCAACTGATGGGTGCGACCAGTGTGAGGAGTCAGTTCCACCAACGTCTGTCCATTGCGGTGCTCCAACACCCGATAACCGGTTTCCGCAGACTTTCCGTGTTCCGGGTCTACCATCTGTCGCGGGCGGTCAAGCAAATCGGGGCGCAGGGGGAGGTTGATAGTTCCCTGTTCGCTGACCTCGCCATCAAGCAGAGCAATATATTTCTTATAGATAGTACGCGCGAAGAACTGTCGTTGCAGATGATGATAGGCCGCCTCATTGCGAGCCACGACCATCAGTCCGCTGGTATCTTGATCCAGACGATGAACCATATACGCCTGTCCATATTGCCGCCTGAGCAGACTCTCCACCGACGGTGCCTCGCTCTTTCCCGGTACCGACAGCAACCCCGATGGCTTATCGACCACCAAAATATGCTCGTCCTGATTAACAATCCTCAGATTTCCATCATATTCACAGCCACCATTATCGGCTGTCATTGACAGCATCCATTCCAAAATCGGCTTACATTTCCCTCGGCAGGCAGGATAGAAATGGCCATGATGACGGATCTCCATACGGGGCGAATGGCCTTGCCAGAACTCACCGATGATGATTGGCCGCAGGTTGTGCCGATAGGCATATTGCAACAACTTCGGAGCGCAGCACTCACCAGAGCCTGCCGGAGGCACACCTTGCGGTGTTTGACGGAAAATATCAGCCAGCGTACGATGCTCACCCTGTGCGTTCTGCATCTCAAAACGATCAAACAACCAGCGTTGCAGGGCATCTGAACGCAATTTGCGTTCCTGTCTCAGTCGGCTGATTCTTTCCTCCAAAGGCCGTAGACGAGCTTCCGTCTCGGCAATAACATCGTTCCATCGCCTTTTCAGCCGGTGCAGTTCGGCCTTCTGAAACTGGCTCTCACGAATCAGCATATCGTCAGACACCAATCCCCGTTGCTCGTCGCGATGCCTTTTGGCCTCTTGCATCATCGTCCTGTAATGCGCTATCTCTTCCTCGGCTCGTGCTTTCACCTGTGCTTGCTCGGCTAACAACGTCTGCCGCTCGTCCGAAGATTCAATGTCTGCAATACGATGATTGATGTCGGAAATGCAGGCTTCTTCCTGCTTGAAGTAGCCGTCAGGTTGCAGGTAGTCAAACACAGCCGGCACGAACCAAGGCCAGTCGGAGCGGCCCAGTATCTGCCCACTGTAGGCAGCAAGGAATCCCACCCGTCCCTGTTCGTCCTGACAAACCAGCACCCCAAACATCTTTCCGTTGTTCACCTCCGCCTGCCAGTCCTCCTGTTGTGCCAAGTAATCGCACACCTGTTTGGCCGCCTCCCTGCAAAGCGGGTGCGGTTCATAGTCGAATGGATTGTTCATCCGCACGGGCAACTCCGTGTCCGTCACCAAAGGATGAAGTAAAATTTCATGGTCTGTCATTACGTTTTGCAAAGATACGAATAATCAATGACATCACAAAACCGACCCATAAAAACATCTTCAAGAAAGTCACAATTTTTGGTATGCGGTCTTACCGCCAGTGTCTTAGCGTTGATTTCCGAGTGAATGGAGGCTCCAAACGGGTGGTTTGCAGGCTTCAAACGATGCGTTTGGAGGCTTCAAACAACTGTATCTTTTACTCCTACACTTTTCTTATATCAAGCCTATATTATCATCTTGGACAGTCATCGTTGAATCATTCCGTCATCCAAAAGCGTTAATTATTTTGAAATAATTCGCAAAAATCATCTGTAATACAGAATATTTGAGTAACTTTGTAATCTATGAGCATAAAAATTATTGCTGATTATACATCAAGTATTCCACCTAAAGATACAACGATTTATGATATGCCATATTGTGACAAACAGATTCGTATTGCTCACGTAAAATGCAAACAACTTAAATTCGTATAACTCACGTTATGTTATGAAATTCAGACTTGAAAATCCGCCACATCAATCTACTGCCATACAAAGTGTGATAGAGGTATTCCGTGGAATGGAACGCAATACATACGACAATGCACATGTAGAAGATATTTATACTAACGTATGCTCATTGTCTGCGCAAGATATTTCCGACAATATACTACGAATCATTTCTGAGAATGGCATATCGAATATTCAATCGTTCATTTCACAAGGAAATGATGCATGTATCGAAATGGAAACGGGTACAGGTAAGACACTGACATATATACAGACAGCATACGAATTATTCAAGCAATATGGACTAAGTAAATTCATTGTACTTGTCCCCTCTGTTCCTATTCGCCAGGGCGTTATTGATACTTTTGAAAATTTCAAGGAACAACTGGAAGACAAGTATGATGTAACACCTAATGTCTTTGTTTACGACAGTACCAAACTAAGTTTACTTCACGATTTCATCATTTCTGAACATCTTCAGATAATGGTGCTTACTTTGGCATCCTTTAACTCTGAGAATAATATATTAAATCAAGTTGAACGCGAAGGACTGTTTAACAACTTACCGCATCTTAAGGCTATTGCTCAGACTCACCCAATCATCTTCATGGATGAACCTCAGGAAGGTATGGACACGGAAAATTCAAAACAATGGATTGCAAAATTGAAACCGTTGTTCAAATTCCGCTATTCTGCCACCCACTCAGTTAAAAAGAATGTTCTTTACCAATTGACACCAGCAGAAAGCTACCGGCTTGGATTAGTAAAGAAGTTGGAAGTTCTGACAGTATCGGAAAGTAATGACGAAGCTACAATGAAATTGGAGATTAGTCAAGTACAGCCAACAGCATCTCAAGTCAAGATTAAATTAAGATTTTGGAAACTTAACAAAACTAAAGGACGCTTCGAGTTCAAAGAATCTGGGTTGCTGAAAAAAGATGACAACCTTGCTGATAAATCCGGTAACGAATCATATCGAGATTACACTATCAACCGTATTTATAAATCAATGACTGACCGTAAATGGCGTGTAGTATTTACAAATGGTACAGAAATCATTGAAGGGTCATCGTCTGCTAACAAGGAACAAGTATGGACACTGCAACTTGAATGGCTCATACGACGCCATTTTGAAAACAAAAATCGTCTGAAACCTCAGGGCATCAAGAACCTGTCATTAATATTTATTGATAGAGTCGCAAATTATATGAGTTCAGACCGCCCCATCATTAAGCAACTTTTTGAGCAAAAATACCGTGAGGTGTATGCCGAATTTAATGATGGTAAGCAACCATTAGATTCAGAAGTGCAGACTGTTCAAGGTTTTTATTTTGCTAAAACCACACAAGGCGAATACACTGACAAAGAGGATGCTTGCAGAAAGAATAAAGAAATATTCGATGAAATTCTGCATAACAAGCAGAGGTTGCTCTCCTTTGACAGCCCGATTGAATTTATCTTTTCCCACTCTGCATTAGGTGTCGGTTGGGACAACCCTAATGTATTCGGTATTGCCACTCTTAATGAAAGTTACTCTGAAAATAAGAAACGGCAGGAAATAGGTAGAGGGTTACGCATCTGTGTAAACCAAGATGGAGAGCGAATATATGATACAGACGATACTCCTGATGATGAGCAGATAAACCAACTCACTATTGTCCCTAATGAGACATACGAAACTTTTGCCCGCAGTTACCAACAAGAGTATGAAGAATTGTATGGAAATGGTGCGAAAATTCCGAATCCCAAACGCACACATAAAGGCAGACGTATAAATCGCGTTACGTTCAAAATAAAGAAAGATGAAACATTTTGTGTATTTCGTCGATTTTGGAATACTGTCGCAAAGAAAACCACTTATCGCATTCACATAGATGAAGATGAGTTAATCCGTAAAAGCATCGCCGCTTTGAATGAGATACGTATTAGTGATTATACTATTGAAGTTCAAAGTATGCGAGTTTCAGATATTAGTAATATTCAAAACGCTGAGTATTGTGGTGAAGAGTCTTATACTGCGCGAGCAAAATTTAATCCTCACGATCTTATCGAAGAAATAAGTGAGAAAACCGGATTATGCTATACTTCGGTGCTTAAGATTATTGCAGGAATTGATAACAAAGCCCAATATATCAAGAACCCACCTGTATTTATGGAACAAGCAGTGTTTAAGATTCGTCAGATACAGCTCGACGAATTGGTGCGCTGCGTAGAATATAGTCCAACCGGGAATACCTATGATTTCAAATTTGACGATTTTTATAAGGATGGTTGTGATAATTACGTAGACACCCCCAATCATGGGGTATGGGATAAAACGCTATATGACAGTATTCTTGAAAGGAATTTTGCAGTAGACGCAGATAGAATAACGAATGCAGAGGTGTTGTGTTTCCTTAAATTCCCTTCATGGTATAAAATTCCGACACCAATCGGTAATTATGAGCCTGATTTTGGAGTGGTTCTACACAAAAGATCATTGAGTACACCCACTGAAGACAATGAATATTATTTTGTAGTCGAAATTAAAGGTACAAATGATATAAACGACACGAGGGCTTTAACTCCTCATGAAATTGGACGTATCAAATGTGCAATAAAGCACTTCCAATCTCTTGGAATTGAAGCTTACTATAAAGCTCCCATCAAAGAATATGAAACCTTCAAGGCACAAGCCAATCAAACAATAAATAGCAATGGAAACGTATAAAGACCATATCATACAATCTCCGGATCTTAACGCAGAACGACTGGAAAAACTGCGTCAGATGTTTCCCGATTGGTTTACCCAAGAGGGGCAACTCGACATAAATGAAGTCAAGAAAGCCGTGAATCCGGATAGCGTTGATGAAACCGAACGCTATGAGTTCCGTTGGTTTGGCAAATCAAAGGCCAAACGCAATGCATTTATGCCTACTCGCTCCACATTGCACTTTGATGAGGAACGTAGTGTGAATGCCGAATCGACCGAAAACATCATTATTGAAGGTGAAAATCTTGAAGTTCTTAAGATACTATTAAACGGCTATCGCAACAAGATTAAGGTCATTTATATAGACCCTCCCTACAATACAGGAGAGGACTTTCTATATAATGATGACTTCTCCGAAGATCGCCAATCCTATTGGGAACGAACAGAGCAGTCGGAAGACGGTATCAGCCTTGATACTAATTCAGATGCAAGTGGCCGATTCCATAGCAACTGGCTTGACATGATTTATAGTCGTCTGTTAGTTGCCCGTAATTTGTTACGACCTGATGGCGTGGTTTTCATATCTATTGATGACCATGAGATACACCATCTTCGTAAAATTTGTGATGAAGTATTCGGTGAGAAAAATTTTGTCGCTAACATCGTTTGGCAAAAAAGGACTTCGCCTGATGCAAGATGCAACTTGGGTACGGCTCATGACTACATCCTAGTTTATGCGAAAGAGATTGAACTGCTTAAACCGAATTTGAATTTGATAGAACTAACTGAAGAAAGAGCAGCTGACTATAAAAATCCTGATAATGACCCAAGAGGTCGTTGGGCGTCGGTTGATATAACAGGTCAGACGGGGCATGCAACCGCCTCTCAATTCTATACGATTACAACTCCATCGGGTAAAGAATATAAACCAGCCGCAGGCAGATGTTGGGCTTTGGCAAAAGAAACCTTCGATAGTTTAGTGGAAGATAATCGTATTTGGTTTGGGAAAAATGGATCTTCAATTCCTCGAAAGAAAGTATTTCTTTCAGAGGTTAAGGGGTCTAATGCATGGACTTGGTGGACCAATAAAGAAGTGGGACATAATCAAGCCGGTTCAAAAGAACTAAAAGAAATCTTAGGCACAACTGATATATTTGAAACGCCTAAGCCAACAAGTCTAATTCAACAGATTCTTAATATAGCATCCAAGCCTGATGATCTTATTCTTGACTTCTTTGCTGGTTCAGGAACGACCGGGCAAGCAGTTATAAATCAAAATATAAAGGACGGAGGTAATCGCAAATTCATTCTTGTTCAAGTACCTCAAACAACTGATGAAAATAGTAATGCCAGACGTGCCGAATTCAAAAAAATAAGTGATATAACAATAGCCCGTAACAAGGCTGTTGCCGAAAAGATTAAAAACTCTTACGATGGTCGAATAATTACACCCGAGGACCAAAAGCAACTTGACCAACTTGGGTTTAAGGTTTTCATACTCACAAAATCGTCATTCCCCCGCACTGACTTTGCCCCAGATCCGGAAAAATCTGAGGATGAGAATCTTGAACTCTTCCATAAATATGTTGCAACGAAAGAGCAGCAGTTATCAATTGGCTTTGATGAGCAAAAGTTAATTACCGAGATCCTAATCTCGCGAGGCTTTATGCTCACATATAAACTCACGCCTCTATCGCAATTTACAGAGAACTCAGTGTTCTTAGCCTCCGACGGAATAAAAGTGGCATACATTTGTGTGGATAACACATTAGCTGATACAACCGTAGATTACTTTATGCAACATCCCGACAATAAATTCATCTGCATAGAGCGCGCCCTTGACTCAACAAAGAAGTTCAACCTCAAAAACCGAATGCAAGACAAGTTCTTCGCATTCTAAAATGAGCCTATAGGTAAAAATACAACTGTTATAATAAGCATAGATTTGTATAAATATGGAAGAACAAAAATATATTGAACTAAGAAAAAAACTCCCCTCATCTGTTAAGATGAAGTTAGACCATATATTGCGCTTTTTAGGAGCCTCTCAAAAAAAGGCGTCTATAATGGTTGGTGCCGGCTTTAGTTTAAATGCCAACAGAGATTCTTCCGCCGATATGAAGGATTGGAATGGGCTTGGTAAAATGTTTTATCACAGCCTCTTTGGGGAAAATCCATCCCCAACTACTATTATTGATCCTATAAGATTGGCCTCTCAAATAGAGGCTTGTTTTGGGAAAAATGAACTAAATGAATTAATTCTAAAATCTCTTCCTGATGATAAAATCACTCCCGGTTCCCTACACTATCAATTAGTTAAGTTGCCTTGGAGGGATATATTTACTACTAATTATGATACTCTTATTGAAAGAGCTGCATACAAAGAGAATCCAACATTTACTGTGGTAACCAATAGGGAAACTCTTCTTTATAAGCCGTTCCCTAGAATCATAAAATTGCACGGAAGCTTTAAAGAAATAAGACCATTTGTAATTTCGGAAGAAGATTATCGGACTTATCCTCAAACGCATCCCGAATTTGTAAATACGGTTAGACAATCACTCATAGAAGGATTATTATGTCTTGTAGGATTCTCAGGGAATGACCCCAATTTTCTAGGCTGGATTGGCTGGCTTAGAGACGTCATGGGAGATAATATCGCTCCAATTTATTTAGTCAATGTTTCGTCAAACTTACATGAATCAGAAGTTAGACTGAATCAGCAACGAGGCATTTCAATAATCGATCTAGGCTGGATTTCTAATAACGGTAAAGATGATGTTTATAAAGAACGTTTAGATTTCTTTTTTACATATTTATCTAAGGGGCTAAATGATGAACAGATCTGGAACCCAAATATAAAATATCGATGGAGTGATACTGATAATATACAAGAAACGATCAAAGATTTGCGGACTATCCGCAAATCTTATCCAGGATGGCATCTTCTCCCAGCCAAATACTATTCTAACTTTGATAACATAATAAACGAGATACCGTTTATTGACAGTAAGTTTTCAAAGTGGAATTTACCCGATAGTGTCCTCGTTGAATTTTTATATGAATTAGACTGGGTAAATCAAATTACATGCTCACCTTACAATCATGAGTGGTTTAAGGAAAGTATTGCAAAGCTGAATAATACCATCGACACACTACCTAGTAATCTTAAGCGTAAACTTTTGTCACTAAATATTAGTTTACTTGCTTTATATCGCGATTCTTATGACAAAGAAAAATTTGATACTATTTCTGCCCTTATTGATAATTACATATATACACAGAATGCCTCTGAACTTGTACGTCGATATACTTACGAGAAATCGTTATTTGCTTTAATGACATTAAATAGACCTACACTGATCGAACTTTTGAATGAATGGCAACCACTAGATTCTGATTATCTTGGAGTTCTTTGGAAGTCTTCTATTCTACTGGAGATTGGTGGCGAATATTCCAAAGAAGCCTTTGAACTCCTGTCTAAGAGTACAAAGAATATTAAGGTTGAGCTCTTAATGGATAACTCTTCTAAAGAACTTCTATCATTACAATCTATTTCAGAACAGGTTTTATCTATAGCTAGAAGTCAGATATACTTTACTATAGATAATTCGGGATATATTAATGAAAATGAAAATTTGTCATTTAACCGAATTACAGAGGCTTTTAGGTTAAAATTATACTCTCATAAAACGAAACCTACTATTCAAAGAATACACAAGTTTGGTATAGCAAGTTTTACAACAACAAAGAATTTTGGTGGACGAGGCTATAAACAGGAATATCTACAGTCTTACAGATACCTGAAAACATATGAACGGGCCGGTTTCCCGTATGGTCTTCCCAATTTAAATATAAACCCAGAGGGTATCACGCTGGCTTTATCAAAACTATTTACTTATTCATTAGGAATAGCTATATCGGTATTATTAAGAGCACAAAACAAGAATATTAATGATGAGATTCTAAATAGGGAACTTTTGTCGTCTATAAGTAAAGAAAATGCAAAGGAACTCTTCTCAATATTCTTTAAAGCAAATAATTACAGAAATAATGTTTCTGAAAATAAATTCAATTATGAGCTATACGTTCTCTCAATGCTATCAAGACTTAGCATTAAACTTGATGATAATGATTTATCCCAATTACTAGAAGCTCAACTTAATTCATATTTAACTATTGAGAGTAATACTTCTAAAATTGAATACAGACCTGAGGACATACGGATTATTTACAGCTGTATGCCTACCGATCAAATCTCTATATTCTATGGCCGCATTTTGGAAATTTACATGAATACCCGAGATGGAGCGGATATCCCTCTTCCAGAAAGATTGTTTAAGAATATAACGGTAACCGATGAAATATGTATCTTATAAACAAATGACGCTGCCGACGACTAGGCGAT
>CAMWKM010000047.1 GCA_947174835.1 uncultured Prevotella sp.
AAAGGACACTATTTGCAACTTGCAGAACATTTGTCCTCCTCTCCTTAACAAAGGAAATCAAGGCCGCTATTACGTAAAGCATTCTTGGCAAGACGCTCATACAAAAGACCAAGTTCTGCGAAACGAAAAACAGACTGCATGGCGGCCTTGCGAAGGGAGAGACAGGGACTTCTAAGGGCTACAAGTGCCTGATCAATAAACTCGTTTATACCTCTCTCGTTAGGTTCCATCTTCTGCATAAACAAACGACTAAATATATGGTAGCCGCAGATTTGAGGCAAATCATCGGAGGAGGCCAGCCACTGATAGGCTTTATCGGCAGCATAAGGCAGATACTGATAAAGGTTGAAAGCAGCCTGCTCGGCAATCTCTACCGTTGGAGTCTGTTCCATCCAAATATCAACAACATCAGGCAAGATTTCGTTGGGCGGCATGATCATCGTGGCCAAGATCTTGCACTCACGCACATTTTCTTTCCAAAGTGCAATAGCCAAATCGTAGTTTTTCCCAACCTCATCAGCTTTTTCATGCAGACGGGGAATGGTGCCTCCCCAGTTGAGATGATAGTCAACACCCTTTTCCCGCATCGACTGCGAAACAGAACCATCCATCATCTGGCGGAATGACTGCTTAATCTGCTTCACCTGTTCTTCTATGGTCATATCAGCGTAGCATATTCACTGCTATAGCGCAGCATCTGTTGGGTGTATGACTCAGAATAATCGACCTGAACATCAACAATTTCACCATTTTTACAAATAGGCAACAAGCGGGGATTGATGAAGCCTTTATAAGGTGCCAAATTGAGTTTTCGGTAACGCTCAAGCACCTCGGCATGGAGATCTGGATCAACTGCAACACCATAATCTTCGACCAAACGGCGAGCAGCCTCGTAATCACCTTCACTTTTTATGCGTTGTACCTCAGACAATAATTGGGCAAAAAGGTTCCGTAACTCTTCAAAGGAATTAATCGTCAATTCATAACGACCATTCTGTCTGGCAAACGAAACACCCTGTGCATGGGCAAGACACCAACGGGCAATCAGGGCACGGTTGCGCATGTGTGCTTCCTCTATCTGGCGACCTGGCTGGATACGCACCAATTGAGTCATCAGTCCATTCAAGATATAGGTATAATAATGTGACTTATATGCTTCTATATCAGGAAGTAACCCAAGTTCGACAAGTTTTTTATCTGCCATATAGTAGAGTCCAAAAAGGTCGGCTCTCGCTTCCTCTATCGTATTACCATAGGATTTTAGTGCATCAGGGTCGACACCAGACAACAACTGTCCACTGCCATGTCCCAGACACTCATGCAGATCAGTATGCAAATCGTCACAGATATCACCATACTTCTCTATAAGTTTAAGGATAGAAAGATCGTGAATAAACTCTTCCCGAAACCCATTACCATGAGCAGCCTTATTATAGGCGTCGGTAATATTGCTAATAGTAATGCTCTTAGAGCCGTGATGGGCACGAATCCAGTCTGCATTGGGCAGATTGATACCGATTGCCGTCGATGGATATTCTTCACCACCAAGCATCGCAGCACAGATCACACTGGCTGATACACCTTTGACAACAGGCTTACGAAAACGCGGGTCAACAGGAGAATGATTCTCAAACCACTGAGCATTTTGACTAATTGTTTGCGTGCGGTGAGTAGCCTCTTCATCGACATATTCAACCAAACCCTCCCAGGAACCTTTCAATCCAAGAGGATCGCCATACACTTCGATGAAACCATTGATAAAATCAACTTTGGTCCCCAAACATTTTACCCACTGAATAGAATATTCATCAAAAGTATGTAAATTACCTGTTTGATAATATTTTATGAGAAGACAAATAACATTCTTCTGTTGTTCATTCTCTGCCACATCTGCTGCTTTCTGCAACCAATAAACAATTTGTCGAATCGCTTGACCATAACGGCCATCAGTCTTCCATACAAGCTCCTCCACCACCCCATCGTGTTTAACAAGAGTGGAATTCAATCCATAGGAAGGAGGACAATCTGTGTTCTCTGTTTTCTTAGCCGCATAGTAGTCTTCAACTTCCTGCTGGGTAACATTCTGGTAAAAATTGCAGGCTGACGTTGCGACCAAATCTTCCCCATCGGCTTTATTGACACGTTTAACAAGAAGTTCTGAATCGAATATAACAGGAAACAATTCATGACAAAGTTCTTTCACCGTCTGCCCATCAGCCAAAGGCAACTTCCGGGCATCAACGCTCATAACAGCACGATACAAGTAATCCTCACTAAATTCAGGAATAAATTTATCGCAGGCATAATGATGGTAAATGCCGTTAGAAAACCAGACCCGTTTGAGATAAATCTCCAACGCACGGAACTGATCGCTGTCATCAACAACACGCAGTTCCTGATAAACAACCTCCAACATCTTACGAATACGGAGATTGTATTCACCATACTGATCAAAAGTAATATCGCGTCCGAAAAGGGTGGCTTGGGAGAGATAATAAACGAATTGTTTCTGCTTTACGGTCAGTTGCTCAAAACCGTTGAGACGATATCTGAGCATCTGTAAATCAGCAAAACGCTCATCCGTGTAATTAAAATTTTCCGTGTCAAGCGTCATGTCTCAGTCTTTATTTCTTCTTACTTTTGACCAATACGGCTGAGTGCTGGAGGCGATACTCTCTGGGAGTAATCCCTGTAAGCCTATAAAATGAGGCATAGAACGACTGGCGATTGGAAAATCCAACCATATCGCTTACCTCTTCAATACGTAGGTCTTTGTAACGCTTGTCAACGAGGATAGACATAGCTTCCTCAATGCGATACTTGTTAACAAATGAAGTATAATTCATGTGAAACTTGACGTTCACTACAGCCGAAACATAACGGGTATTGGTACCCAGTTCCTCTGCCAGTCTTTTTGCAGAAAAATTCCTATCCTTATATTTTTTCTGCATAACAATGACGTTCAGGATCTTCTCCTTTAGCTCATCCATGAGTGCAGGGCTAACCAATGACCTGTAAACAGCCTCTTTTTCTTTCTTTTCTGTGATGTTGTATTTTGCCATGATTCTGTAACTTTATGGTTGTTCGTGAGAATATTTTTTGCAAAAGTACAACTTTTTTTTCAAAAAACGGAACAACTTACAAAGAAAATTATCAAAAAAGTCGACATTTGGACTTTAAACCGAATATTTTTTGTACCTTTGCAAGATGAAAATAGAGATTAAGAATAAGATAATGAAACCAACAGCCATTTTACTTCTGCACTGTCCAGATCAACAGGGTATCATTTCAGAAGTAACCAAGTTTATCACGGATAATCAGGGCAACATTGTTTATTTGGATCAATATGTTGATCGACAAGACGGAATATTCTTTATGCGCATTCAATGGGAATTGGACACTTTTATCATTCCTCGAGAGAAAATAAAAGAATATATTGAGACTCTTTATACCCAGCGTTACAAAATGGAGTTCAATCTATATTTCAGCGACCAGCGTCCACGAATGGCAATCTTTGTCTCAAAGATGAGCCATTGCCTGTATGATCTACTGGCACGCTGGAAAGCCGGTGAGTTCGATGTAGACATCCCCTGTATTGTGAGCAACCATGAAGAGTTACGTTACGTGGCTGAGCAGTTCGGCATCCCCTACTATGTATGGTCTATCAAGAAAGACCACTCAAACAAGGCGGAAGTAGAACAGGCAGAGATGGAACTACTGCGCAAGGAGAATGTAACATTCATCGTACTTGCCCGCTATATGCAGATTATCAGCGATGAGATGATATCTGCATATCCGCAACATATCATCAACATCCACCACTCGTTCCTACCAGCTTTCGTAGGAGCTAAGCCCTACCATCAAGCCTGGGAACGCGGTGTAAAAATTATCGGTGCAACGAGCCATTACGTGACGGCAGAACTGGATGCAGGTCCTATTATCGAACAGGACGTTGCACGCATCACCCACAAGGACACCCCTGAAAGTTTGGTACTAAAAGGTAAAGATTTGGAGAAGATTGTGCTCTCGCGTGCCGTAAGTAAGCATATCCAACGAAAAATACTAACCTACAAGAATAAGACCATCATATTCAGTTAATCCCTTTTCATAAAAAACATGCAAGTAGCAGTAGTAAAATATAATGCAGGCAATATCTACTCTGTAATGAATGCACTGAGGCGATTGGGCGTAGAGCCGATGCTAACAGACGATGCAAAATTGCTGAGGGAAGCCGACCGCGTACTATTTCCCGGACAAGGGGAAGCCAGCGGAGCCATGACCTATCTGCATGAACGTGGTCTTGATGAAGTAATTCGTTCACTATCTCAGCCCGTATTGGGTATCTGTATCGGACAACAATTGCTTTGCAAGCACTCTGAGGAGGGCGACACTGACTGCCTAGGTATCTTTAATGTGGACGTGAAACGATTCAGCCCCACAAGTCACAAAGAGAAAGTGCCCTGCATGGGATGGAATAACCTCTATAACACCTCAACTCCACTTCTAAAAGGATTAGAACAACAATATGTCTATTTTGTACATAGCTTCTATGTACCTCTCTGTCAAGAGACTATTGCTACAGCCGATTACATACAGCCTTACAGCGCAGCACTCCATAAGGACAACTTTTATGCCACACAATTCCATCCTGAAAAAAGTGGAAGCGTAGGTGAACTGATAATCAGAAATTTCTTGGAACTATGATAGAATTGATACCCGCCATAGACATTATTGACGGAATGTGCGTCCGTCTGACTAAAGGCGACTATGACCAAAAGACCATCTACGGCAATCCACTCCAAATGGCTCGCCAATTTGAATCTATCGGTTACCATCGACTTCACATCGTAGACCTTGATGGTGCAAAGTCGAAACACATCGTCAATAGTGAAGTGCTCCGTCAAATTACTTTAGAAACCAATTTAGTAGTCGACTTTGGTGGTGGTATCAAAACTGACAAAGACATTGAGACGGCCTTTGAAGCAGGTGCCTCAATGGTAACCATTGGCTCGGTTGCCGTCACACAACCCGATCTTTTCAAACGCTGGCTAAATCGCTTTGGTCCCGAGCACATCATACTGGGAGCCGATGTACGCAATGGACTTATCAGCATTAACGGCTGGAAGGAAGACTCTACCGAGAAATTGCTCCCTTTCCTGCAACGCTATGTAGACATGGGTATAAAGAATGTACTCTGCACTGAAATATCAAAAGACGGCACATTGCAAGGACCGGCAACAGCACTTTATAAGGAGGTTATGGCTGCTTATCCACATTTGCATTTGATTGCCAGTGGTGGCGTAAGTAGCATCAACGATATCGACAATCTGGAAGCTGCCGGCATACCAGCAGTAGTCTTCGGAAAGGCAATCTACGAAGGACACATTGACCTAAAAGAACTTATCAATCGAAAATAGCGAACGATATATATGGCTTTTGCAAAACGAATCATCCCTTGTCTGGATGTCAAGGACGGAGAAACGGTGAAAGGTGTCAATTTTGTACAATTGCGAAGCGCTGGTGATCCCGTAGAACTTGGCAAGGCCTACAGTGATGCCGGTGCCGACGAACTAGTATTCCTCGACATTACGGCCAGTTATGAAGGGCGGAAGACCTTCACCGAGATGGTGACTAAGGTAGCTTGCAACCTCAGTATTCCTTTTACCGTAGGTGGAGGTATCAACGAATTGATTGATGTAGAACGTATGCTTTATGCCGGTGCTGATAAAGTTAGCATAAACAGTGCAGCCTTACGACGACCAGAACTTATTGAAGAGGTGGCTAAACGCTTTGGTAGTCAGGTATGTGTAGTTGCTATTGATGCCCGTCACGATGCCGATGGTTGGCACTGCTATCTAAAAGGTGGCCGTGAACGTACTGAGCGTGGTCTGTTGGAATGGGCCCATGAAGTACAGGAGCGTGGGGCCGGTGAAATTCTCTTTACCAGTATGAATCACGATGGTGTAAAAATGGGCTATGCCAACGAAGAACTCGCTAAAATGTCTGAACAACTAAGCATCCCCATCATTGCCAGTGGAGGAGCCGGTAAAAAGGAGCATTTCCGAGATGTTTTCACTTTAGGCCATGCCGATGCCGCTCTTGCAGCCAGCGTGTTCCACTTTGGCGAGATTTCCATTGCAGACCTGAAACATTATCTTAAGAACGAAGGAATAAACGTAAGATTATGACAATAGACTTTGAGAAAATGGGCGGACTTATACCCGCCATCATACAAGATGCAGACACGAAAAACGTGCTGATGTTAGGATTCATGAATGAAGAGGCTTACCAAAAAACAGTGGAAACAGGCAAAGTAACTTTCTGGAGTCGCACTCGTCAGACGCTTTGGACCAAAGGTGAGACAAGCGGCCATTTTCTCCATTTGGTAAGCATGAGCATCGACTGCGATAACGATACATTGTTGGTCAAAGTTCATCCTGACGGTCCTACCTGTCACACTGGCACCGACACCTGCTGGGGCGAGAATAACACAGCAGAGCCATTACTTTTCCTGAAAGAGTTACAGGACTTCATCTGCAAGCGTCATGAAGAAATGCCCGAGGGCAGTTATACTACTAAACTTTTCCATGATGGCGTGAACAAGATGGCCCAAAAGGTAGGTGAAGAGGCTTTGGAAACCGTTATCGAAGCTATCAATGGCACCAGCGAGCATCTGGTCTATGAGGCTTCCGACTTACTTTACCACCTAATTGTACTACTCACCGACAAAGGACTTCGCATAGAAGATCTCGCAGAAGAGCTACATCACCGTCACGATCCAGAATGGGACAAAAAACGTCGACAGGCTAAAGCCAGCGGAACGATGAAATAAAGAATCTTTTTAATAATGAATGGATATGGTGCTGATAGATTATAAAAATGTAACAGTCAAGCAAACTCACGGAATAGCAGTATTGTCCGATGTTAACTTTTGCGTCGAAGAAGGCGAGTTCGTCTATATCATCGGCCGTGTGGGAGCCGGTAAGAGCAGTCTGTTGAAAACCATTTACAACGAACTGGATATTGACGAGGCAGACACGGCAACGGTGCTTGATTACAATATGTTGACTCTGCGTCGCAGAGAAGTCCCTGCCCTACGTCGACAAATGGGCATTGTATTTCAGGATTTCCAATTGCTATCCGACAAAACGGTCGCTCAAAACCTACGCTTTGTATTGAAAGCTACTGGCTGGAAGAATGAAGGATTGGAAGAGCGCATTGATGAAGTACTTGACAAAGTAGGCATGACTGAAAAGAAAAACAAGATGCCTCATGAACTGTCGGGTGGTGAACAACAGCGCATAGCTATTGCCCGTGCCATTCTTAACTCACCCAAATTGATTGTAGCCGACGAGCCAACGGGAAATCTGGATCCTGTAACCATGAAAGGTATTATGGACCTGCTGCGTTGCATTTCCGAATCTGGCACAGCCGTTGTAATGACTACCCACAATATTCCCATCATCGAACAGTATCCAGGCACCGTCTATTGCTGTCAGGACGGACATTTCAAAAAGGTCGAACTGGGACAAATAGAGGAAAAACAAGAATAAAAATATAATGCAGTTATGAAAGTAATGAAATTCGGTGGAACCTCAGTAGGTACGCCAAAGAGAATGCAAGAGGTGACCAAACTCGTCACAAAGTCGGGTAATCCCGTCTTCGTCGTGCTGTCCGCTATGTCGGGCACCACAAACTCACTTGTCGAAATATCAGACTATCTGTACAAGAAGAATCTTGATGGTGCCAACGAGGTGATCAACAATTTAGAGCAGAAATATATGCGCCATATATCAGAACTCTACACCACCGAGCAGTATCAGACCCTCACTCGCGATTTCTTGCGCGAGGAGTTCGACTATCTGCGCTCGTTCACCAAGGAACTCTTTACTTCGTTTGAGGAAAAAAGCATCGTAGCCCAAGGAGAGATGATGTCGACCAATATGGTGGTCAACTACATGAAAGAACAGGGTATCAACACCGTACTGCTCAACGCCCTTGACTTTATGCGTACAGACAAGAATGCAGAACCCGATCCTGTATATATAAAGGAGAAACTGGCGGCACTGATGGAACAGAACCAAGGTGCGCAAGTCTATATCACTCAGGGATTCGTCTGCCGTAATGCCTATGGTGAAGTAGACAACCTGCAACGCGGTGGCTCCGATTATACAGCATCTTTAATTGGTGCTGCCCTAAACGCAGAGGAGATTCAAATATGGACAGATATTGATGGTATGCACAATAACGACCCGCGTATCGTAGACAAGACGCAGCCTGTGCACCAGTTACAATTTGAAGAAGCTGCCGAACTGGCCTACTTCGGTGCCAAGATCCTGCATCCTACCTGTGTGCAGCCCGCCAAATATGCAGGAATTCCCGTCAGACTACTGAATACGATGGATCCTGAAGCTGAAGGCACAACCATCTCAAACGCTACTGAATATGGGAAGATCAAGGCTGTGGCCGCTAAAGACAATATCACCGCCATCAAGATTAAATCATCGCGTATGCTACTGGCTACCGGTTTCCTGCGCAAGGTTTTCGAAATATTCGAATCCTACCAGACACCTATTGATATGGTGTGTACGTCAGAGGTTGGAGTATCTATGTCTATTGACAACTCATCACATCTGGGCGAAATCATGGACGAATTGAAGAAGTATGGTACAGTAACGGTCGACACAAATATGTGCATCGTTTGTGTGGTGGGCGATCTCGACTGGTCCAATGTAGGTTTCGAGACCAAGGTTATGGATGCCATGAAAGACATTCCAGTGCGTATGATTTCGTATGGTGGCTCTAATTACAACATCTCTTTCCTCATCCGCGAGGAAGACAAGAAACGTGCCTTGCAGAACCTAAGCGATCAATTGTTCAACTAAAACACAAGCTCAACACAACACACATATAAAATTAAACACGACACAAAATGAAAGGAACATTCCCCGTAGAGAAGTTTGCCCAGATGCGGACACCCTTCTACTACTATGATATGGAACTGCTGCGCCAGACACTTGATGCCATCAATATAGAAACAAAGAAATACGACAACTATTTCGTTCACTATGCGGTAAAGGCAAATGCCAACATCAAGGTGCTCAAAGCCATTAACGAGGCTGGACTGGGCATTGACTGCGTATCGGGTGGCGAGATAGAACAAGTACTCAAGGCAGGCTTCCCGGCCAACAAAATTGTCTTTGCTGGCGTAGGAAAAAGTGATTGGGAGATTGAATTAGGATTAGACAAGGAGATTTTCTGCTTCAATGTTGAGAGCATCCCCGAACTGGAAGTCATCAATGAGATTGCTGCTCGTAAGAATAAAGTAGCCACCATTTGTTTCCGCATCAATCCTAATGTAGGTGCCCATACCCATGCACATATCACTACGGGCTTGGCCGAAAACAAGTTTGGCATTGCAATGGAAGACATGGAAAAAGTTATTCATTTAGCACAAGGCATGAAAAACGTACAATTCAAAGGCCTTCACTTCCATATCGGTTCACAGATTCTGGAGATGGACGACTTCATTGCTCTTGCTCATCGCATCAATGAACTGCAAGACCGTTTAGAGGCACAAGGCATCCACTTGAGCATCATTAATGTAGGTGGAGGACTCGGTATTGATTACAAAGACCCACAAGGCACCCCTATCCCCAACTTCAAAGACTACTTCGCAGTCTATGAGAAGTACCTGAAAGTCCGTCCCGGACAAACGGTACATTTCGAACTTGGCCGTGCCGTCGTTGCCCAATGCGGAGCACTTATCACAAAAGTCAACTATGTAAAACAAGCCTCCGTCAAGCAATTTGCCATTGTAGATGCAGGCTTTACAGACCTTATTCGTCCAGCCCTTTACGATGCTCACCACCGCATTATCAACCTTTGCAGTAATGAAACAGAAGAGACCTACGATGTGGTAGGCCCTATCTGCGAGTCGAGCGATACGTTTGACAAAGAGATACGTTTACCCAAGACCCATCGCGGTGACTTGCTTGCCATCCTCTCAGCAGGTGCTTACGGTGAAATCATGGCCTCGCAATACAACTGCAGACCGCTGCCTAAGGGCTATACAAGCGATGAACTATGACCAAAGCTTATGAGTACCGACCTACGTTACTTACATCTACTATCAAACACCTACCCCACTGTGGCTGATGCCGCCAGCGAGATTATCAACCTGGAGGCCATTCTTAACCTGCCAAAGGGTACGGAACACTTTCTGGCCGACCTACACGGTGAGCATCAGGCTTTTATCCACGTGCTAAAAAATGCATCGGGTAATATTAAGCGAAAAGTTTCGGAAATATTCGGAAACACCATTCGCGAGAGTGAGAAGAAGGAACTTTGCACGCTCATTTATTATCCAGAGCAGAAACTGGAGCTTATCAAGGCGGCAGAAAACGAACTGGACGACTGGTACCGAATCACCATCCACCAGTTGGTGCGCGTCTGTCGTGATGTGTCAAGTAAATATACCCGCTCAAAGGTACGCAAGAATTTGCCGGAGGAATTCTCGTATATCATTGAGGAACTACTACATGAACGCACCGATGACCAAGATAAAGCAGCCTATGTAGCCGTCATCGTTGACACTATCATCTCTACTGGTCGTGCCGATGATTTCATTGTAGCCATCTGCAACGTCATCCAGCGGCTGGCCATCGATCAACTTCATATTCTGGGCGATATATACGACAGAGGAGCCGGTGCACACATCATTCTCGACACATTGCGCCAATACCATTCCTGGGATATACAGTGGGGCAATCATGATATTCTGTGGATGGGGGCTGCTGCCGGTAACGATGCCTGCATCTGTAACGTATTGCGTCTGTCGCTCCGCTATGCTAATCTGGCCACACTGGAAGAAGGTTACGGCATCAATCTGGTACCTTTGGCCACCTTTGCCCTTGAGGTCTATGGCGACGATCCCTGTGAGGAGTTTATGCCCAAGGTATTGAAGAACGACGAAAAGATAGACGAAAAGACGCTGCAACTGACGGCTAAGATGCACAAGGCCATTGCCATCATCCAGTTTAAGGCAGAAGCACAGATATTCGCCCGCCGTCCGGAATGGCAGATGGAGGATCGTAACCTGTTGAAATGCATCGATTTCAAAGAACGTGCCTGCATCATTGACGGTAAAAAATATGAAATGAAGTCATGCCATTTCCCCACCGTCTCACCAGAGACCCCCACGGAGTTCACCCCAGAGGAACGTGACTTGATGCAGAAACTACACCATTCGTTCCGCGTCAGTGAGAAACTACGCAAGCATATTCGCACCATTCTGAGCCACGGTTGTATGTACAACATCTGCAACCAGAACCTGCTTTTCCATGCTTCAATACCCCTCAATAACGATGGAATGCTGAAGGAAGTGGAGATCTTAGGCAAGAAATATGCCGGCAAGGAACTGATGTCGTTTATCGGGCAACTGGTGCGAGCAGCCTTCGAAACAGATACACCCACCGACCAAAAGGCATTTGCCAAAGACTATTTCCTGTACCTATGGTGCGGCAAAGACTCTCCTCTGTTCGACAAATCCAAGATGGCTACCTTCGAACGCTATTTCCTTGCCGACAGAGAAACCTATCACGAGGAGAAAGGCAACTACTTCAAGCTGAGAGACTCGGCAGAAGTTTGCGACCGCATTCTGGAGGCTTTTGGTGTGACAGGCCCCAACCGCCACATCATTAATGGCCATGTACCTGTTCATGCCGGATCAGGCGAGAACCCTATTAAGGCCGGCGGACGCCTGATGGTCATTGATGGTGGATTCTCTGAAGCCTACCACAAGGAAACCGGCATAGCAGGCTATACGCTGGTTTACCATAGTCGTGGCTTTCAACTGGTTCAGCACGAACCGTTCACAAGCACGCAAGACGCAATCTCACGAGGTACGGATATTAAGTCGACAACCCAAATTGTCGAGATGTCTACGCACCGTATGCTGGTGGCCGACACCGATAAAGGCACGGAACTATGTACACAAATCGGTGAACTGAAAGACCTGCTCTACGCCTACCGTCATGGCATTATCAAAGAAAAAAACAAATACTAACAGTATGTTGAACGATTAACTGTGAAGATTTATTGACCCAAAGAAAAAAAGTATGATGCAAGAAATCGACCCTTCGGAAACAACGCGCGCTTACGCATTTGATATGTGGATGAAAGCACCAATGCCAATGGTGACAATCTTCAAAACCCTTAACGTAACTCACCTTATATATATAAGTAGACGGAAAAGCCTAAAATTCAATATGCTTATGTGCTGGTGTATCGGCAAAGCCGCCTCACAGATCAAGGAATTCTATCTATTGCCGGTTGGCGAAAAACTCATCCAATACGATTCTATCGCCGTAAACACCATCGTAACTAACCGTCAGGGAGAAGTAAGCTCATGCGACATTCCATTTACGGACGACCTAATGAAGTTCAACGAAGACTATCTGCGCTTGACAAAACAAGTGGCAGAAACCTGCACGAACCACGACATCCACGACCGCATGGTAATAGGAACGTCAGCATTGGCACATTATGAGATAGACGGAGCCATAGGCATGTACAGTGGTATGTTTAATAATCCCTTCATGATATGGGGGCGTTATCGCAAATCATGGTTCAAGGTTAGCCTATCTGTTTCATTCCAATTCCATCACACGCAAATGGACGGTGCCCACGCCGCCCGCTTTCTTTGTCTGTTGCAGAAAGAGATTTCGCGCATCTAAAGCAGTCATGCTCAGCGAACTGTTTTGTCGTTGTTTGCCATCTGCCTATCTTTAATGATGTCGGCAAAATTATCTATAGCCCATCTTATCATCGGGTGACAAGCGGCCAAAAATGAGATGGCACGCGGAGTGAGAGCATACTCTGTTCGTGGCGGAACTTCGGCATAGACGGTGCGTATGAGGAACCCATCTGCCTCAAGATTCCTAAGTGTTGTTGTCAACACCTTCTGCGAGATATCAGGAACAGCCTTTCTCAGTTCGGAAAAGCGCATAGGGTTGTCATGTCGTTGCAATTCGTGCATCAGCAACAACGACCATTTATCACCTGCTCTTGACAGAATATTGCGTACCGGGCAGTTGGGAAACAATGTCTCGCCAATCATGATGCTCTCATTCCTCTCCATACATACAATAACGGGAAAGACATTATCTTATTGCCTTTCCCATCAGACATTCTTTTACAACTTATTGTTCCACAACTCCATCCGTCATGGTGTACTGCTCCAGCGAATTTGCCTTGCCCTGTATGCAGATATATACCAGAGGAACATCGCCCGTGCATAACGTATTGCGGCTCACCTCCGGCGCTACTCTCACAATGCTTCCAGAGGCCACTTCTTCCTCCTTGCCGTCGAGCGTGAATACTCCTTTTCCGCTCAATATGACATACACCTCTTCATTTTGCTTGTGATGGTGGAAGAATGGCACAGCCTCATTGGGTGCGAGAGAACCAAACGACAATTCAACGGATGTCGTACCCATTACGTCTTTCACAAATGCTTTGCCTTCGAAAGCAGACAGTTCGCCAACGGTAGCAATGCTATAGCCATTGGTAGATTTCTGTAATAATAGAGTTTTGTTCATTGTTGATTGAAATTTTATTGTTTAGCGGTGCAAAGTTACATCTTTTCCAAGACCTCCACAAGAAGGCACTCGCAAGGTATTAACTTACCGTATGGTAACCATTGTTGACAATCAGGATGTTGCAACAAATAAAATTATATATTTTTACTATAAGTCTTAAAATATATTACTATGGTGTTTACGATGTCTAAGTATCATACTTAAGGCGTCTAAACACCATACTTACGAGGCGTAAACAGCATCTTTCCAAAATGCAAGGTTCATGCTTGAAACTTCCCCTTGTTTGATTATCTTTTCCCATACTTACGAAAAAAATGTCAAAAGGTGCGAACTTCTCGGTTTTTATTTGTATCTTTGCCACGTCATTGATATTTTTTTCAATCGTTTGAAAAGACTTTTAACGTAAAACATATATTCATGAAGAAACTGCCTATAGTGTTTTTCCTCTTCATCATGATGTCGGCAGTCTGTTCTGGCATTTGCAGTTACCGCTGTGCGGAAGGCAAAATAGCCTATGATGTGAACAATGCCTTGAATCTGGCACTTGTTGAGATGCCAAACGATATTGTGACAGCAGACACCATTCGATGCTATCGCAACCATCTGACTATCCCGGAACTGAAAGACACAGCATCCATTGCCATGAGGATAGTCCATCAGGGAAACAGGCAAAAGACAGAAATGATAGCAGAAGCCAACTGCGACTTCACGACGGTCTTCCTGCTATCTGACCAAAGAGCTTCCGGCACACTTGTTTTCGTAGGAATCCTATGGATGATAGGCAGTCTATGGTATATGCGAAGATGCAGGCCGGCACTTCTTGGTCAAGGTCAGGCTTACGGGGGCATCGTATATGCAAACGGACAGTTCACGACTATTAGCGGAGAGCCGATTCGCCTTACGCCTATGCAACATTCTTTTCTTGAAATGTTCATGGCGTCAGAGACACATTCCCTGTCAAAACAAGAGATCTGCGATCGCCTGTGGCCAAAGAAACCGGATGCCAGCGATACGCTCTACACGCTCGTGCGTCGCATAAGACCTATCATAGAAGCAAATAGCAACCTGAAAATAGAATCAGACAGAGGCAAGGACTACTCACTGAAAATAAAGTAGTTAGTCGAATGTCAGACAAATGTCAGGGAAATGTCAGTTAGAATCATTGGCATTTCCCTGTTTCATGAATACCTTTGCATCGAATAAAAAAACTGATGCAAATGAAACGAATTACTATTTTTACTTTCTTCATCGTATCTTCATTCTCTCTCTATGCTCAGAATGAGGAGAAAACCGTCGTACTCAACGAAGTAACAATTAAAGGTGCAAAGGTGGTCAACAAGGTTGACGGCCAGACAATCTATCCTACCGATGCACAAAAGAATGCGTCAAGTAATGGTTACAGCATTTTGCAAAAGCTGTCACTGCCCAATCTTCGTGTCGACGATGTTGCACATACCATTTCTGCCATAGACGATAAAGGGAGCGTGCAACTAAGAATAAACGGAATCATCGTGGGCAAACAGGAGATGATTGCACTTGATCCAAAGCTCATCAGCAAGGTTGACTTTATTGACAATCCCGGTGTGCGGTATGGCGAAGATATTGCATACGTCATAAATATCGTAACCCGAAAAGCAGATAGTGGCTATACGATAGGTGCCGAACTGGCTCCTACGCTTACCGCATGGCAAGGCAGCGATATGGCGTATGGCAAATGGAATGTCGGCAAGAGTGAGTTTTCTGTGTCCTACAACTTTAGCGGTCATAAACTAAAAGGCTCAAAAGCCACACAAATAGCCGACTATACCATGAACGACGGCACGATCTACACCATTGAACGAAAAGACATGGAAACGCTGTGGAAGACACATCAGCACGATATCAAACTGACATACAATCTGGCAGACACCACTGCCTATGTGTTCCAAGCATCATTGAGCGAGTCTTTTGGCAAGACACCGGACGACAACAGCATCAAAGAAATAACGGATGGAGCTGACTGCTATACAGCAACAAGCAGACAGAGCAACCGGTTCAGCACACCTGTCCTCGATCTTTACTTCTTCAGACAACTCAATCCCCGTCAATCTATTACCGCCAATGCCGTCGGTACGTATATTTCCACAAAGGACAAGAACTACTACGACGAAGGCAAACCTTACCAATATGACGTAAACAGTGAGACTGTTTCGGTATTATCTGAGGCTATCTATGAGAATCGCCTCAAGCCTTTCACGCTTTCAACAGGCTTGAACTACCGCTATAAATATACACAGAACGATTACATTGGCGACGCTTCCGCCCTGACTAAGATGAACCAAAACAATGTTTATGCATTCAGCGAAATAAAGGGAGCACTCAAAGACTTGCGCTATTCTTTGGGTGCAGGCATAAGCTATATACACTACAAACAGAACGAACACAACTATGACTACTGGACTTTCCGACCAAAAGCAACGGCAGCATACAACATCAGTCGGGGATTGCAGTTGAGCTATACCTATCAGATGCGGGATCGCGTTTCAGTGATTGCCATGACCAGTGATGCCACGATTCAGACAAACAGCATGGAATATACCGTCGGTAATCCCGACCTGAAGCCAACTCGCGACACGGAACACATATTGGAATTATCCTACAATACATCCCGTTGGCAGACATTCATAGAAGGATTCTACAAGCAATGCCGCAAACCAAACATGGCCCTTTATCAACGTACCGAAGACAATAAGTTCATCTATACGCAAATCAATCAGAAAGAGATTGATATGTTGCACACTATGGCATACGCCAGTTATTGGCTCATACCAGAGAAATTGCAGATAGCAGCATACGGTGGAATGCAGCGATGTTTCAACTATGGATACGACTATACACACTTCTACACATCATGGTTCTATGTAGGAAACATCACTGCCTATCTTGGTAAATTCACCCTACGTGCATATACGGACAATGGCAACCGCTGGCTGGAAGGAGAGCACCGAGAGTTCAACGGAGCGCAAACCGCCCTGCAAACATCCTACAGGCATAAAGATTGGCAATTCTCGCTGACATGGACTAATCCTTTCTGCAACAAATACAAAGCGTCTGAAGGAGAACTCCTCAATCGCAATCTCCATAAGTTCACAACGGTTTACAATTCAGACAGCGGCAACCGGGTTGCTCTCAATGTGTCATGGCGATTGAGTCGGGGAAAGGCGCATAAGGCAGCAGCAAAGACCATCAACCTTCAAGATACGGACAATGGCATTATAAAATGATTCCTGTTTTTATTCGACAATACCCAAATGAAATAACGTGAGTTTATCGAAAACTCACGTTATTTCTTTCATAAATAGCAGGATCTATCTCCTCAAAAAATCCACCGGATTGCTACGAGCAGCCTTCACCGTGAGCCCGGCAATAGTCAACACGGCAATCAGCATAACGCCCACACCGACAACAACATACACCCACCATGCTTGAGGAATACGGAATGTATAGTCCTCAAGCCACCAATCTATAAGTTTATAGGCCAACGGACAGGCCACTATAAATGCCAGACAGACCACCACGACAAAAGGCCGTAGGAGAAGAAGCACAATGCCCGACGGTTGAGTGCCATATATCCGCCTGACGGCTATAGAACCTTGACGATTGCGTATGTACAGCGCAGACATGGCAAACAATCCAAGCGAAGCTACAAGAATAGCTATGAGTGAGAAAACAAACACAATGGTAAGCACCTGACTCTGCTTTTTGTATGAGTTACTGATAATGGTGTCCATATACTGCGCCTTATCATCAAGCGGCTGTCCACCTGTCACCTCCTTGTATATTTTTTTCAGATTTGCGAGATTTTCTGCATAACTGCCCGTAGTCTTTATCAAGATATTCCACGGGCTCTTCTTCTCCTCGTCAAGATAAGAGAGCATGATCGGAGGTTGCTCTGCTTCTAATATCGAACCGTAATGGAAA
Organism: uncultured Prevotella sp.; assembly: GCA_947174835.1. GTDB lineage: Bacteria > Bacteroidota > Bacteroidia > Bacteroidales > Bacteroidaceae > Prevotella. The sequence goes on from CAMWKM010000047.1 coordinate 17,562, forward strand.
TCGGAGAATGTCCCACGCGATATTAGATAAAATCTGTTATCGGGATTCTGTCCCATTGACACTGGCTCTGCCGAATGTTCCGTTAGCCCTAACTTGGCATACGTAGATTTCGTGAAATAAGCAGATATTATATTATTCTTATTCGTTTCACCATCAGCAATGTGATTATCGTGTATCTGTTTGATGCCAAGGATGTCATACGCTGTCGAATCGCAAACAACACACTGAAACGATAGTGTCCTGCCGTCTTCTGTCTGCATGGTATTATTATTGAGACGACCATACGGATGCCCGCAGGACAGCCCTATCTTCTCCACCCAAGGCTGCTGTGCCAACTTATGTCGCAAATCAACGAACGGTTGCTTCGGCATATCAGTCCACAACAATATTATATCTGCCGTATTATAGCCCAACGGAGCTTCTATCATACCATTGATCTGACGGTAGAACAGGAAAGTGCATATCAACATCACGCAGACAATAGTGTACTGAAAGCCTACCATCAGATAGGCATACACCATATTCACACGTGAACGGAACTCGCCTCTCATTACTTCTATCGGTTTATATCCTGAAGCGACAAGAGCAGGAACGATGCCGGAGATGACACCAACCACAAACACCACGAGCATGAACACGGCCATGAGTTTCAAATTAATGCTCCGGAACACAGACAGCGAATAGTTGACAACCTCAGAAGCATAAGGCGCAAGTATCTCTGCCAATAGGAGTGCCACGGCAAACGACACTATGCACGTCATAACAGTCTCGCACAAAAGCCTTATCATCACGCTGCTGCGTGTAGTTCCCAAAAGACGACGTGTGGCCATTTCCCTTGCACGGAACGTGGTCAGCGATGTAGTTAGGTTGATATAGTTGAGTATGGCGAAGAACAACAATACAAGTGCCACGACGTCAAGTATATGCATCATGGCAGCATCACCGCTGTTAAATTCGCCCCTACCCCATTTCCCATCGAAATACAGACTTCTCAACGGGTGTAGTTGCACGTTGGTATCATCAGGATAGAATTGAAACGGCCAGTAGATTCCTTTAAGATATTCGTTCATATCGGCCAACTTCGGTGTCAAGTCAGCATGTTCCTTTAAAAGCAAAAACGTGTAGGCAGCACCGGCATTATTCATTTCCGGAGTATTAGCACCGTTTATCCTTATCATGAACTCACCTCTGACAAGAACGGAAGCATTGGGCAATATGCTGTTACTGATATCCTTCATCACGGCAACCACAGTATGCACCTCGTCCGAGTCGTCAAGCATAATGGTCTTGCCAACGGCACTGCGATCACCGAACATCTTGCGGGCATAGCTCTGCGATATCACGCAATTACGGTCAGACAACGCAAACTGCCGCTCATCGCCATCTACAATCTCCGTAGTGAACACATTGAAGAAAGCAGAATCGGCCACCAGTATGGTCTCTTGCGTCATCTCATCATTGACCTTGATAATCTGTCTTCTGGTATCAAGGCTCAGTCCACTCTCTATCTCCGGATATCGCTCAGACAGATACCGCTGCAACCAGTAAGCATTACTATAGTTGTCTTTAAAGCACGACAAAAGAAAGATCCTGTCGCTCTTTTCCTGAAACGCGTCAGTATTCATCTGCCGTTCGGTGAATATCGCGATGAGTATGACAAACGCCAATGAGATACTCAGCCCGAATACATTGATAAACGTGCAGAGCTTATTGCGTCCTAAGAATCTTATGAAAGTATTCATCCGTATTTTTTATAGTTACATCCTGTCATGAAGACTGTCAACCACCTTACCATCAAAGAGATTGATGACGCGATCGGCAAAAGCGGCATCCCTCTGCGAGTGGGTTACCATCACGATGGTGGCACCTTCCCTATGCAGTTCGTCAAGCATGGCCATCACCTCCTTGCCGTTCTTTGAGTCAAGATTACCCGTCGGCTCGTCAGCCAGAATAAGACCGGGATTGGCTACCACGGCACGAGCAATAGCCACACGCTGCTGCTGTCCTCCAGAAAGTTGTGTGGGAAAATGGCGATTACGGTGTCCTATCGCCATACGCTCCATGACATTCTGCACACGCCTACGCTTCTCAGCCTTGTCCATTTTGATATTATTAAGCGGCAAAAGAATATTCTCTTCAACGGTCATCTCCTCAATGAGATTGAACGACTGAAACACAAAGCCGATCTTTCCCTTACGATATTCCGTACGTTCCTTCTCACGGAGATTTGCCACCTCCACGCCATCGAGTTTATAACTGCCGGCAGTAGGATTATCAAGAAGTCCCAATATGTTCAGCAACGTAGATTTGCCACATCCAGAGGGGCCCATGATAGCAACGAACTCACCGTCTTCCACTGTTATTGACACACTGTTGAGTGCTACAGTCTCCACACTGTCTGTGCGGAAAACCTTTTCCATGTCTTTAATTTCGATTTTCATAATTCTATGTTTTTATATTTATTGTTTTTATTTATAATCACCACTCTATTCACTTTTCAGCGAATCCACCGGATTCTCCGTTGCCGCCTTCAAGCATCGCAGCGTAACGATGATCAATGTAACTACGGCAACAAGCAGCAACGAAACGACAAACACCCACCAAGATACATGAATATGATAGGCATAACCTTCGAGCCAGATGTTTATAAAGTAGTAGCACAGCGGTAGTGTCGGCACAAAACTGAATAGCACAATTTTCAGATATTGAACATTATACATCTTGACAATACCGGTCACGGAAGTGCCATGCACACGACGTATGGCAATCTCCCGTCGTCTGTACTGGGTGTCGAAGAGCACGAGACCAAACACCCCAATCAAAGCAATGACCACCGCAATGGCAGCAAAAAAGATGAGAAGTGCAGACATACGTTTCTCGCCCTCATAGTGATAACTGAGTTCATCTTCGAATATCTCCACATCAATATCTTCCAAAGAAGCATCAGGAACGACCTCAAGTATCAAGTCTTCCACAAATTTCTTAACAGAACGGACATCAGCACCAGCGACAGTACGGAAGTATAGATGGCTTGGATAGCCCCACGCATCACTTTTTCCATAGACATAAAAAGCAAACGCACCTGAAGACTGCATCTTCAATGGCTGATATTTTATGTCTTGACAGAATCCGACAACCGGTGCAACGGTATCGACTCCCCAGAAGCAGGCATCGAGAGTAAGCTGAAACTCTTGTTTTGCAGCCATGTTAAATATAGC
>CAMWKM010000048.1 GCA_947174835.1 uncultured Prevotella sp.
ATATAATATATTACTTGTATGTTCCCATATATATTGAAACCTGCTTAATGTCACTTTGTCACTGTCACTTCGTGTCATTTTTTGAGGAGGGATACATCAAGCAGGAACTTTTCGAGGAACTCTTTGACAGGGGCATACATCTTGTGCACGGACTGAAATCGTACATTCAAGGCACCGCTCAATACCCAATGTTCATCATGAGCGTTTGTGCAGCTCGTTCTTCGAGAACAAGCTGGAAGCGTTGCCGGTACATGCGGAGAGAACGACTCAATTGACGTTGTTTTAAGAGAAACTCGCGTTATAATTATTCCTCTTTCTGTCGGTCGTCAATGTTATCGCCTTCAGTGGGCTTCATCTCTTCCTTAAAGTCGGTGATGCCATTTTCAATGAGGATGTTATACCACTGGATGAGTTTCTTGATATCACTATTGTGAACACGTTCGCGGTCGAAGGCAGGAAGTATCTTGGCGAAGTAATCGCGCAATTCGTCACCTGTAGCTTTCTTGTAGTCAATGCTTGACTTTTTGCCTTCTTCAAGGTTTTTCAAACTCTCCAGTACATCCATTAAGGGAACATCTTCGGTCTCTGTGAACATAGCGATGTCTGCGAGTGAGGTAATGCGATCGGTACCGAATGCCGGTTGGCGGTGATGGGTAGCATCAAGAGCTTCAACGATCAGGTTGTTCTTACCACGTGAGATAAGTTTGTAAAGACCGGGCTTGCCGGCAATTGCTAAAATAGTCTGTTGCATATTCTGTTATTTTATTTGTTGAATGTCATTATTGTTAAGCTTGTTGAGTAGAGCTTCCAATTGCGGTTCTAATGGGCGTCCATCGTTGATGATTTCATGGTCGGCCAGTCGGCGAATTTCTGACTGTGGCCATTGGCGGTCAATCCATTCCTGTGCCTTTTCGGGAGGTATGCCATCGCGCTGAATGATACGCTGAATGCGAATGTCCTCAGGAGCAGTGACTGCGATTACATAGTCTGCGATATGAGCAAGATCGGCTTGATGGAGAATGGCACTTTCCATCCATGAAAGCCCGCTATGCAGGAAGTCTTCAATAACGGCAGGGTGAACAATCTTATTGATAGCATGGATATTAGCTTCTGATTGCAGTAGGAACTGGGTCACTGCTGCTTTATTGAGCAGTCCATCGTCAGTGTAGGTTTCAGAACCAATGAGAGCACTGAGTTGCTCCTTCAATTCTTTGGAAGTGTTCATTAGCCGCTTGGCTGCACTGTCGCAGTTGTAAACTTCGATACCCTTCTGTTGCAGTAGTCGGCAAACATAACTCTTTCCGCTACCTATTCCTCCAGTAATAGCTATTTTCATTTGGCCTTTTCTTCTATAAGATAGTCCACCTCGGTAGGCCAGATGTGAGCTCTGGAGATGCCTGAAGGTATTTTTGTAAGCTTGATCGCACACTTAGTGGATAAATCAGTCGCAAATTCCTGATAATCGGCCGTTACGATGAAGTCCTTGGTAGATAATGCTTTGTAAGTGTTCATGCCAGTCACAAAACTCACGCTGACTTTGGCTGGAAAGGTACGAAGCACTTTGCCTTCGGGCATATTGATACCTACTATAGGAATGCCATCAATTCGTTCTTCAGTGAGAATGTCTGTATAGAAAGCAATGTCAACGTGGTCAGGTACAATTTTTACGCCTGCCATCTTGAGCAAAGGAGTATTAATTTGGAGGGTATCATGAAAGTCGGTATAACTGAGATCTTCCGTATAGACTACGTTAATACTATCAAGTTTTCTCTCCGATGCATATATTGTGACACTGTCTGGAATACATTGGTAGCCTGAAAGGAAATAGAGTGGTTCTGGTACTATCTGCCCCCGCCATTCTACGGGTACGCGTTTTTTCTCACCAAAGTTATAGTAGAATGAGAGATGATCGGGCTTCACACTGATAAGACGTGTGGAAGCAGGCAATTGGGGCTCGATAATCTTGATCAGGTCGACATTACTCACGGAACCGGAGCCCTGTGCTTTAGAATAAAGCATAAAGTCAATGTCAATGGACTTCTTTTCCGATCCGTAGAGATAATTCATTAACATGAATCCCTTGTCGTGCAAGGTGAGGTGCAGGGTATCAGTTTCCGGTGAGGTCATTACAGCATTTTTAGGCACATTAACATACCGCACTAATATCTTTACCTCTTGCTCGCGTGTCTCATTGAGTGCCATTATAAGCCAGAATATACTGGCCAACGCAAAGAACAACAAGAAAATGAGAAATTCCTTGTTGGCCCTGCTGAACAGAAAGTTAATAATAGTGCGGAATGCGCTGTTCACGTGCCCAGTGCTGAAAAAGCCTCTTCTGAGAGCGAATTACTTCTGCTGGCCGCAACTGGCCATATCCTTGTAGACGAAGCCTTTATCGACAGTAATGATTACGTCGCGTGCAATCTTTACGTCAACAGTGTTCTTGGTCAGGTCAATGCTCTTGACAGTACCATAGATACCACCGCCCGTTACCACCTGTGTGCCTTCGGTCAGTTCATTTTGGAACTTCTGAATTTCTTTACGCTGTTTTTGCTGTGGACGGATAATGATGAAATACATCACTGCAAAGATGCCTGCGAACATCAAAAGGGTCATTCCCATATCAGGGCCAGGACCTGTTCCTGTTAAAAAGATATTTGTCATAATCTGTTTGGTTGTTTATGTTTTTTGAATTATTCTTCCGGTTTTATGTATTTTACGAGCTTCCCTGTATTTACCAGATGGCGTGCAATTGCATCAAGCATACCATTGATATAGCCTGCGCTACGTGGGGTAGAGTAGAATTTTGATAACTCAACAAACTCGTTGATAGTCACAGAAATGGGGATACTGGGGAAGTTCATCATTTCCGCGATAGCAATCTGCATGATGATAACGTCCATATAAGCCAAACGACTGAAGTCCCAGTTACGCGAAGTCTCGCTCATATAGTGCTGATAGTCGTTGGCGTTGAGGATAGTTGCACGGAATAGCTTGCGGGCATAGTCTTTCTCGTCCTCCGAATCATATTCAGGCAACAATTCCTGTGAAACACTGTTTTTTTCATCGAAACGTTTAATGGTCTTTAATACAAAAGTGTCAACCACCTCCTTATCGTCGTTCCAATAAAGGCTTTGCTCCTCCAATATACTATCAAGGTTTTCGTTCTCCTGAATCAGTGTGCGATAAAGTTTGCGCCATAACTCACGGTCGTGATCATAATTGTCCTCATGAGCTTCCATGTAGTCCTTGTACATTTGGCCTTGTTCAATCTGCTCGAAAAGGCGGCCTACGAACTCAGGTTCGTCAGCCCAGGTATGTTTCTGTGTTTCCATGAAGTCGCACAACTGTTTGTTGTTTTCCAATTGGATGGCAAAGCGGTTGTAGGCGAATTTCTGTGAAGGCTCTATAGTGCCCTCGCGTTTAGCTTTTGCTTGTAACACCTCCAGCCGTCTGCGTGATTCTTTCGTTACGGCAACGATAAGTGCTAAAAGTTGGTGATATAGATCGTAAGCTTTTGAGAGACTGAAGAACAGTTCCTTTTCTGCTGAGTCTATATTGTTATTCCCGTTTTGATAGTACGCGTAGGTTAATTGAACAATCTTGATTCTAATGATTTCCCTGTTGATCATCGCTATATCTCTAATTTTGTCGGATGCAAAAGTAGTCATTTTTCTTCTATTATACAAGAAAAAGATAGTTTTTTTGTTTTTTTTCGGTAATCCTTTGTTTATTATTACTTTTATTTGTATCTTTGCACCCGCTTTTTTCGTGTGATGGCGAATTAAGTCAACGAATTTTTATTAAATAACTTAATTTAGAGTAACACATTATTGTTATGAGAGAAATCGCAATCAATGGTCAGAAGCGCGAGACCACAGGCAAAAAAGCCTCAAAACTTGTGCGCAAAGAAGGACTCGTACCCTGTAATCTGTATGGTGAGAAGAAAGGTGAGAATGGACTGCCTGAGGCTTTGTCGTTCGTAGCTTCATTTGCCGAGCTGCGTAAGGCTGTTTACACTCCTCACGTTTTTGTTGTCAATTTAAACATTGACGGCAAGGAGCATAAGGCTATTATTAAGGAGCTACAGTTCCATCCCACGACAGATGCTCTGCTTCATGCTGACTTTTTTGAGGTTAATGAGGATAAGGCAATCACTGTTGGTATTCCCGTGAAACTCAATGGTTTGGCTCAGGGTGTTCGTGATGGTGGTAAATTGAATCTCTCAATTCGCAAGATTGATGTGACTGCTCCCTACAAGCAGATCCCTGAGATTCTGGAGGTTGATGTCACCAATTTGGCTTTGGGCAAGGCAATCAAGGTCGGTGAATTGAACTTTGAGGGTCTGACGCTGGCAACTCCTGCTCAGGTTGTTGTATGCTCGGTGAAGGAGACGCGTGCTTCGAAGTCTGCTGCCGCTGCTGCCGCTGCAGGAAAGTAAGAGTAATGGACAAGTACTTAATTGTTGGATTGGGTAACGTAGGTTCTGAATATGAACTGACCCGCCACAATACGGGATTCATGGTGTTGGACGCTTTTGCAAGGGCGTCCAATATCGTTTTTGAAGACCGCCGTTACGGGTTCGTGGCTGAGACCATGCTTAAGGGGCGGAAGATATTCTTGTTGAAGCCGTCTACCTATATGAATCTGAGTGGTAATGCCGTTAGATATTGGCTCAACAAGGAGAATATCGACCAGAAACGGCTGCTTGTTGTTAGCGACGATGTGGCATTGCCACTGGGTGCTTTCCGGTTGAAGGCCAGTGGCTCCAACGGAGGCCATAATGGCTTGGGACATATTCAGCAGCTTATTGGTCAGCAATATGCCCGTCTGCGTATGGGCATTGGTAGCGACTATCCGCATGGTGCACAGATAGACTGGGTATTGGGGCGCTACTCCGAAGAGGAACAGAAAATATTGCAGTCCAGCATTGACACAGCAGTAGAGATTGTTAATAGTTTTGTATTGGCAGGCATTGACATTACGATGAACCAGTTTAATAAGTTAGGCAAGAAATGAGCGAGGCGAGAATAGATAAATGGCTCTGGGCAGCACGCATCTTCAAAACGCGCACGATTGCTGCCGATGCTTGTAAAAATGGCCGTGTGACTGTTGATGGAGTGAATGCGAAACCATCCAGAATGGTGAAGGAAGGAGAGACAGTAAGTGTGCGTAAGCCACCTGTTACTTTCTCTTTCAAAATTCTGAAGACCATAGAACAACGTGTGGGGGCTAAGCAACTGCCTGATATCTATGAGAACGTAACACCTCAGGATCAGTATGAACTGCTGGAGATGAACCGCATCAGCGGTTTTGTAGATCGCGCACGAGGTACTGGACGTCCCACAAAGAAAGATCGTCGGGCAATGGATGCTTTTAACGAAAAAATTATATATTATGAAGATTAGTAAGTTTACCACTTTATTTTTTATGTCGCTGTCACTGATGGCGACATCGTGTTTGGACGATAACGACGGCTATAATTCAGGTTTTACTATGTTGGCAACTAAGAGTAAGGTGCTCTATGCCAACAACACGTCGGACTCGCTTTATGTGCATGGTTTGGGGCCTTGGCAGCTTCAGCCTCTTGATGATTCTAAGTGGTGTACAATGGACAGAACCTCTGGTGATGGATATGTTTTCTATAGCATTGGTATGAAACTGCAGATGAATACCACAGGAAAACAACGACAGATCCCCTTTACTATTTTTGATACCAGACATACCGATACGGGGATTACTTTCCAATTGAAACAGATGGCTACACGCGGTGATGGTTCGCTTGGCAATGCTGCACTGGTCAAGACCATTGAGTCAACCGATGGTTATACGGCTCAGATCGAATATGACTCGAAAGCACGTCCTGTCAGTTACGTGTTGACAGGCAATGATGGTAGTACGGATAGACTGACTGTCAACTATGATGAGTTAGCAGGTCAGATAACTGTTAATCATAACAATAGCGTGATGACGGGTAAAATTGATAACTCTTATCAGCCTACACAGTTGGTTGGAACAACCGATACCGTTGCTTACAAGGAACAGTACTATTCCAATGGGATGCCTATTTCTTATAACTATGCTTTCAACTTTGTTGCCAGCAATGTCACCAAGGGAATTCAGGCTTACTCTTATTTGCTGAGCAGCGAACATCATCCTAAGGGACAGTCGCTTTCTGCCGATAGTATGCATGTGGCTGATAGTGTCCGCTATGTACATCAGGACAAGATAAATGACACAAAACTGGTTGAGATGTTGGCATTGAACTACGGTCCCTATGATAATCGTTGTCAGTCGGTTGATGTTAACCAGTTATTGCTGGGTTTTAAAGAATGCCATCCTATGCAGTTGCTTTCTCTGTTCCGTTATACACGTAGTACCAGTATCGTGTCGGAGGCCAAGTCGGTCGATGGCAACATCAATGTGACCACTACGTTGAATGACGACAAGAGTGTGCGCATGATGACTGTCGAACGCGGTGTAACTTCTGTTACTTATACTTTTACTTATTAAGTCTATGCTTTTTGATTGTCTTTTCATTGTTGTGGGCGTGGTGCTTGTGCTTTGGGGAGCAGACCGTCTGACGGAAGGAGCCGCTTCTATGGCGCGTCGTTTTAACGTACCTGAGATTGTTATCGGGCTTACGATTGTAGCTGCGGGCACATCGGCTCCGGAACTTTTCGTCAGTGTTACTTCTGCTCTGCAGGATACTCCAGACCTTGCTGTCGGTAATGTGTTAGGGTCTAATATTATAAACACGTTGCTCATTGTAGGTGTGGCCGCTATGGTAGCTCCCATGAGTATCTCGCGTTCCACAGTCAGAAAAGACATTCCTTTCTCGGTTTTGGCCTCGGTGCTGCTTATCGTACTCTGCCTTGACACATTCGACGGTATTGATCTTCAAGGTAATACCATTAGTCGCCTTGATGGTATTATTCTGTTGGCAGGTTTCGTTCTTTTTATGGTCTATACGTTCAGCGTAGCCAAAAAGAGTCCTGCGCAGGATGCTTCCGATGACAAGTCTGTGATTCCTATTTGGAAGAGTCTGTTTTTCGTAGTTATCGGTTTGTTTTGCCTTGTCGTGGGTTCCGACCTTTTTGTCAGTTCTGCCTCGTCGGTTGCCGAGCATTTAGGCGTTAGCCAAAGTATCATTGGGCTGACCATTGTAGCCGGTGGTACTTCGTTGCCCGAGTTGGCCACCAGTGTGGTTGCGGCTTACAAGGGGCAGTCTGCTATCGCCATTGGCAATGTCATTGGCTCCAATGTGTTCAATATCCTGCTGATTCTTGGCATGACAGCTGTCATCTGTCCGATGCAGATAGGAGGCATAACAATAGTAGACCTTGGCATGATGTTACTTTCAGTAGTGCTCGTGTGGTTCTTCTCCTACACACGTTTTACCGTAGAGAAGTGGGAGGGGGCTGTGCTTACCTTGAGTTATGTGGCCTATACCGGATGGTTATTGTATAATATTTAAGTAGAGAAATAAATGGAAACGAGAAAAGATGAAGGCCTGCAGGCATTGGGTCGGAAAACTCAGTATAGTACCGACTACGACCCTTCGGTGTTGGAGACCTTTCAGAATAAGCATGTTGGGAACGACTATTGGGTGCAGTTCAATTGTCCAGAGTTTACCTCGCTTTGTCCGATTACCGGTCAACCCGATTTTGCTGAAATACGCATTATGTATCTGCCTGATCAGCGTATGGTGGAGAGCAAGAGTCTTAAACTCTATCTCTTTTCTTTTCGCAATCATGGTGATTTCCACGAGGATTGCGTGAACACTATTATGAAGGATCTCATTTGTCTGATGGATCCCAAATACATTGAGGTGACAGGCATCTTTACTCCCCGTGGCGGCATCAGCATCTATCCTTATGCCAACTATGGCCGGCCTGGTACACGTTACGAGTTGCTTGCCCAGAACCGATTAGAACAACATCAAGCCCTCTGATATAATCACTATGCCAGAACAGAACAATACTTCCAGACGACGTCAGGCACGTCAGCAGCCTGTTGATACTACTTACGGTCACTTGCAGCCACAGGCTCTTGACATTGAACGGGCCGTACTGGGTGCTATGCTTATTGACAAGGATGCCTATCCTGTTGTTTGCGAAATCTTACGTCCAGAAAGTTTCTATGAACCTCGCAATCAGATCATCTATAGTGCTATTCGTCAGCTTTCTATGGATGAGAGTCCTGTTGATGTGCTGACCGTTGCTGAGCAGTTGGCGCGTAATGGGCAACTGGAAGAGGCAGGCGGTCCTGCTTATATTGCTGAGATCTCTTCGCGTGTGGCCACTTCGGCCCATGTGGAGTACCATGCACGCATCATTGCTCAGAAATTTCTTGCTCGGCAATTGATACAGTTCACCAGTGATATTCAGACGAAGGCTTTCGATGAGACCATTGATGTTGATGAACTGATGCAGCACGCTGAGGGTGCCCTCTTCGAACTCTCACAGACGAACATGAAGAAGGATTATACCCAGATTGATCCTGTGGTTAATCAGGCTGTAGCTGGTATTCAGAAAGCCGCTGCTAACAAGGACGGATTGACAGGTATAGCCAGTGGTTACCACGCACTTGACGATAAGACCAGCGGCTGGCAACCTTCTGATTTGATTATCATTGCCGGTCGTCCTGCAATGGGTAAGACTGCTTTTGCCCTTAGTATGGCTAAAAATATTGCGGCCGATAGTCAAGCGCCCATTGCCTTCTTCTCGCTTGAAATGTCGAATGTGCAGTTGGTCAACCGTCTGATTTCTAACGCCTGTGAAATTGAGGGTAAGAAAATTCTTAATGGACAATTGCGTGATGATGAGTGGGAACGTCTCGATAAGCGAATTAACACCCTTTTGGGAGCACCGCTCTATGTCGACGATACCCCAGGCCTCTCAGTATTCGAGTTGCGCACGAAAGCACGGCGATTAGTGCGTGAGCATGGGGTGAAAATTATCATGATCGACTATTTGCAACTGATGAATGCCAATGGTATGCGTTTTTCTTCACGACAGGAAGAGGTGTCTACCATCAGTCGGTCGTTGAAAGGCCTGGCCAAGGAACTTGATATTCCAATTATCGCCCTCTCGCAGTTGAATCGTGGTGTAGAGTCGCGTGAAGGTCTTGAGGGGAAACGCCCGCAACTTAGCGATCTTCGTGAGTCGGGTGCTATTGAGCAAGATGCCGATATGGTGCTCTTCGTGCATCGTCCGGAGTATTATCATATTTACTACGATAACGAGAATAATGATCTTCGCGGCAAGGCCGAGATTATCATCGCTAAGCACCGTAAGGGTGCTACAGGTGATGTGTTGCTTACTTTCCGTGGTGAGTTTACCCGCTTCGAGAATCCTGAGGATAACCATCTGGGACCAGTCAGTGCGGGAGGTGGCGAGATTATTGGTTCGAAAATCGATGGTACCAATAACCCGATGCCAGGTGACTATGATCCTTTCGGTGGTGTGCCCATTCCACCGCCAGTTGATGGACCTGTGCCTTACTAAATCAGCGATTACGATATGGAAAAAGTAGGAAAATATCAGTTTATGGCCGAGCCGTTCCATTGTGACTTCTCTGGACGGCTTTTCATGGGACATCTGGGCAACCATCTACTCAATGCTGCCGACTTCCATAGTACCGACCGTGGGTTTGGTATGAAATATCTGATGACCATTAAGCGTTCATGGGTGTTGTCACGACTGGCCATTGAGATTGAGGAGATGCCCTCACAATACACAAAATTTAATGTTGAGACATGGGTGGAGAGTGCAATGCGCTATTTTACGAACCGTAACTTCTGCATTTCTGATGATGCTGGCAAGGTCTATGGATATGGTCGCAGCATCTGGGCAATGATTGATACCGAGAGCCGTCAGCCGACAGACATATTGGCCATCCATGATGGTGCTATCAATCAGTGGATTGAATCAGAGAAATCCTGTCCCATTGATAAGGGAGGTCGTGTTAGAATGAGTGATAAAGCCGAGTACGTTAACACTATCAGCACTCATTATAATGATGTGGATATCAATGGTCATATCAATAGCGTCAAGTATATTGAACATGTGCTTGACCTGTGGCCTCTCGATTGGTATCGTGAGCATCAGATGCGTCGCTTTGAGATTGCCTATGTTGCTGAGGCTCATGCTGGCGATAGCCTGTCGTTCTATCGTGAGGAGGTCGCTTCGGAGGAATATTGTGTTCGTATCATTCGTACCGATGGCACAGAGTGTTGTCGCAGCAAGGTTAAATTCCTATAAAAGTGAAAGAAAATTTGGCTATTTGCTTTCAATTTGCTAACTTTGCAGTCCGAAAACAAGGAAAGTCCATAGCTTGGGCCTTCGGGTAAGGCCGGGATGAGACCAACAAGACGACTGCTCTCGAGTTAAGGGCGGGCATGGCTCAATGGATAAAATAATTAATAAATCAAATTTATGGCAGAAATGAATTTTGGTGGCGTTATTGAAACCGTAGTCACCAGCAAGGAGTTCTCACTTGAGAAAGCACGTGAAGTATTAAAGGATGAAGTCATCGCTGTTATCGGCTATGGCATTCAGGGACCCGGACAGGCTTGTAACCTGCGTGACAATGGCTTTAATGTCATTGTCGGACAGCGTCAGGGAAAGACCTATGATAAGGCTGTTGCCGATGGTTGGGTGCCCGGTAAGACGCTGTTCTCCATTGAGGAGGCTGCTGAGAAAGGTACAATCTTGTGTATGCTACTCTCTGATGCAGGTCAGATTCAGGTTTGGCCCACCATTAAGCAATATCTGAAGCCCGGCAAGACACTGTACTATAGTCATGGTTTTGCTATCAACTGGAGTGACCGTACGGGTGTTGTACCCCCGAAGGATGTTGATGTTATCATGGTGGCTCCTAAGGGTTCTGGTACCAGTCTTCGCACAATGTTCTGTGAAGGTCGTGGTCTGAACTGTTCGTATGCCGTCTATCAGGATGCCTCGGGCAATGCCAAAGACAAGACGATAGCCTTTGGTGTCGGTATCGGTGCCGGCTATTTGTTTGAGACCACTTTCCAGCGTGAGGCTACCTCAGATCTCACTGGTGAGCGCGGTTCGTTGATGGGTGCTATTCAGGGTCTGCTGTTGGCACAGTATGAAGTGTTGCGTGAAAATGGCCATACACCTTCTGAAGCTTTTAATGAGACAGTTGAGGAATTGACCCAAAGCCTCGGCCCGCTCTTTGGTGCCAAGGGTATGGACTGGATGTATGCCAATTGTTCGACCACCGCTCAGCGTGGTGCCCTTGATTGGGCTCCTCGTTTCCATGATGCTGTGAAGCCTGTCATGGAATGGCTTTATTATTCGGTGAAGACCGGTAATGAGGCTCAGATTTCTATTGATGCCAATTCGAAGCCTGACTATCGTGCCGGTTTGGAGAAGGAACTTGAGGCTATGCGCAATCAAGAGATGTGGCGTGCTGGTGAGACAGTCCGCAAATTGCGTCCTGAGAATCAGGAAGATTAATCAACCATAAACATACAAGAGCCATCGTCGCCACAAAAGAGGGATGATGGCTCTTCTTTTATTTTTTCTTGAAATAGAGGCTATGGACTACCAAGCACTGATTGACAAGTATTATCCAGAGGATGACAATCTTAAACGGCTACTCATAAAACATTCGCGACAAGTGGCTGATCGCTGTCTGACCATTAGCAGGCGTCATCCGGAATTAAAACTCGACACTGTTTTTCTTGAAGAGTCGGCGATGCTTCATGATATAGGTATTCGTTGGTGCAATGCGCCTGATATTTTCTGTGTCGGTGATGAACCCTACATCCGTCATGGACTTATAGGTGGACGACTGTTGCGTCAGGAAGGGAATGAACGTCACGCTCGTGTGTGTGAACGTCACACGGGAACCGGTCTGCGCCAGATGCCTGCTTCTCCTTCCAACTGGAAGGGGAGTGATAAACCTATTTTGCCGCCAGATCTGCTTGAGAGTGGTTTCTTTGTGCCCGAGCAACTTGAGGAGCAAGTCGTCTGCTATGCCGATAAGTTCTATTCGAAGTCACATCCTGATCGCGAACTTTCGGTACTTGATACTGCCCATAGTTTGGAGAAGTTTGGTGCAGAAGGTGTGAAGCAGTTCCTTGAATGGGCAAAAATGTTTGAATAAAACGTAAAATTGTCAATTATCGATTACTGTTAGAATTTATTTTATTTTTAGGTGCAGGGATTTCTCAATTATTTTGTAATTTTGCAGCGTGAAACGCAAGTCTGTCATATTCTTGATGCTCTTTATCTTCCTCTGTGTAATGGCGGGGGGACCTTTTTCTGCGTTAAAGGATAACAGCTATAAGGTATTGCTGGAGGACACGTTGGCTGTAGCCGATACCATTGATACCACTTTAGTGTATCTGACCGATACCATGTTGACAGGTCATCAGGCAGCAAGGGTTGCCCTGAAGCGCGATACTACCGTGATGGACTCGCTGGCACTGGCTATCTATAAACACAACAAGGCCGTTGACGACTCTTTGGCCCTTGACAGTTTGAACCGTCAGAAGAAGAACGGCATTGATGCGCCCGTTGAGTTCTCTGCCAAAGACTCGATTATCTATTCCTCCTCGTCAGGTACAGCCTTTCTCTTTGGCGATTCTCACGTGAAATATCAGAATATGGACTTGACGAGCGAGCGTATCTATATGAATCTCGACTCTTCATTAGTTCATGCTACAGGGGCCATCAAGGACTCTACGTCGAACCGTCCGATCGGCAGACCTATATTCACTATGGGCAGTGATACCTATAAGAGTGATACGATGGCTTTCAATTTCAAGACGAAAAAGGGACTCATACAACAGGTGTACACCGAACAGGAGGACGGCTTTCTGACCAGTGAACTGTCGAAACGTGGTGCCAACGGTGAACTCTATCTGCAACATGGCCGCTATACCACCTGTGATGAACCTCATCCCGATTTCTATTTGGCGCTTTCACGGGCAAAGGTGCGCCCTGGTAAGGATGTGGTTTTCGGCCCCGCTTATCTGGTGGTCTGCGATGTTCCGTTGCCGTTGGCCATCCCCTATGGGTTCTTTCCTTTTACCAAGAGTTACAGCAGCGGTTTCATTATGCCTACTTATGGTGATGAGTCGGAACGTGGTTTCTATTTGCGTGATGGTGGCTACTATTTTGCTATTAGCGATAAGATAGACCTGAAGGTGCTGGGTGAGGTCTTTACTAAGGGTTCTTGGGGCGTCAGCGCAGCATCGAACTACCGCAAGCGCTATCGTTATAATGGCTCTTTCTATGCGAACTATCAGAACTCGGTGACTGGTGAGAAGAACTTGCCTGACTATTCCAAGCAGACCAGTTTTAAGGTGCAGTGGAGACACACGCAAGATGCAAAGGCCAATCCCTATTCCACGTTGTCGGCCAGTGTCAACTTTGCAACCAGCAGTTTCGAGCAGAACAACCTGACTTCAATGTACAATCCGCAGACGCGTACCCAGAGCACCCGCACTTCATCGGTCAGTTATGGTACCCGCTTCTCAAGTCTTAATATGTCGATCAATACTTCGATGAACCTTGAGCAGAATATGCGTGACTCGTCTATTGCGGTACGACTGCCTGAGATGAGCATCAACGTATCGTCGGTCTATCCTTTCAAACGTAAGAAAATGGTGGGTAAAGAAAAGTGGTATGAGAAAATTTCGTTCTCCTATACCGGTCGTCTCAGCAACTCCATCAGCACAAAAGAAGACCTGCTCATGAAGTCGAATCTGGTGAGAGACTGGCGTAACGGTATGCAGCATACCATTCCCGTGAGTGCTACTTTCAACCTGTTTAACTATATCAACGTCACACCTTCTGTCAACTTCACTGATCGTACCTATATGAAGCGTGTCATGCGGTCGTGGGATAACGACATACAGAAGGAAGTGGCTGATACCACCTATGGTTTCTACAACGTCTATAACTGGAGTATGTCGCTTAGGGCACAGACCAAACTCTATGGTTTCTACAAGCCTCTGCGCATATTCTTTGGCGACAAGGTGGAGAAGATACGCCACGTGGTAACACCCTCAATTAGCTTTACTTATGCGCCAGACTTTGGAGCCGAGCACTATGGTTACTGGCGCACTTATCAGAAGACTGATGCCGACGGCAATGTATCGCTGGTTGAGTATTCGCCTTATTCGGGTGAACTCTTCGGTACGCCGGGCAAGGGCAAGACTGGTTCTATCTCCTTTGATTTGGGCAATAACGTAGAGATGAAGGTGAAGTCGGACGATGACTCTACGGGTGTGAAGAAAATCAGTATTATCGACGAACTGGGACTCAGTATGTCTTACAATATGGCGGCAGATATCAGACCTTGGAGCGATCTGAATATGCGTCTGCGTTTGAAACTGACCAAAAGTTATACCTTCAATCTGAATGCCGTTTTTGCCAGCTATGTCTACGAGGCCGACTCCGTAGGAGCCACGCCACGTCTTAGTGAGCATACCACCTATTGGGAGAAGGGAAAAATCGGCCGTTTTCAGGGTATGTCGCAGAACCTGTCATACACTATCAACAATGAGAAACTGTCTAATCTTTTCAAGTGGCTGAGAGGTGAGCGGGTTAATAAGAAGGATAAAGATCAGGACGGACGTGGGAATGAAGAGGACGATTGGGAGAATGAGACCGATACGAATATCGACCGTGATCTGGAAGCCGGTAAACATGGTGCCAAGAAACAGACCGACAAGGCCGACGTTGATGAAGATGGCTATATGAACTATTCGATGCCTTGGTCGCTCAGCTTCGGTTATGGTATCACGATGCGTGAAGATACTGACAAGAACAAGTTCAATTATTCCACGATGCGCTATCCTTACAAGTTCACACAGAATCTTAATGTCAGTGGCAATCTGCGTATTAGCGACGGATGGAACATTACGTTCTCCAGCGGCTATGATTTTGAAAGTAAGAAGATTTCAATGACGACGGCCTCGCTTTCACGCGATCTCCACTGCTTCAGTATGTCGTGCTCAGTGGTGCTGTCACCCTATACCAGCTACAACTTCTCGTTCCGTTGCAATGCCTCTACGCTGACCGATGCCCTGAAGTACGACAAGCGTAGTGGCTATTCCAACACCGTTCAGTGGTATTAGGCTTTGAGCAGACGGTCTATATCTTGCTGCTCGCCCACGATCCAGATGATGTCACCGTTCTTGAACTTGCGTGAAGGTGCTACGCTCGACAGATTCTCCTTTCCTTCCTCCAAGCCAACGACCATACAACCATAATCGCTGCGGATGCCGCTCTCCTGAAGAGTCTTGCCGACGAAGCGACTGCGTTCTGTGATGATCATTTGGCGCAGTTTCATTTCGCGGTGTTCAATATCCTCCTCATTGATCACTTGTTGTTGGATAGCCTGGCCGAAGATGGCCAATTGCTGGTCGCTACCAATCACCTGAATGCGATCCAATGGGTAGAGTTGCGAATCACCGTCAGGGATATTCAGTCGTTGATTGCCGCGCAAGATGCTACTTACGTGAACCCCATACCGGCAGCCCAGATTCAGTTCCTTGAGAGTCTTACCCAGCCAAACTGATTCTTGTGGAATATCAAATTCGGCAATGTGGATATCTCGGTCGAGCAGTTTGCCTTCGTAGAGCGGACGCTTCTTGCCATGCACTTCCGCTTCGATTTCTCGTGAGCGCAGGTTATTGATAAACAGACGTTCCAAAAGGATGCTGCGCTGTTTGATGGTGCGCGACAGGATGATGGTCACCAGCACCAACGTGCCGACAGTGATGAGTAGGGCAGTACCGAAGTGTGACAGGTTGCGGCATACGATAAACACAAAGTTGATGGCGATAACGAAACGCACCAGAATAGTGAACAGCAAAGGCAGACGGTTGCGGTTGCTCTCAGCCCATAGGGCGCGGAACTCCTCGCTGTGGTTTTTCTTCATCACCATTGCGCGCAGGAAGGGAGCCAGAAACATGATTGTCGTCACGCCAGTGATGGCTTTGGCATACCATGTTTCGCCAAGCAGTCTTGTGATGAAGGGATGGAAGAACATAAACATCACGGCAATGAGGGCCGAAGACAATATGGAATAGATTACGGTGTTGAGTGCTACTTGTACCAGCAGACTCTTCCACTTGTTTTTCTCTGTGCTGTTCGGACGGCTCACTGACAGATGATTCAGCACCTTGATAATCTGCTTGGGCAGACGGGCTTCCAGTATGTTGTAAGCGGGTGTGGCCAAACGGATCATATAGGGCGTGAGGAACGTGGTAATTACCGATACGGCAACCACGACGGGATATAGGAAGTCGCCAATCACGCCTAACGACAATCCCAGTGAGGCAATGATAAATGAGAACTCACCGATCTGAGCCATTGAGAAACCGCAACGCATGGCTGATTTCAGCGACTCGCCGCCCAGCAGGAACGACATTGAGCCAAAGATGGCCTGCCCCACGATGATGGTCATTACGAGGATGAAGATCGGTAGCGCATAATCTATTAGAATCTGGGGATCAACCAACATACCCACCGACACGAAGAATATGGCACCGAAGAGGTTTTTCACCGGATCTACTAACTTCTCAATACGCTCGGCCTCTACGGTCTCGGCCAGAATACTGCCCATGATGAACGCACCAAAGGCCGAAGAGAAGCCTACTTTCGCTGAGAAAACGGCCATTGCACAGCAGAGACCCAGCGACACGATGAGCAGCACTTCGGCATTGACCAGTTTTCTCACTGAGCGTAGAAACAGGGGAATGGCAAAGATACCCACTACCAACCAGAGCACTAAGAAAAACACGATGTTGGCTATTGAGGCCAGCATCTGGCTGCCGTCGGGACTGTTGCCACCGGCTATGGCGCTCAGCATCACCATCATCACGATGGCCAGAATATCCTCCAAGATGAGCACGCTCATCACCAGTCCGGCGAACTGCTGTTGACGCAGCCCCAGATCATCGAAGGCTTTGTAAATAATCGTAGTGGAACTCATGGCCAGCATACCGCCCAAAAAGATGCAGTCCATCTGCGACCACCCGAACAGGTTGCCCACAATGACACCCAGTACCGACATGGAAAAGATGATGCAACTGACTGAAATGATGGGCGATGCACCCATCTTCAGGATTTTCTTGAACGAGAAGTCAAGACCCAGCGAAAACAGCAGGAACATCACACCGATGTCAGCCCACAGGTGAATGTTTTCCATATCGACCACCGATGCCGTATAGGGCATGTGGGGCGACACCAGAAAACCGGCCACGATGTAGCCTAACACCAGTGGCTGTTTGAGTTTCTTGAAGACGATTGTCACGACACCTGCCACCATGAGTATCAGTGCCAGGTCTTGTATCATTGCCGGTAGTTCCGCCATTATCCTGTTTTTAGAGAAAATTAGTTGTTGTATTCAGCTGTCAGTTCACAGATTTTCACCACCACCTGCATCGCTTTTTCCATTGATTGGATGGAGACAAACTCATAGGGGCCGTGGAAGTTGATGCCACCGGCAAAGATGTTGGGGCAGGGGAGACCTCGGAATGAGAGTTGTGCACCGTCGGTGCCGCCGCGGATAGGTTTCACCTTGGGAGCCACACCCACCTCCTGCATTGCACGTAGCACCAGATCGATGACGTGCATTTGCGGATCAATTTTTTCCTTCATGTTGTAGTATTGATCCTTCACCTCGCACACCACGCTACAGCCCTCAGCGGCATACTTCTCATTCAGCAATGCGGCCTGCTGCTGAATGAAGCGCTTGCGAGCTTCAAACTTATCGCGGTCGTGGTCGCGGATGATATACGACAATCGTGCCTGTTCCGTTTGTGCCTGCACGCCAGTCAGGTGGTAGAAGCCTTGATAGCCTTCTGTGGTTTCGGGGCGCTCATCGGCAGGCAGCATTCCAATAAATTCAGTAGCCAATAGACCGGCGTTCACCATTTTCCCCTTGGCATAGCCGGGGTGCACGCTCACACCCTTGATGGTCACCTTTGCCGATGCAGCGTTGAAGTTCTCAAACTCCAGTTCGCCCACATCGCCACCGTCCATCGTGTAGCCCCATTCACAGCCAAAGCGCTCCACGTCAAAGTGATGGGCACCCATGCCAATCTCCTCATCGGGGTTGAAGGCTATGCGTATTTTTCCGTGCTTAATCTCCTTGTGCTCCTTCAGATAGACCATTGCCTGCACTATCTCGGCAATGCCCGCCTTGTCGTCGGCACCTAACAATGTATGGCCGTCGGTCACGATCAAGTCTTCGCCCACGTGCTGCAACAGTTCGGGAAACCGTGTCGGACTCGATACGATGCCCTCGCTCAGCACGATGTCGCTGCCGTCGTAGTTGCTCACAATGCGTGGCTTAATGTCAGCGCCCGAACAGTCGGGGCTGGTATCATAGTGCGAGATGAAACCGATGACAGGTGCCTCACCCTTCATGTTGGCGGGCAGCGTGGCATAGATATATCCTTTCTCGTCCAGTTCCACGTCCTCCAATCCCTCGCGTTCCAGTTCCTCTTTTAGGTAGCGTGCGAAGATCAGTTGTTTCGATGTACTCGGCACGCTCTCGCT
The DNA here is from genome assembly GCA_947174835.1 of uncultured Prevotella sp. Taxonomy (GTDB): domain Bacteria; phylum Bacteroidota; class Bacteroidia; order Bacteroidales; family Bacteroidaceae; genus Prevotella. The sequence continues at coordinate 18,558 of CAMWKM010000048.1, forward strand.
CTCTTCCGACGATTGCGTGTCAAACTTAGTGTAGTTTAGAAAACGTTCTGTAAGATTCATTGCTGTTTCAATATTCAATTACCCTGCAAAGTTACAACTTTTTCCTGAAAACAGCAAATCTTTTAAATCTTTTGAGGAAAACTTCTTTCCTCGTCACTTTTTGTATCAACGATATGACGATGAAGTTCCTGAGCAGTTTTGCTGCTCAGGAACTCGACCGTTACTTGTTTTTCTCGCGGATATGTTCCTCATATTCTGCCAGTTCTCGCTCACCGATGTGGGCAAGTCCATAGTGCTCGTCGTGCTGCGAGAAGTCAAGACCAACCTTTTCGCTGTAGGCTGAGACACGCATCGGAATCAGACTGTCTATCAACTTGTAGCCTATCCAACTCATTCCGAAGGTATAGACAAAGACAATGACGATGGCCAGCAGGTGGTAGAGGAAGACAACAAAGCCATCCCATGTGCCGGCAATGAGTCCTTCCTGAATGAAAATACCCGTTAGAACCGTACCGAAGATACCGCCTGTACCATGAGTAGGGAACACATCGAGGGCATCGTCAATGCTGGTGTGTGAACGCCAATATACGGCCAAGTTGCAGATGAGCGTTATAATGAAGGCAATGGCAATGCTCTGGCCGACGGTGACATAGCCTGCTGACGGCGTGATGGCCACCAGACCTACCACACAGCCTACGGCGGCTCCCATGGCCGACGGCTTGCGTCCTCGCAGGCAGTCAAAGAATATCCATGTCATCATGGCGGTGGCCGAAGCAGTGTTGGTGTTGAGGAAAGCCTTCACGGCCTGACCGTCGGCATGAAGAGACGAACCGGCATTGAAGCCAAACCATCCCAGCCACAACAGGGCAGCACCTAACAGCACGAACGGAATGTTGGCCGGCTCGCTGTTGCGGGTCTCTGCTTTTCGTCGTCCTAAGTAGATGGCACCGGCCAGTGCCGCTACACCGCTGGAGGCATGAACCACGATACCTCCCGCAAAGTCGATAACTCCCCAGCGGCAGAACAGTCCTTCCGGATGCCACGTCATGTGGGCCAGTGGGCAGTAGATGATGAAAAAGAAGAATATCATGAAGAACATATAGGCCGAGAAGCGCACACGCTCGGCAAATGAGCCCGTGATGAGCGATGGCGTGATGATGGCGAACTTCATCTGAAACAGGGCAAAGAGTGCCAGCGGGATAGTGACACCGCCAAGAATATTGCCGGCGGGTGTCGTGTAGACATCTGCACCGACATTATGGAACATGGGGAATGTCAGCGGATTGCCGATGATGCCACCAATGTCATCTCCGAAACAAAGCGAAAAGCCAATGACTACCCACAGCACGGAAATGAGACCCATGGCAATGAACGACTGGAGCATCGTGGAGATGACGTTCTTTGCACCCACCATGCCGCCATAGAAGAACGACAGTCCGGGGGTCATCATCAGCACGAAAATAGTGGCCGTGATCAGCCATGCCACATCAGCAGCAGAAATCACCGACCAGTCACACTCAAACGTGGGTTCGCCCACAAAAACACCTGCGACGGCAATCAGCGTCATCACCGTCATGAGAATCTTCCAACGTTTCTTAGTTTTCATACTTTCTATCATCATTGTGTTTATAACTAACAATATCGTAAAGTTGTTTATCGGGTGCAAAATTATTGCAAATTGAAAGGAAAACAAAGGAATTTATAGTAATTTTGTTCATAAAAATTAAATAAACTTACGTTCTGTAATTAAAATATTCTGTTTTGTTGTAATTCGATATATAACAAGCGAGAATACTATCAATTATCTATTTGATGATGTAATCCTTAAAAAACATTACTATGGTGTTTACGTTGTCTAAGTATCATACTTACGAGGCGTAAGTATCATGTTTACGAACCGCAAACAGCATCCTTAGATTGTGGGGGGCGAATGAAGCTCCCCCTCATAT